>NZ_CAXUPU020000017.1:0-147017 GCF_964252755.1 Caballeronia sp. LjRoot29 | reverse complement strand
AAGTGTCCACAGCGTGCAGTTCCATTTCATGGGTGCCCCAAAAGCACGGTGCTCGCAAGAGCTTAGGATGTTTGAACCCCTCCTTCTCGCGAATCCTGACAGTAAAACGCTTCGCCCCGTACGCTCTCGGGCTAGCACTAACGACTGAACCCGCCCAAGGAGCGCCCCGCGCTATCCGCGGAAAACCTTCCACCGAATTTGTACGCATGCCGAACCATTTTTAAACTACCTGCAGAATGCGTAAGGCCTAAAACCGACAAATAACAATGCAAACTAATAGCTAACCCGCGAAGCACCACAGCGGCAAATACGCGTGCGGCCGTGCGGGAACGTGGGGCACTGGTGCTTGCCCGAGAGCGTACGGGGCGAAGCGTTTTACTGTCAGGATTCGCGAGAAGGAGGGTTTCACACATCCTTCGCTCTGGCGAGCACCGTACTTTTGGGGTACCCATGAAATGGAACTGCACGCTGTGGACACTTAATTTTTAGAGAGTTGAAAGCGTTTTCTTTGCTTCGTTTCTTTGTCGCTAAGGACCAAGAAATGACGCGCCGCCACGCGCAGTGGCTAATAGTGATAAAGAAATCAGCCAAGATAAAACGCGCAAAAACCTAAAAAGCAGCAACCCGGCAATGAACCCGACCGCTAACCCTAAAACCTAGCAACCCAGCACCGACTTCGACCGCCAACGCAAGAACCTGTGATCGGCCACAAAAAACCCCTCCTATCCCTGATGATCCCAAATGAAAACCCGCATCTTTTTTGTAGAGGCCAACCCGTCCATCCACGGGAACCTTCGCGATGCCTTGAAAACCCGCTACACCGACGTCCACACGCTCAGCAGCGGCAGCGCATTAATCACCGCCATGAACCACAACGATGTCCCCGCGTTAATCGTGCTGCGCGATGGCCTGCCCGACATGAACGCATCGGCCGTGCTCCGGGCCTTGCAACACGCCGGCCATGACACACCGGTAATCGTGATCGGAGACACCCTCGACTCGGTGGAACTGATCGTATGCCTCGAACTCGGCGCCGATGATTACATCAGAATGCCGTGCAATCCACGCGAACTGCTATCGAGAGTCGAGAACGTACTGCGCCGCGCGCCACACAAATCCCGAACGCCGGCGAGTACAACAGGAAGATGCACCATCGGCGATTTCGTCCTCGATTTCCGCGCTCACATGCTGACCCGCCGCGGCGTGCCCGTCGCCCTCCATTCGAGCACGTTCGCATTGCTGCGCCTATTCGCGGAACATCCGCTCGGGGTGCTGTCACGACGCATCATCGCCGATAAATTGCGCGGCGCCGGCGAAGGACATTGCGACCGCTCACTGGACGTACTCGTCTGCCGATTGCGGCGAATTGTCGAAGCCGACCCGTCAATGCCTCGCCTGATCCAGACCATCCGAGGACGCGGTTATGTCTTCACCCCGTCCGGGATGAACACCGCTCCTGGGGAATACGATGAACTCGATGTCAAGCCGCTGGAACCGGCACGCAAGCAAGTCTCTGCAGCGAGCAGCTACGCTTAGCCGTCGCGCTCACTGCTACGTTCAACCGTTCATGCGCGCTGCCTGCCGTGTCAGCCGCGCGAACGCCGTTAGCACGCGGTTACACGTCAGCGTCTGCCGCCATAGTTTCTCTTTCAGATACGCGGTCGGCACCCACTGCCACGGCAACACCACATCGACCACGCCCCACGCGGGCCGCCACCGCTCCGCCACCCGCCGACGCCGGAACAGGCTCAGGCTTGGAATGCCAAGATTGGACGCAAGATGGCCAATGCCCGAGTCATTGCCAATAAACCAGCCCGACTCATACACGCAGCACGCAAGCTCATGCAGATCTGCAAAATGAGGCGCCGGAATATCGAGCGCCGCGAGGTGACGCCAGCGTTCGCGCTCATGCGGCGCAATCACGAACTGCACGTCATAACCGCGCTTGCGCAAGCGCTGGGCAAGCCTCACGAAGCGGTGCGAGAACCAACGCTTGTCCTCGGTGCTGGCCTCCGGATGAATCATCACGCGCTTGCCATTCCTTCGATGCACGAGGCTTGCAGGTGCTGTCATGCCGTTATCCAGCACCGGCGTGCTCAACGCCAGATCGTCCCGGCAAAAGTCAGCGAAGCGCTGCGCCATGCAGCCCGGCCGGTCGCCAAATTCAACGTCATGCAACGTGACCACGTGAGGATGAACATCGACGAGATCGCGCAGCGGCTGGTTCCACTGCATCTGGAAGACCGTGTCGTACGAGGCGAACGCAACAGTGAGGCCGTCGTTCGGAAGTGCATGGATAGTAACGCCGGGAAACCAGTGGCGCAGCGCATGCGCGGGCGTGCCATAAACGGTGACGTCGATGCCGTTGTCGATCAGGTTCCTGACGATCACCATCGACACGAGCGTGTCGCCGATTGCGTTGGACGCGACGAACGCTACCCGGCCGACCGGGGCGCGAAGAGCGGACGATGTGATGGACGTATTCATGCGCTCGCAGTCAGTGCGCGCAGCCGGTCGAATGCCTGAGATACCTTGTTCACCGACAGCATGTATTTCCAGTAACGCTCCTTGAGCCGCCCGGTCGGCAGATACGCGCTGCCGATCAGAACCTGTCCCACACCCCAGCCCGGACGCCATGTGCGGGCAGTACCGCGGCGCATGAAGAGCGATAGCGTCGGGATCTCGAGGCTCGATGCAAGATGGCCCACGCCTGAATCGTTACCGATGAACCAGCCCGACTCGTAGAGCCACGCGGCGACCTGATCGAGCGGTCCAAGATCGGCGAGCGTGAGCCCGAATTTCTCAATATGCGTCCAGTGCGCGCGTTCCTCGGGCGCCACGACAAATTGCGGATCAAAGCCGCTGTCCCGCAGCTTGATCGCAAGCCCGATAAAGCGAGACGGCAGCCAGCATTTGTCAGTCGTGCTTGCCATCGGATGGATCGCCACACGCAGCGAACGTTGACGATGCATCAAACCGGGCAGGGGCGTGATGCCGTTGCCCTTATCGACGAGGGTAAGGCGCAGTTCGTCGCGGCAGAAACGGGTGAGGCGTTCGGCCATCGACTCTGTCGAATTGGCGCTGCACAGGTGGGCCAGGATGATGACCTTGGGATGCAGCCGCTCAAGGTTCACGAACGGCTTGTTGGCGTGGAGCTGGATCACCGTGTCGAAGCGGGCGAGTTGTTCCGCGCAGTCGTCTGGCCTCAGTTCGGGTTCAATATCCATGCCGGGAAACCAGCTCCGCATGGTATTGATTTGCTGGCCGAACACCGTGACCGCCACGCCGTTCAATCGAAGGTTGCGTGCAACGGTCATCATCAGCAGCGAGTCGCCGAGCGCCGACGAAAGGATCAATGCCACACTCGACAGTGGCTGGGTTGCGTGCATACATGCTTCCGGCGAGGCACTCCGCTGTCGGGGGAGTTTTCCGCTCGGGACGGATCCCCAAGCCGGAGGCAGTCTAAGATCACGTTCCATTACGTAGGTTACGGCAGAACTTACCAACGCTTAAGAAGCGGAAAGTTTCATGGCAGAAAGTACCGATGGAGAATCGGATCATGCGGTATTCACGTGACCGCCGTGTGTCGGATGTGCGTGTGATGGTCGTTTCCGGCGAGCGCGATCTCTTCCGCGCCCGAGTGCTTAACAAGTATCTCTCCTTTGCGTATTAAGAAACCCGACCGTCAGCGAAGGTGCCGCGTTATCAATCCAATCCGGGAAAACCTTCGCAGAAACCGGTTGATTGACCGCCGTTACGAACTATATTTAAGAGAATAAAAAACACGGTCATGCAGGCGATAGGGTTAGTCACGGTCTAACTATCGGCCCGACGCGCACCGGAGAGACGAGCGAACAGCCCGGCTATGGCGACTAACCATTGATCGCTGCGACCGCTTGTTCGCCAAAGGCGGTTCCCCGCCACGGCCGGCAACGGACACGTTGCAATCCGCGGGGACGTCACACATTCGCCAGCAGGCGAGGAGGTTCCATCATGGATCCGGTAAGCGCCATTCCCTATGGCCGCAAGACTCAACACGCCCCTGCACTGAAAGAAGTACACATCCTGTGGATCACCGCGGGCCTCGGTTGCGACGGCGATTCCGTATCGATTACCGCCGCTACTCAGCCCAGCATTGAAGACGTGCTGCTCGGCGCAATTCCCGGACTGCCGAAGGTTCATCTGCACAATCCGGTGCTGGCTTATGAAAACGGCTCGGAATTCATGGCGCCGTTTCATGCTGCAGCGCGGGATGAGATGGATAACTTCGTGCTGGTCATGGAAGGTTCGATTCCGAACGAGAAAATCAATCGAGAGGGGTACTGGGCCGCCATGGGAACGGACCCCGACACGCATGAACCCATCACGATCCCGCAATGGCTTGACCGCCTCGCGCCTAAAGCGCTGGCCGTGGTTGGTGCGGGCACGTGCGCGACCTACGGCGGCATTCATGCGATGGAAGGCAATCCCACGGGTTGCATGGGCCTAGCAGACTATCTTGGCTGGGACTGGAAATCGAAAGCCGGCCTGCCTATCGTGAACGTCCCAGGTTGTCCGGTTCAGCCAGACAACTTCATGGAGACGCTGCTATACCTGCTGTATCAACTCGCAGGCCTCGCCCCCATGATTCCGCTGGACGCGGCGCTTCGTCCCAAGTGGCTGTTCCAGCGCACGGTGCACGACGGTTGCGATCGCGCGGGCTCCTACGAACAGGCTCTTTTCGCGAAGGAATATGGCAGTCCGAACTGTATCGTCAAGCTCGGATGCTGGGGGCCGGTGGTCAACTGTAACGTCCCCAAACGCGGCTGGATCAACGGCGTGGGCGGGTGCCCGAACGTCGGAGGAATCTGTATCGGCTGCACCATGCCCGGGTTCCCTGACAAGTTCATGCCGTTCATGGACGAGCCCCCGGGCGCGGTCCTTTCGTCGAATCTCATCAAGTCTTACGGCGGACTGATCCGCAGCCTGCGCAAGCTGACCAATTCGACCGTCAACCAGGAACCGAAATGGCGGCATAACCGTCCCACGCTGACGACTGGCTATCGTCGCTGAACGGCTTTGTGGAACAGGCATGGAAACCGTCGCTGATGGTTAGCATTACGACGGTTTCCGCGAGAGACAGAAGTATCCAGGAGGGGGTCATGGCGGATATCGCGGCACCTGAATTGAAGTCGGGCCAGGCGTCACAGCCTGCCAAACTGGTCGAGATGAACTGGGACCCGATCACGCGGATCGTCGGCAGTCTCGGCATTTATACGAAGATCGATTTCGAGCAACGCAAGGTCGCCGAGTGCTACAGCACGTCGTCGATTTTTCGCGGCTACAGCATCTTCATGAAGGGCAAGGACCCACGCGACTCGCATTTCATTACCAGCCGTATCTGCGGCATCTGCGGCGACAACCACGCGACCTGCTCGGTGTATGCGCAAAACATGGCCTACGGCATAAAGCCGCCGAACATCGCGGAATGGATCGTCAATCTTGGCGAAGCGGCCGAGTACATGTTCGATCACAACATCTTCCAGGACAACCTGGTTGGCGTGGATTTCTGCGAGCAGATGGTCAAGGAGACCAACCCCGGCGTTTGGGCGAAAGCGCAGAAGGCCGCCGCGCCGCATGCGGAGATCCACGGCTACAAGACCATCGCGGACATCATGACCGCGCTGAATCCGTTCACGGGCGAGTTCTATCGCGAGACGCTGCATGTAAGCCGTTATACGCGCGAGATGTTCTGCCTGATGGAAGGGCGGCACGTGCATCCGTCAACGCTATATCCGGGTGGCGTGGGGACGGTACCGACCGTGCAGCTTTTCACCGACTACATCACGCGGCTGATGAAGTATGTGGAGTTCATGAAGAAGGTCGTGCCGCTGCATGACGACCTGTTCGATTTCTTTTATGAAGCGCTGCCGGGCTACGAGGAAGTCGGCCGCCGGCGCATCCTGCTGGGCTGCTGGGGTTCGTTCCAGGACCCGGACGTATGTGACTACAACTACAAGTCGATGACCGACTGGGGCCGCAGCATGTTCGTCACACCGGGCGTAGTGGTGGACGGCGAACTCGTGACCACCGATCTGGTCGAGATCAACCTGAATATCCGGATTTTGCTGGGCAGCTCGTTCTACGATGACTGGGATCATGAGGAAACCTTTGTCCGGCAAGATCCGCTCGGCAATCCGATCGACCGCAAGCATCCGTGGAACCAGACCACGTTGCCGCGGCCGCAGAAACGCAAGTTCGACGGCAACTACACGTGGGTGATGTCACCGCGCTGGTACGACAAGCGCACGGGCGATTACCTCGCGCTCGATACCGGCGGCGGTCCGATCGCACGGTTGTGGGCGACCGCGCTCGCGGGCCTGGTGGATATCGGCTATGTGAAGTCGACGGGGCACAGCGTGAAGATTTATTTGCCGAAGACCGCGCTTAAACCCGAAGTCGAGTTCGAATGGAAGATCCCGAAGTGGAGCAACGCGATTGAACGTGACCGCGCGCGGACCTATTTCCAGGCCTATGCGGCGGCGTGTGCGCTGCATTTCGCGGAGAAGGCGCTGGCCGAATTGCATGCGGGCCATACACGCACCTTCACGCCGTTCGAGGTACCCGACGAAGCCATCGGCTGCGGTTTTCATGAAGCGGTGCGCGGGGTGTTGTCGCATCATCTGGTGATCAAGGGCGGCAAGATAGCGAACTACCACCCGTATCCGCCAACCCCGTGGAATGCGAATCCGCGCGATATCTACGGCACGCCCGGACCGTACGAAGACGCCGTGCAAAACACGCCCATCTTCGAAGAGAACGGGCCGGACAAGTTCAAGGGCATCGACATCATGCGTGCTGTGCGCAGCTTCGATCCATGTCTGCCGTGCGGCGTTCATATGTATGTCGGGGATGGCAAGACCGTCGATGTCGCGCATTCGCCCACCTTTGGCGTTCCGCCGGGCATGAAGCCGGGAGGGCACTCATGAGCGACGCGCGCGTGCTTGAAGAACAACAGCGGCGCATCGATGAACTGATTGCAGCGCTGTGGACTTTGGACGAAACGCATGCCCGCGATATTGCGCAGGCTCTGTTGCAGGTGGTGCTCGAGTTGCATGCAAGCGGTCTCGCCCGGCTGGCCGAGATCGTGACCGAGGCGGATGGCGCCGAGGGTCCGATCGTCGCCCGGCTGGTGCGGGACAAACAGGTCAGCGCATTGTTGTTGCTGCATGGGCTGCATCCGCAGGACCTGGCAAGCCGCGTCGCGCACGCGGTGGACGGGCTGCGGGCGCCGCTTGGTGCGCAAGGCGTAAGGATCGAACTGGTCGATGCACGGGAGGACCTGGTACGCGTTCGCCTGGCGGGCGTGCTGACTGGCAAGCACGTCACGCCTGCCGATGTGCAGAACGATATCGAGCGGGCGATCTTCGAACAGGCGCCGGACGTGGCGCGCATTGAAATAGACGGGATGCCGGACGTCAATGTCCACGAGCTGCGGTTTGTCGCAACGCTGCCAACATCATGAACGCACGCGCAGGGGAACAACCCGGGCAACGCGGCTGGGTCGCTGCGCTGCGCACGTTCGCCCGGCCGCCGCTGACTGCTCTCTGCGAGCTGTGCGGCGAACCGCTCGACGGCACTCATCCTCATCTGGTCGAGATGGAACAAAACGCGCTGCGTTGCTGCTGCCGCGCGTGCGCGTTGCTGTTCGGAAACCAGCAAAACGCGCGCTACAAGCGCGTGCCGGACAACGTTCGCTGGCTCAAGGAGTTTCATCTGAGCGATGAACAATGGGACGCGTTGGCGATCCCGATCGGCATTGCGTTTTTCTATAGGGACTCGACCGCGCAACGTGTGATTGCGATGTACCCGGGCGCTGCCGGCGCGCTGCAGTCGGCGCTTGATCTGAGCGCGTGGGACCGTCTGGTTGCCGACAACCCTATGCTCGACACGCTCGAACCTGATGTCGAAGCGCTGTTGGTGAATCGCGTGGAAGGCGCGCGCGAGTATTTCCGCGTGCCTATCGACCAGTGTTATGCGCTGACCGGCGTGATCCGGGCGCGCTGGCGCGGATTGTCGGGCGGTGTAGATGCGTGGCGCGCAATCCACGCGTGTTTTGCGGCGCTGAAAGTGGGCGAGCGTTTGCCCGAGGGAGTGCCGAATGCCTGATCTTGACTTCGTCGTCGAGGGTGCTGAGGTCGCGCTGCATTCGGTGTCACCGCTGCTGTTGTTCAAGCTGCGCGTGACCAATAAAGGCTCGTCGGAGCCGCCGACGGCGCAAGAGGAAATCGCCAGTCTCGCGCTGCATTGCCAGATACAGATAGAAGCGACCCGGCGAACTTATCAGCCGGTCGATCAGGCGCGCCTCAGCGAATTATTCGGTGTACCCCAGCGCTGGTCGCAGACGTTGCGGACCCTGCTGTGGACCCACGCAAGTGCGGCCGTTCCTTCGTTCACCGATACCTGCACGGTCGATCTGCCGGTGCCGTGCACGTTCGACTTCAATGTCGCGGCGGCCAAGTATTTCGATGCGCTGGGCGACGGCGAAATTCCGTTGATGCTGCAATTCAGTGGCACGATTTTTTATCGCGAGAGTGACGGCACGCTGCAGGTCGCGCGTGTTCCCTGGCACAAGGAAGCCGCGTTCCGCCTGCCGGTAGCGACCTGGCGGGCGATGCGCGATTACTACTACCCGAACATCGCATGGCTGTCGGTGCAACGCGGGGTCTTTGAGCGGCTGGAGCGTTACCGCATAGAGCAAGGCTTGACCGGCTGGGACGAAGCGCTCACGGCCTTGTTGGACGAGCGCCGCAGCGAACCGGCGTGGCCTGAGCACGGAGGCTTGCAATGAACGCCATCGAAGGGATCGTTCAGGCCGTGCTGTATGAGGGATACATGCTTTATCCGTATCGAGCATCGTCGGTGAAGAATCGGCAGCGCTGGACCTTTGGCAGCGTGTATCCGCAGACATGGGCCGACTGGTCCGGCAGCGATGCGTCGATTATGCAAACCGAATGCCTGATTGAAGGCGGCGACGAAACGCGGGTGACGGTGCGCCCATGTTTCCTGCATTTGATCGAACGGGATGTGCGTGAACTGAACGAGCCAGCGGCGGCGGGTACGGCACTGGATGAGGGTTCGTCGTCCCGATCGGTGGTTTCGCTGGAAGTCGGCGGCCGGCGTTTCGACGCGTGGCAGGAAGCTGGTGAGCAGCACGTCGAGGTTCCCGTATTGACGCTTGGCGAATTATGTAGACAGGGATTACGGTTGCCGTTTTCACTGGCGGGCAGCCGCGCCGTGGAACCGCTGACGGAAACGGACGGCCGCGTGCACGGAGTGCTTGTGCGCACACGGGCGGCGATCGAAGGTCGCGTCGAGTGCTGCGCTACGCAGATCGGTGAAGGCACTTTCAGGCTGACGGTCCGCATAGTCAACGTGACGCCGGTTGATGAACCGCAGCGTTTGAATCGCGATGCCGCTTCATCGTTTGCGCTGTTGTCGTGCCATGCGGTGCTGGCCGTGGAGGGCGCCGCATTCGTCTCGTCGATCGAACCACCGGACGAGTTGGCGGAAGCAGTCGCGAGTTGCAAGAACATGGGTTTATGGCCCGTTCTGGTCGGTTCCGGTGAACGCCACGACACCATGCTCGCGGCGCCCATCATCCTCTACGACTATCCGCAGGTCGCGCCGGAAAGCGCGGGCGATCTCTTCGACGCCACCGAGATCGACGAGATTCTGACGCTGCGAATCCTCACCATGACCGATGCCGAAAAGCGCGAGATGGCCGCAGGCGATGAACGTTCGCGCGCGCTGCTCGAACGCACGGAAAGCCTCTCCGCGAACGACTTGCAGCGGCTGCACGGGACCTTGCGCGAGGTGCGCGTGGATACCGGCTGGCGGGATGTGTCCGAGGAAGCGGGAGAGGCCCCCGAAGATACGGCGCCGTGGGCCGAACTTGACGCCATGCCTCGTCTTGCGTGCGTCAACGTCGACGGCGTGGCGTTGCAGGTCGGCTCGCGCGTTGTACTCCATCCCCACGCCCGCGCCGATATCTTCGACCTCGCTTTGCGCGACCAGATAGCGACTATCGAATCGATCGAGCGCGATTTCGAGGATCACGTTCACGTAGCGGTGACGATTGACTGCGATCCCGGGCGCGACTTCGGCCTTGCACGCATGCCGGGTCATCGTTTCTTTTTCGCACCCGACGAGATCGAGCCGTTGCGCGAGGGGCGGTCGTCATGACTTCGATCCTGGTGGCGGGTATCGGCAACGTCTTCCTGGGTGACGACGGCTTCGGCGTCGAAGTCGTACGGCGTCTGCACGAAAGACGAATCGATGCGTGGCCGCCGGATGTCCGCGTGATCGACTATGGAATCCGGGGGATCGACCTGTATTACGCGCTGCTGGATGGCGTGGATGTTGCCATCCTCGTCGATGCAACGCATCGGGACGGGCCGCCGGGCACGCTCTACGTCATCGAGCCTTCCGCAAAGAACGCCAATGAAGGTTACACAGGCGATGCTTCTCCCGTCTTGTTGTCGCCGCATGACCTCGATCCGGCGAAAGTCCTTCAGGCCGTGCAAGCGATGGGTGGTGAAGCCGGACGCATCGTTCTAATCGGTTGTGAGCCGGAAAGTCTCGGCACGGAAGATGGGCAGGAGGGCCGCATGGGGCTGAGCGAACCCGTCGCGGCGGCCGTGGACGAAGCAGTAGACGCCATTGAAACAATGATCGAAAGCATGCGGGCGCGGACCACCATGGTCGACGCCGGGAGCGTGCCGCAGGACCACTGGAGAGCATGATGAAATTCTTGCTGAAGTACTTGTTATTGTCCGGGCTAATCGTTGGCGTTGTCGCGAACATGAAGGATATCCGCCGCTATATCCGTATCCGCAACATGTGAAGGGTACGGCCATGAGCCTGTGCCTGCCGCCGGTTAGCGATGCACCGTCCGTGATATCCCCGGCCGGAGAGATGATTCGTGTGCGCGGACAGGTGCAGGGCGTAGGTTTCAGGCCCACTGTATGGCATCTTGCGCGCGCTTGCGGCGTGAGCGGCGATGTAGGCAACGACAGCGAGGGTGTGCTGATTCACGCATGGGCCGACACAACTACGCTCGATGATTTTGTCGAACGTTTGCGAAGCGAGTGCCCGCCGCTTGCGCGGATTGATGCCATCGAACGTTGCGCGTTGCACGAGATACCGCCGCCTTCCGGCGGCTTTCGGATTGTTGCGAGCACGAGCGGCCGTGCCCATACCGGGGTGGTGCCGGACGCGGTCACGTGCCGGGCGTGTGCCGACGAAACGTTCGACCCGTCGAGCCGTCGTCATGGGTATGCGTTCACGAACTGCACGCACTGCGGGCCGCGCTTGTCGATCATTCAGGCGATCCCTTATGACCGTCCGAACACGACAATGGCGGCGTTCGCGTTATGTGATGCCTGTGCAATCGAATATGACGATCCGGACGACCGGCGTTTCCATGCGCAGCCCATTGCGTGTCCGGCTTGCGGGCCGCGTCTGTGGCTTGAGCTGGCCGATGGTTCAATTGCAGAAGGCGATCCGCTGGATGCCGCCCGCCGCTTGATCCAGCGCGGGAAGATTGTCGCCGTCAAAGGGCTGGGTGGTTTTCAGCTTGCATGCTCCGCCTCAGATCATGCGGCCGTTGCGAAACTACGCGTGCTAAAACGTCGCGAGCGCAAGCCGTTCGCGCTGCTGGCGCGTGACGTGGCAATGATCGAACGTCATTGCGTGGTAAGCGGAGCAGACGAGGTCCTGCTTGAAAGCGCCGCCGGACCGATCGTCATCATGCCGATGATCGATCGAGGTACACGTGATCCGTTTCCGGGTGTGGCGCCGGGTATCGTGACGCTGGGTTTCATGCTGCCGCCAACCCCGCTGCATCATCTGCTGATGCAATTGCTTGACGGTCCGGTCGTACTGACCAGCGGCAATCTCGCCGACGAACCGCAATGCATCGATAACGACGAAGCTCGCCAGCGCCTCGCCGGCCTGGCCGATGCGTGGCTGATGCACGACCGCGATATCGCCCGGCGTGTGGACGATTCCGTCTCGCGGGTCATGGGCGGCGTACCGCGCTTGCTGCGCCGCTCGCGCGGTTATGCGCCCGCGCCCCTGCGTTTGCCGCGCGATTTTTCTGCCGCGCCCCCGGTCCTCGCGATGGGCGCACAGCAAAAAAACACCTTCTGTCTTTTGCGCGATGGCGAAGCGGTCGTCTCGCATCACATTGGCGAACTGGAAAACGGCGAGACGTATCGCGACTACACGGTGTCGCTCGCGCGTTATCAACATCTGTTCGAACATGACGCACGTTTCGTCTCGGTCGACCTGCATCCTGAGTATCTGTCGCGCAAGCTTGGTATCGATATCGCACGGCAGCGGCATTTGCCGCTCGCCGAGATCCAGCACCATCATGCGCATCTCGCGGCGTGCCTAGCGGAAAATGATGTGAGTTTGGGCGCTGACGTTCTTGGCATCGTGCTTGACGGGCTTGGTATGGGCTTGGGCAACGCGCTGTGGGGCGGCGAATTCTTGCTCGGCGGCTATGTGAATTTCAAGCGTGTTGCGAGCTTCACGCCGGTCGCGCTGCCAGGAGGCACGCACGCGGTTTATGAGCCGTGGCGCAACACGTACGCGCATCTGTGCGCGAGTCTCGGGTGGCGGCGTTTCGCGAAGCACTACGCGACGCTTGACCTTCATCACTTTCTCTCCGACCGTCCATTGACGCTGCTCGATCAGATGATCGACGGCGGGATCAATAGTCCTCTTGCAAGTTCGGCAGGGCGTCTGTTCGATGCAGTCGCCGGAGCACTCGGCGTGTGCCGCGAATGCGTGCAATACGAAGGGCAGGCCGCGATCGAACTCGAAGCGCTGATCGATACCCGTACGCTCCACGATGAAGACGACACGCTGGCGTATCCGTTCGAAATAGTGGCAGCCGATACCTCGCTGTTGATCGACCCGAAACCCATGTGGATCGCGCTGCTCGACGACATGCTGCGCGCTACGCCGGTACCAACAATAGCCGCACGTTTTCACAAAGGCCTTGCAATCGTCATAACGCAGATGACCCTCTGTTTGCTTGCATCCACGCAGGTCCGTACCGTCGCACTCTCCGGCGGGGTCATGCAGAACCGCGCGCTGTTCGAACAACTCGCCGCACGGCTTGCGGCATGCGGCTTTAATGTGCTGACGCATCGCCAGGTACCGTCCAACGACGGTGGCATCGCACTCGGGCAAGCGGCCATCACCGCCGCGCGTGCCCTGACGTGCGCGTTTGTTGAACCACGGAGTACGTCATGTGTTTAGGCATCCCGGGACAGATCGTCGAGATCAGCGACGCGGACAATAACCTCGCATTAGTCGATGTAGGCGGGGTGCGGCGGATCATCAACATCGCCTTCGTCGTCGATGACGACCGGCCGCCGCCCGCATGCGTGGGTGACTGGGTGCTGGTGCATGTCGGCTTCGCGATGAGTCGTCTCGATGAGGCCGAAGCCATGCGTACGCTCTCTCTGTTGCGTGAACTTGGCGAGGCGCAGGCGGAGATGGCCGCGATGATGGAAGGGGGCGGTGGACCGCCCCCTCCTGACACGCTCAACCGCCGTGATGGAGCGCGCAATGACTGAACATCAGGCGCTACAGGGCCTGTATCCGTTCCTTCACGGCGGCCATCAGGACGCGGCGAAACTCGATGCCGCGCTGCTCGAATCGGTCGCGCAGAAGGCGCAGGCAAGCATCGACGCGAAGCGCGCCTTCTTCGTGGACAACGCCACCGCCGTGGTCGCTGTCGCGCATGCGATTGCGGATGTTTATCGCCGTGACGGCAGGCTATTTTCGATGGGCAACGGCGGTTCGAGTTGCGACGCCGCGCACATTGCGGTGGAGTTCCTGCATCCGGTAACGGCGGGGCGTCCGGCGCTCACGGCGGTCAACCTCGTCGCCGATACCGCCATGATGACCGCCGTAGGTAACGACGTTGGCTTCGCGCATATCTACGTGCGGCAACTGGTGGCGCAAGCGCGTCGCGGCGACGCGCTGATCGGGGTATCGACCAGCGGTAACTCGGACAACCTGCTCGCTGCATTCGCGAAAGCGCGAGAGATGGGCGTGGTCACCATTGGTCTCTCCGGACACGACGGCGGCAAGATGGCGGCGCCAGGTGCGCTCGATCATTGCCTCGTGGTGCCGAGCGACAGCGTTCATCGCATCCAGGAGACCCACGTCGCGATCTATCACATCCTGTGGGACCTAGTCCACACGCTGCTAGCCGATGAACGTGGCAGCCTGAGTGCCGCTAACACGGCGGCAGCGGAGCGCATGTCATGAAATACGTCGACGAATTCCGTGATCCGGAGAAAGCTCGTACGCTTACGCTGGAGATCAACCGGCAGGTCGAGCGGATTGCGCGCGACCGCGGTGGCCTTAAACGGCCGTTGCAGATCATGGAGGTCTGCGGCGGCCATACGCATTCCATCTTCAGGTACGGGATTCACCAGATGCTGCCGCCCGAGGTCGAATTCGTCCACGGCCCGGGTTGCCCCGTCTGCGTGTTGCCGATGGGCCGCGTGGACGACTGCGTATTGCTCGCCGAGCGGCCTGAAGTGATCTTCACGACCTTCGGCGACGCGATGCGTGTTCCCGGTTCACGCAAGAGCCTGTTGAAAGCGAAGGCCGATGGAGCCGATGTGCGGATGGTCTATTCGCCGCTCGATGCACTTGCGATTGCGCGTGCGAATCCGCATCGCGAGGTGATCTTTTTCGGACTGGGTTTTGAAACCACCATGCCGAGCACCGCGATGACGGTGCTGGAAGCTGACGCCCAACGTATCAAGAATTTCTCGCTGTTCTGCAACCACATCACCATCATCCCGACGATCAAGGCCATTCTCGATTCACCCGACCTGCATCTTGACGGGTTCCTCGGACCCGGACACGTGAGCATGGTGATCGGCACTCGGCCATATCGTTTTATAGCGGAGCACTACAGGCGGCCAATTACAGTTGCCGGATTCGAACCGCTCGACGTGCTGCAATCGGTGTGGATGGTGCTGCGGCAGATCGCAGAAGGCCGCTGCGAGGTGGAGAACCAGTACGGCAGGATTGTGCCGGAAGAGGGCAATGCGCAGGCACTGTCGGCGATCGAGCAAGTATTCGAGTTGCGCGAATTTTTCGAATGGCGCGGGCTGGGATCGATCGATCACTCCGGCGTTCGGATACGCGAACGCTTCGCCGCCTGCGACGCCGAGCGCAAGTTTCCCGTCGCCAACCTGAAGATCGCCGATCCAAAATCATGCCAGTGCGGGGAAGTGCTCAAGGGTGTGATCAAGCCGCAGCAGTGCAAGGTATTCGGCACCGCGTGCACACCGGAAACCCCGCTCGGGTCGTTGATGGTATCGAGCGAAGGCGCGTGCGCGGCGCATTATCGTTATGCACGCATCGATACATCGGCGTTGTATGCGCACGGCGTCGGGTCGGCCACGTTCAAGCAGGGAGTTCAGGCATGAACGACCGTATCGGCAGACTACGCGATGTCACGATCAACCTCGCGCACGGCGGCGGTGGCCGGGCGATGCGCGATCTGATCGAGGACGTATTTGTCCCCGCCTTCGACAACCCCGCGCTCGCCGCGCTTGAAGACCAGGCGGTGTTTCCGCTCGAAGACTTCGCGCGTCTGGGCGACCGGCTTGCGTTCACTACGGATAGCTACGTCGTCGACCCGTTGTTTTTCCCGGGCGGCGACATAGGCACGCTGGCGGTATCGGGCACGGTCAACGACCTCGCCATGTCGGGGGCGAAACCGCTGTTTCTATCGTGTGGGATGGTGATTGAAGAGGGCCTTGCCGTCGATGTCTTGCGCCGCGTGGCGGCAAGCATGCAGCGTGTCGCGATCGAAGCAGGTGTGTCTATTGTGACGGGTGACACCAAGGTGGTCGAGCGCGGTTGCGCGGACAAGCTCTTCATCAATACCGCAGGCGTGGGCGTCGTGCCGCAGGGCGTGAATATATCCGCGCGTCGGGCCCAGCCGGGCGACGTGGCGATCGTGAACGGCTTTCTGGGCGACCACGGCGCGGCGATCCTGGTCGCGCGAAAGCAGCTTGCATTGCAGTCCGATATAGCAAGCGATTGCGCGCCGCTCGGGTCGCTGGTCGACGCAATGGTGGGTGCATGCAAGGACATTCACTGCATGCGTGACGCAACGCGCGGCGGGGTAGCAACCGTGCTGAACGAGTTCGCGATGTCGTCGGGTGTGGCGATCCGCATCCAGGAAACCGCGCTGCCGATCCGCGAGGAAGTGAAGGGCGCTTGCGAGATCCTCGGCCTGGATCCGCTGTATCTGGCGAACGAAGGCAAGCTGGTTGCGATCGTTCCCGCGCGCGCCGCGTCCAGCGTGCTCACGGCGATGCATGCGCACCCGGCAGGGACGCGGGCGGCTGTGATCGGCGAAGTGGTTGCGCAGCCCGAGGGCATTGTGGTGTTGCATACGGTGTTCGGCGGACAGCGAATCGTCGACATGCTGACGGGCGAGCAATTGCCCCGTATCTGTTAGCGAGCTTCCACATAAGGGCACAGGGGCGCAGCGTCATGCATGAACTGAGCATCGCGAATAGTATCGTCGAACTCTGCGCTGAACGCGCGATGGGCGCTCGGGTATTGCGCGTGACGCTGGAGATCGGCCGGTTGTCGGCGGTGATGCCGGACGCAATCCGCTTTTGCTTCGATGTCTGCGCGAAAGACACCGTGGTCGAAGGCGCGACGCTGGAGATTGTCGAGACACCGGGCCTGGCGCGCTGCCTTGATTGCGGCGGCAGCGTGGACATGACCGACCTGCTCGAACACTGCGCGTGCGGAAGCGTCAATCTCGAACTGCTGGCCGGCGCCGAACTGAAGATCAAACAGATGGAGGTGGTCTGATGTGTACCACATGCGGTTGCTCGACAGGTGCCGGCACGGTGATCACAGACCCTGAGACTGGCGAGCGGATTGAAACGCCAGCAGAAGGGGACAGCGGAGCGGCGCACAATTCGGGTTCATGGCGGCAACTCGCGACCGGGCCGGCGGGCGCGAGTGTGGCCGCGCATCTGCATGCACGCGCGCATCGGCACGCTCATGAAGCTCGCGTTCATGAGCATGACGGACGCGTGCACAGCCATGAACACCACCACGCACAAACACCCGCAGCTCCCGAGCACCCGGGCGCCGCCCTGTCCGAGGCGGCGATCGCCGCAGCAACCCACGGCACGAGGATCGCGCTCGAACAGGATGTCCTGGCGAAGAACCAGTTGCTTGCCGAACACAACCGCGGCTGGCTGGCGAGCCGCCATATCACCGCGCTGAACCTCGTCAGCTCACCGGGTGCGGGCAAGACCACGTTGCTTGAACGTACTATCCGCGATCTCCAGGCGTTGCACAGCACCCGGTCGATCCAGGTCATCGAAGGCGACCAGGCGACCCTCAACGACGCAGAGCGAATTCGCGCGACCGGTTGCCGCGCGGTGCAGATCAACACGGGTACGGGCTGTCATCTCGATGCCGGCATGGTGTCGCGCGCGCTGGCGCAACTCGATCCGCCTTCGCATGCGTGGCTGATGATCGAGAACGTCGGCAATCTTGTGTGCCCCGCGTTGTTCGATCTCGGCGAACAGGCGAAGGTGGTGATCCTGTCGGTGACCGAGGGCGAAGACAAACCGCTCAAGTATCCGCACATGTTCCGTGCAAGCCGCCTGATGCTGCTGAACAAGATCGATCTGCTGCCGCATTTGCGTTTCGATGTTGAACGCTGCGTTGCATATGCAAGGCAGGTGAATCCATCGATCGATGTACTGCAGGTATCGGCGGAAACCGGGGCGGGGATGAAAGCGTGGTACGCGTGGCTGGAAGCGGCCGCGTTGGCAGAAGTCGCAGAAACAGTGCGCTAAGGCACGAGCAAATCGGCGGTTGGATCGTGTTGAAGCGTAGGGTACGAGCAAGGATGCGAGGCTCATGATGCTAAAACAAATGTCTCAGCTATTTAACGACCGCCCAACAGGTCTGCACCGCAAAATCACCGGTATCTACGCGCTCCTCCTCGTCTTCAATGTCATCACATGGACCTGGGCGCTGACGGCCTTTCATGGGCAGCCGGCGCTCCTCGGCACGGCGCTTTTGGCATACACGTTCGGGTTGCGCCACGCGGTGGATGCGGACCACATTGCCGCTATCGATAACGTCACGCGCAAGCTGCTCCAGATCGGCCGCAGTCCGCTCGGCGCCGGCTTGTTCTTCTCGCTCGGCCACTCGACGGTGGTTGTCGCGCTCACAGTCGGCGTTGCGTTCGCGGCAACCGTGCTGACGACTCACTTCGATGACCTGAGAGGGTTCGGCGGACTGATCGGCACGAGCGTTTCAGCGCTGTTCCTGTTCGTGCTGGCCATCGCGAACCTGGTTGTGCTGGCGTCCGTGATCAGGACGTTTCGCGCCGTGCGCCGCGGCGAACCGCTGGTCGAAACCGATCTCGACCTGTTGCTTAACAATCGCGGCTTCCTGTCGCGTTTGCTTCGGCCGTTGTTGAGGCTGGTATCGCGTAGCTGGCATCTTTATCCGGTGGGATTCCTGTTCGGGCTCGGATTCGATACCGCGACCGAGGTTGCCTTGTACGGCATATCGGCGGCCCAGGCGTCGCATGGCCTGTCGTTCTGGTCCGTGCTCGTGTTGCCGATCTTGTTCACGGCGGGCATGTCGCTGGTCGATACCACCGACGGCATCCTGATGCTCGGTGCATATCGATGGGCCTTCGTCCGGCCCATGCGCAAGCTCTACTACAACATCACGATCACGTTCGTCTCGGTCGTGGTCGCGGTGCTGATCGGCGGGATCGAGGTGCTGGGTTTGCTCCAGGACAACTTCGGGTTCAAGGGCCCGTTCTGGGATTCTATCGGCAGCCTTAACGAGCACTTCGGGCTGCTGGGCTACATCGTCATCGGCATATTCATTGTGAGCTGGATCGTCTCCATCGCGATCTACAAGCTCAGGCGCTACGACGATATCACCGTGAAAACGCTGTGACGCTACGGCTAAACGCTAAAATTCATGTGCGCGTGACAAGTGCCAGCGACTCCGAATGCCTTACGCCGGAAATAGGTAAACTTGACCGCGCTCAACCCCTCTGCCGGGGTGCATTTTTTACTAGCGTATAAACACGGTTATCGGTAGTTAGAATCAAAGAAGGAACATGCATGCTCAATCTTCATCCGCGACTGCAAGTCGATCCGGATGCGGCGACCGAGCGTCGCTGGCCTGTGACAGGATCTCCCCTCGCGCTGAAGGTTACGGTGGCCTGGCATGCAGTGGCGCTAGCGGGCTGTGCCATTGCGCCGGCGTTGTGGCCTTGGTGGCTGGCCGGCACGGCGGTCAACCACGCAGCAGTCACGGCAGCAGGATTATGGCCGCGCTCAACGTTGCTTGGCGCCAACTGGACTCGCTTGCCCGACATCCCGCGCAACGCGAACGCCATCGCGCTCACGCTCGATGACGGTCCTGATCCGCTCGTCACGCCGCAGGTTCTCGACCTGCTCGACGCACACCGGGTTCGCGCCACGTTTTTCCTGATCGGCGAATGCGCGCGCCGATACCCCGCGTTGACCCGCGAGATCGTTGCGCGAGGGCATGACGTGGAGAATCACTCGCAGAAGCACGTGCACACGTTCTCGGTGACGGGCATGGGCGCGCTGAGCCGGGAAATCGATACGGCACAACGTACGCTGACCGAACTGACAGGCAAGCGGCCGGCTTTTTTTCGCGCACCGGCGGGCTTGCGCAATGTCCTGCTGGAGCCCGTCTTGCAAAAGCTCGATCTGAGGCTGGCAGCGTGGACGCGGCGCGGCTTCGATACCCGCGAGCGCGACCCGGAAATCGTCACGAAGCGATTGCTGCGTGATCTGGCACCGCGCGACATCCTGCTGCTTCACGATGGCGGCGCCGCCATTACCGACGTCGGTCAACCTGTTTTGCTCGCTGTATTGCCGCGGATTTTCGATGCCGCCAGAGAGCGAGGGTTGCACTTCGTTACCTTACGGGAAGCCTTCTAATTCGGTGCCAAGCAGAACCAGACAGACCGTCGGCGATATGTCCTGTCGCACCACGAGTAAGAGACGTTACGCATTGTACGAAGCTAGAGGGCGCACCACTTACGTCACGGCTTCCTGGCTTGGACGAACCGTAACGTCGGCAAAACGCCACGCTTCGACGCGGTTCGCTCGGGCGGCTGCAGGAAACATCGCGAGCGCAACCACTCACAGCGGCATGCCAGGGCCAGTGCCGCAAAAATGCGCGATGCCAATCGCGCACACCGAGAGATTGCGGAGTTTCGCGCAAGGTTTTCTAAATGCCCGGATCAACAACCCGTGAAGAGAGGAGGAACATCCAACCCATCCAGCGGGACATACATTCCGTAACTTTTTCGATTTGGACAAAGCAGGAACGGCGGTTAGATTCCGTTAGCGGCATTCGAATTCCGGTTGGGCTATTCGACCGGGCGTTCCGGGCATCCATGATTTTCCGTCGTATATGCGAGACTGATCTGTGCCTGAAGTGTTTTTCTGGCTGATTTAGCAAGTGATTTTCAGTATGATTCGCCCCTCAATGCGGAGCCGATTCAAGTCAAATAATTCATTTACACGCTTCATATACCCGTTATGGCATTAAACAATCGGCACAAACTGCCGTTAAGTCCGTACATGCATCGGTATATTGGCCGGACATCTGCTGAAGGCAGAGGAAGGAACTTCCGGCTGGAGCAGGTTCATTCATGTGCTACCCGCACAGGCGGATCCTGGTGAAGTGCTGGTGCCTTTCAAATCGTAAACATCGTATGCACGATCTGCGCTGGACCATGCCCGTTGCGAGATGGTCCGCCACTGCAGCCGCGGCGACCGCCGATATCAGCTTCATCGAGCCGATCGTCCGCCGTCGTCTAAGCAGCCTGTCCCGAAGCGCCCTCAAGGTCGCGCATGACTGCGTGGCTGAGCGGGAGCGCGTGCGCGTGGTGTTCGCGTCGCGGCATGGTGAGCTGCGGCGCACGACAGACATCCTGCGCGCCATCAGCACGGGCGAGCCGGTGTCGCCGACCGCGTTCAGCCTGTCGGTCCTCAATGCAATGACCGGCATATTCGGCATCGCCCGTGGCGATCGTTCGCCCGCGAGTGCAATTTCCGCCGGAGCGCAAACCCTTGGGTTTGCATTACTCGAAGCGCATGCGCAGTTCGAAGCGGACCCGTCGTCGCCCGTGCTGCTGGTCTATGCGGACGAGCCGGCTGATGCCGCCTACGGCACGATTGAAGACGAAGTGCAAGGCGGTGCGCTCTCGATCCTGCTCGACACCCGCTCGGCAGGACTGCTCGCATGCACACTGTCGGATGCAGGAAGCCTGTTGGACGTGCCTGACTCTTTCCTTACGCAGAGCGAAGCGGTCCAGCGCTGTCTCGACACAAAAGCGCCCGCCACATGGCAACACGCCGGCACTACCTGGCATTGGAGCTGGCATGATGGCGCGGCTTAACTACGGGTGGCGGCTGGTCGCCACGGGCATGAGCTTCGTCGTGTTCGGCGTCTGCGGACTGCTGTTCTCGGTGCTCGTGTTTCCGCTCGCGTGGCTGTGGCCGCATCGCGCGTCGCGTCAGCGGGTAGTGACGACCATCATTCACTGGTTCTTCCGGGCGTTGGTGGCCTTCTTGCAGTGGGTCGGCGTAATGGAACTGGAAGTCTCCGGGGCTGCCGCGTTGCGCGACGCCGGCCCCGTGATCGTGGTTGCCAATCATCCAACCTACCTCGACGTGGTGGTGCTGCTCGCGCTCACGCCTTCCGCGTGTTGCGTCGTCAAGAACGCGCACTGGGGTAATCCCTGCTTCTGGGGCATCGTGCGGGCGGCCGAATACGTGAGCAATGTCGACCCGGTCGAACTCGTTGAAGCCAGCGCCCGCCAGATCGCGGCGGGCTATACCATGATCATTTTTCCGGAAGGCACGCGTAGTCCCGCGCCGAACCGGTTGCACGCATTCTCGCGCGGTTTTGCGCACATCGCCCTCAAGGCCTGCACGCCGATCTTGCCCGTGCTGATGGATTGCGACCCGCCGGCCTTTACCAAACAGATGCGCTGGTATGACGTGCCGTCGCGGGCGTTCCGCATCCGCGTGAGCGTGCTCGAGCGCGTCGCGGCCGACCGGCCCGTGGCGCATGATTCTTCTCCGGCCCTTGCCGCGCGTACTTTGACCAGCGCCATTGAGGCGCACATTAACCAGCGGCTGTTCGACTATGGATTCTTTGAAACTGGAAATTAAGCAGCTTCTGATCGATGCACTCGATCTGGAAGACCTGACGCCTGCCGACATCGACGACGATGCGCCGCTGTTCGAAACCGATGGCATCGGGCTCGATTCGATCGATGCACTCGAGATCGGCATCGTGCTGCGCAAACACTATCAATTGACGATTGCGGCGAACGACGAACGCACGCGAGAGCACTTCCGTTCGATCAGCACACTCGCCGCGCTGGTCGACAGCCAGCGAGGCGGGCTGAGCGCTACGAACGATATCGGGGAAAAGGGGAGTAAATCGTGACCGAGACAGAGATCCTTGAGCGCATCCGCGCCATCTTCAAAGAGAACTTCGCGATCGAGCCCGATCGCGTGACGCCAGAAGCGCATCTGTACGAGGACCTCGACCTCGATAGCATCGACGCTGTCGATCTCGCTATCAAGCTGCAAGAAATGACCGGGCGGCGCATCAAGCCGGAAGAGTTCAAGTCGGTACGCACGGTGGGCGATGTGATCGGTGCGGTGGAATCTTTGCTGGCGGAACAGGGGTGATGCAAGCGGAGCCATCACGTTCCGGCGGGCAGGGCGCCGCGGCGCCCGAAGCTGACGGCTCTAACTCGAAGGCCAGGCCACAGGGCTGGCTGCGAGCGGTTCTGCAAGTTGCACTGAAGGTCGCTTACCCGTTGATGATCCTGTGTGCCTGGCGCTGGGACGAGCCGCGATACATTGGCGCCGCGTTGTTCGCTCTGCTTTGGCTGCAGCGCTGGGCCGGCACGGGTACTTTCGCGACGTCGCTGCGCCAGCTCACCGCCACCGACTTGTGCGTAGCGGGCCTTCTAAGCTGCGCGTCGGCTGCGATCGTAGTGTCCGGCAGTGAATTGCTGTTGCATCTGTATCCCTCGTTTGTGAACCTCGGACTGCTGGTCGCGTTCGGCTCGACGCTTGCGCGCGGACCATCGATGATCGAAAAATTCGCGCGCATGGGCAATCCCCAGCTTGGCGCGCATGCGGTGCGTTACACGCGCCATGTCACGCAAATGTGGTGTGTGTTCTTCACGCTGAACGGTGCATTTTCCGCCTATACCGCGTTGTTCTGGACGCGTGCTGCCTGGTCGCTGTACAACGGCGCGATCGCGTATGCCCTGATAGGGGTGCTGCTGGTTGGCGAGATCGTATGGCGCTACGTGGCCGTGCTGCCGAGAGCCGCACGCTCGGAGGCGGCATGATCGCGTTGCACGATCTGTTGTCGGCCAGGCGCGATGCGGGCACGCCGGTTTGCCGCGATGGTGCCGACGTACTCGATTTCGCCACGTTCCTTGCACGAGTGCGGGCCATCGCCGCGCGTTTAAGCGAACAACCGGCACGACGTTATGCATTGTGTATCGACGATCCGTTCAACTTCGCCTGCGCGCTGTTTGCGTTATTCGCGTCGGCCAAGGAGCCGGTTATTCCTGCGCATGCGGCGCCCGGTTATCTGGCCGATCTCTCGAATGCCTACGACGCTGTTCTAACCGATGCGGACATGCCGGCGCTGATGGCTGGTTCGGAGTACGTCGGATATTCGGCATCGATCGACCCGCACGCGCCGCTCACGCTGTACACCTCCGGCAGCAGCGGCACCCCGAAGCCCATCGCCAAGACACTCGCGCAATTCAACGCTGAAGTTCATACGCTCGAGGCGCAGTGGGGCACGCTTGTCGGCGACGCAACCGTGCTCGGCAGTGTTCCGCATCATCATATCTACGGGCTGTTGTTCCGCGTGTTCTGGCCTCTCGCGGCCGGGCGCGCATTCGACCGCGCGCTCAGCATCGAACCGCAACATCTGCAGGCGCGGATCACGCAATGCGGGCCCGGGTCGTCGGTCGTGGTGTCCACGCCGGCACAACTGTCACGCTGGCCTGAACTCGATGGTTTCGCAAGCCTGAGTCCCGCACCGCGTGTGTTTTTTTCATCGGGCGGTCCGCTTGCGGCAGACGCAGCGAACAACTATGCCGCGGCCTTCGGCGCGGCGCCGGTCGAGATCTACGGCAGCACGGAGACGGGCGGTATTGCATGGCGCCGGCAGGATCAGACGGACGCGTGGCAAGCGTTGAGCGGTATCGAGATCAATCGTGGTGACGACGGCGCGCTTAATCTCCGTTCACCGCATCTGGGCCACGACGACTGGCATCGCACCGACGACATCATCGCGTTTGACGAGGACGGGCGCTTTCGCCTGCAGGGCCGCTTGGATCGCGTGATCAAGCTCGATGGCAAGCGCGTGTCCCTGCCCGAACTCGAAGGCCGCCTCGGGCTGCATCCGTATGTGGCGCAGGCGGCGGTCGTGTCACTTGAAGGGATGTCGCGCGAGCGTGTTGGCGCAGTTGTCGCGCTCACCGAAGCGGGTAGCGAAGCACTTCTCGAACGAGGCCGCGTGGCGCTCGCCAAGATCCTGCGCCGCCACCTTGCGGCATATTTCGATATCGTCGTGCTGCCGCGTTTCTGGCGCTTCCGGTTCGCGCTTCCATTCGATGCCCGAGGCAAGTTGCCGGCGGCGGCCGTTGCCGCAGCGTTCGATGCACGCGCGGACGGTGTGGAAGTGCTTTCCGAAGCACGCAGCGACACCGCGTTGCATTACGAACTTCGCGTGCCGGCTACACTCGTGCATTTTGCCGGCCACTTCCCCGGTTTGCCGATCCTGCCGGGCGTTGTACAGATCGACTGGGCGATGCGATTGGCGGCTGAGCAAGTGCCGGGCGTGCGCATGCTGGCATCGATCGAGCAGTTGAAATTCAAGGCGCCGGTGCCACCGGGCGCGCTGCTCGATCTCACGTTGACGCATGACGCGGCGCGCCGGCGTGTGCAGTTTGCGTATCGGCTGGGTGCACGGGATTGCACGTCGGGTGTCATTGTTTATCGGGGGACGGCATGAGCGTTGTGTCGTGCATCATCATCCCGATCTACAACCACAAGGACGCGATCAGCGCGACCGTCGCGAATCTCAGCGTGCATGCGTTGCCGCTTTTTATCGTCGACGACGGCAGCGATCAGGCCACGCAGGATGTGCTCGCTGCGCTTCAGCAACAATACGCGGACACGCTCACGCTGATTCGGTTGCCGATAAACGCCGGCAAGGGCGCAGCCGTGATGGCGGGCTTACGGGCAGCGCGGAAAGCGGGTTTTACGCACAGCTTGCAGATCGACGCGGACGGACAGCATGACAGCGCCGATGTACCGCGCTTCATCGAAGCCGCGCGCGCGGAACCTCGTGCTGTGATTCTCGGCCGCCCTGTGTACGACGACTCCGTGCCGAAGTCGCGTCTCTACGGGCGCTACCTGACGCATGTTTGGGTCTGGATCGAAACGCTCTCATTCACCATCCGCGATTCTATGTGCGGTTTTCGCCTGTATCCGCTCGACGTGGTGTGCGCGTTGATCGATCACGTGAAGTTGCCAACGCGAATGGATTTCGACATTGAGATACTGGTGCGGCTGTACTGGCGCCGGACAGCATTTCGTTCGATCCCGACGCGCGTCACCTATGCAAGCGACGGTGTTTCACACTTCGACGTGCTATGGGACAACGTTCGCATCAGCCGCACTCATACGCGGCTCGTCGTGGGCATGCTGCTGCGGCTGCCCATGCTGCTTGGGCATAAATTGATGCCGCGCGCATCGGCGGCGTCTTCGAAGGAAAACGAGCAGCACTGGTGGCAACTCGCGGAACGCGGCAGCCATCTCGGCATGTCCTTGCTCGCGCTCAGCTGCCGTCTCTTCGGCACGCGCTTTACCGCGTTGTGGCTGCATCCGATCGTCGCTTATTTCTTGTTGACCGGTGGCCGCGCACGTACTGCATCGCGCAGCTACTTCACGCACCTTCAACAAGCCGCGCCGCAAGATGGAACGCCACGGCCAGGATGGTGGTCCGCATATAAACATATGCTGGCCTTCGCGCGATCCGGCTTCGACAAGCTCGCTGCGTGGTCGGGTCGCGTCAACATGGATGACATCAAGTTTGACGACCCCGCCGCGTTCGAAGCGCTGAGCGCCAGCGGCCGTGGCGCACTGGTAATCGGCGCGCATCTCGGCAACCTCGAAATGACCCGGGCGCTTGCCTCGCGCGGCGCGCATGCGAAGATCACCGCCGTTGTCTATACGGAGCACGCGCGCCGTTTCAACAGCGTGCTGGCATCGGCGAATAGCAACTTCGCGCAACGACTGGTCGAGGTCAGCGACTTCGGCCCCGAGACGGCGATGATGATGCAGGATCGGGTGGAAGCAGGCGAGCTGCTGGTGATCGTGGGCGACCGCGTGCCCGCGCATGATTCCGGCCGCACGACCGAGGCGCAGTTTCTTGGCTCGACGGCGCCTTTCGCGCAAGGTCCGTATGTGTTGGCCCATGCACTCGGTTGCCCCGTGTACCTGTTTTTCTGCCTGAAGGAAGAGCAGGGATACAGGCTCTATTTCGAGCCGTTCGCAGAGCGCATCGAATTGCCGCGCCGCGAACGTGCGCAGCATCTCGCGGCGTGGGCACAGCGTTATGCATCGCGCCTCGAACACTATTGTCGCAAGGCGCCTTATCAATGGTTCAATTTTTTCGATTTCTGGGCGCGTCCCAATGGCAACGGTAATGGCACTGGAGGCGCGAATGGCCGAACATGATCCGAGCGGAAAGATAGGCAAGCTAACTATCATCCCCACCGAAGAACCGGTTGTCATCGGCGGCAGGCGGCTGACGATTGAAGAGGTCGTATCGATTGCGAATCAGCGAACGCCTGTCGCGCTGAGCGCCGATCCGGCGTGGCGCGCACGTATTGACCGCGGCGCCGATTTCTTGCGCCGTCATCTGGCCGAGGGCGCAACCGTCTATGGCGTCAACACCGGTTACGGCGACTCGTGCGTGGTCGATGTCCCCATGGAACTGGTCGAAGTCCTGCCCCTGCAATTGCTGCGTTATCACGGCTGCGGCATGGGCCAGCATCTCGACGACGCGCAGACGCTCGCCGTCATCGCCGCGCGCCTCAATTCGCTGGCATACGGGTTCTCGGGAGTACGGCACGTCCTGCTTGAAAGGCTCGCAGACCTGATCAATCATCGCGTGCTGCCAAGGATTCCGTCGGAGGGATCGGTGGGGGCGAGCGGTGACCTGACGCCGCTGTCCTACGTGGCGGCCGCGCTGGTTGGCGAGCGCGACGTGCGGTTCCGCGATGAGTTATGCGATGCCCGCAGTGTCTGGGCCAAGCTTGGTCACGCACCGCTTACGCTCGCCCCGAAAGAAGGGCTTGCGTTGATGAACGGCACGGCGGTCATGACGGGCCTCGCGTGCCTTGCGTTCGCCCGAGCCGGTCATCTGACGCGGCTCGCCGCGCGCCTGACCGCGTTGTCCACCGTCGCGCTCGACGGCCGCGCCGCGCACTTCGACCCGATGCTGTTCGAAGTCAAACCACACGCAGGGCAGGCGGAAGCCGCCGCATGGATTCGCGAGGATCTCGCGGGCCGTGAGGACACGCCGGGGCATCGCCTGCAGGATCGCTATTCCATCCGCTGTGCACCGCACGTCATTGGCGTGGCACGCGATGCGCTGACATGGGTGCGTCGTGATGTCGAGAACGAGCTGAACAGCGCCAACGACAATCCGCTGATCGATCCCGATGGCGAACGCGTTCTGCATGGCGGCAACTTCTACGGCGGCCATATTGCGTTCGCGATGGATGCGCTGAAAGTGGCGGTCGCGAATCTTGCCGACCTGATGGATCGCCAACTGGCGCTGCTCGTCGACGATAAATTCAACAACGGCCTGCCGCGCAGCCTGTCGGGCGCAGCACCTGAGCGCGCGTCGATCAATCACGGTTTCAAGGCGGTGCAGATATCGTCGTCGGCGTGGACTGCGGAAGCGCTCAAGCTGACCATGCCCGCGAGCGTGTTCTCGCGTTCGACCGAAGCGCATAACCAGGACAAGGTGAGCATGGGCACCATCGCCGCACGCGATTGCCTGCGGATACTGGAGTTGACGGAGCAAGTCGCAGCGGCCCATACGCTTGCGACCGTGCAGGCTGCGCGCTTGCGTCTGCTCGTCAACAATACGACACCCGTTCCCCCGCCGTTGCTTGCATTCATGGCGAGCGTGACGGCTGAATCGCCGTTCGTCGATGAAGACCGCGCGCTCGAAAGCGACCTGCGCGCATTGACTGCGCGGATCGCGGCGTGCGATCTGGTCGGGGGCTACGGTGGAGAGGATCAGCATGAGTGAAGCTGCGACCCCCAGGATCCTGACGGCGAGCGCGGGCGTTGAGATACCGTTCCACGACGTCGATGCCATGAATGTCTGCTGGCATGGCCACTACCTGAAATACTTCGAGATCGGCCGGGCCGCATTGCTGCGTTTGTTCGACTACGACTATCGCGAGATGCAGGCGTCGGGGTATCTCTGGCCCATCGTTGAAGTGCATCTCAAGTACGTGCGTCCGGCCCTCTACGGTCAGCGGGTCGAGGTACGCGCGCAATTGCTCGAATATGAAAACCGCCTGAAAATTGGCTACGAGATCGTCGATGCCGCTTCAGGCGAGCGGTTGACGAAGGGCTATACGATCCAGGTTGCTATCGAGGCTGCGACGCAGGAACTGCAGTTCGTGTCGCCGCCCGTGGTATTCGAGAAGCTGGAGCGCGCATGGGCACGTTGAGTTTGCGCAGTGTCGTGGCGGCTGGGCTCATTGCCCTGGCATCGCCCGTGTTCGCGGCGCAGCCAGCATCCGCAAGCGACACCGGCCTCGTTTCGCAGGTAGCAGGGCATCTCGCTCAAGCGAAGGGCGTTCGCGCGCAGTTCACGCAAACCCAAACGCTTGCCGCGATGAAACAGCCGCTCGTCAGCACGGGCTCGCTGGTTTTCTTTCGTGAACGCGGTGTGATCTGGCAGATCGATACACCGTACAAAGCGACCTACGTCATCACGGATTCTGGCGTAAGTGAAGTCAATGCCAATGGCCAGCGCACGAACACAAACAGCGGCAACGGCGTGCGTGGCGTGGCGCAGGTTTCGCGGATGATGCGCGCGATGCTGGGTGGCGATCTCTCTGCGCTCTACGCACAATTCGACGTGCACGCGGACGGCACACCGGCGCAATGGCGTATGCAACTGACGCCGAATCAACCGCAACTTGCCCAATCGATCAAGGGCCTGGAGATGAGCGGCGGCGACTACTTGCAGGCGCTGCGCATTACGCTCGCGAATGGCGATGTGACACGCATCGACTTTGCGAACAGCGCGGCGGTGACGGAGTTGCCGCCAGCCGATCGCACGCTGTTCGGAGCGCCGTAATGCAGGTGCCTCAATCACGGGTCGCTAAACCGGCATGGGGCATGCGCGTTGGTTGGCTTTTGCTTGCGCTCGCCGCTACGCTTTATTGCGTGTTGCGATTTGCCGGGCCGTCGCCGCTGCAGACGAACCTGCTTGCATTGTTACCCGCAACCGAAGCGGATCCGGTCGCTGAGAAAGCCGTCGATACCCTGGCGACCGCGTTGGGTGATCGGACGGTGTTCCTCGTCACCAGCAACGACGCAGCGCACGCCAAAGCCGCGGCGAAACAGCTTGGAGCGACGTTGTCGGCAAGCGGAGCGTTCGGCTCGGTGACAGCGGAGCTGCCGCCATTCGATGTATCGAAGATTGCCGGGCTGTACTTGCCGTATCGATTCGGCTTGCTTGCGTCGGCTGATCGCGTCGCGCTCGCAGACGGCACGCTCTCGTTACACGACACGCTCGCGCGACGCCTCTATAGTCCGCTGCGCAGTGGCCTCGCCACTCAACTCGCCGACGATCCGTTCGGCTGGCTGGAACATTGGCTTGCGGGCTTGCCGCTGGCGACGTCGAACCTGGAGGTTGAAGACGGTTTGCTCGTGGCGCATCGAGGTAATGCGACCAGTGTTCTTGTGATGGCGACGTTGCCTGGTTCGGCTTACGAATCGAAGATCCAGCATGCGGTCCATGATGCTGTAGCTCGCGGCGAAGGAACCCTAAAGCAAAGTTTCCCCGATGTCACTTTAGCCCGCACCGGCGCTGTCTTTTACGCGGAAGCGGCACGCGCTGCTTCGGAGCGCGAAGTGCATTTGATCGGTATCGCGTCGCTCTGCGGGATCGCGTTGCTCATGTTGTGGGTGTTCCGTTCACCGCGACTGATCCTGCTCGGCTTTGTTTCGACGGCGCTCGGCATTGTCTGCGCGCTTGCCGCCACCATGTTGATATTTGGCAAGCTGCATCTGCTGACGCTCGTGTTCGGCGCGAGTTTGATCGGCGAAGCTGTCGACTATTCGATTCAGTACTTCGTCGTCTATCTAGGTGCGGGGCGTGAATGGGATGCGCAGCGCGGCGTGCGCGCCGTGCGGCCGGCACTGATGGTCGCGCTGACAACAAGCTTGCTGGGTTACGCCATCCTCACGTGGGTGCCGTTCCCTGCGCTCAAGCAGATCGCGTGTTTCGCGATTGTGGGTATCTGTACCGCTTTCGCATCAGTGCTGTGGCTGTTGCCAGCATTACTGGTCCGTGCGCCCAAGCGCAGTCCGCAGCGCGTATTCGCCGGGGCGGCGCGTCTGCTTGACGGATGGCGCCTAGTGATCGGCGGCCGGCGGGCATGGGGCGTGGCGGCTCTCCTGTTGATTGTTTCCGTGCCCGGCTGGCTTCGACTCACGAGCGACGACGACATCCACGTGTTGATCCAGCGCGATCCCGTGCTCATGGCGCAGGAACAGAAGGTGCGCGACGCGGTCGGTTTCGATAACAGCTCACAGTTTTTCGTCGTGCGCGGCGCGACATCTGAGATCGTGCTGGAGCGTGCTGAAGCGCTGGGCGCGAAACTCGACGGCTTGACGGGCGCGGCCAAGCTGAGCAACTGGCAATCGATAACATCATTCGTCCCGTCGGCGAAGCGGCAGGACGAAGACCATACGCTGCTCCGCCAACGCGTGTTCAACGATCCGTCCGCGTTGCGCGCGACGCTCGTTCAAGCGGGTTTCCGCGATGAAGTCGCTGACGCATGGCTTGCGGCCTACGCGAAGTCGGACCACGCGGTGCTGACCATCGACAGCTGGCTTGCAGCGCCGTGGTCGCAGCCCTTCCGTCACTTGTGGCTCGGCAGAGTCGATCCGGCATCGACGTCGGGCGGTTATGCCGCCGTCGTGATTCCGCAGGGCGTGACGCCTGCGAACGAGCCTGTGCTGATCTCCACGGCACACACATTACCGGGCGTCTTGTTCGTCGATAAAGCCGCGAGCGTGTCGGCGCTGTTCGGCGCTTATCGTGTCGATAGCGGCATCTGGCTGGCAGCGGCGTTGCTAAGCGTCCTCTTGCTGATGATGGTGCGCTACCGGCCGCTCGGCGGCGTTGTCGTCACGCTGCCCGTCTTGCTCGCGGTTGGGGTGACGCTCGCCGTATTCGGCTATGCAGGCGTGCCGCTGAATCTGTTTAACTGGCTCGCGTTAATGCTCGCGCTCGGGGTAGGCGCAAACTATGCCGTGTTCCTGCGCGAGGGCGCCGCGCGCCCGGATGCCAATCTTGGCGCGGTGTGGACAGGCGTGCTGCTGTCGGCGGCAACAACCCTGCTTTCGTTCGGCCTGCTCGCCATGAGCGCGATGCCCGCGTTGCGGAGTTTCGGCGCGACGCTTGCACTCGGTATCGCGGTATCGGTGCTGCTTGCGCCGATAGGCATGCCGTCTGAACGAAGGAGGGCCGCATGAACGGGCCACGGGTTTATCTGCATGCGCTGGGGATGATCAATGCGCTGGGCGACACCATTGACACGATCGTGCCGGCGCTCGCAGCCGGCATTGCGCCGGGCATGCGAACGATCCATACCGGCATTGGCGATACGTTTGCCGGCAGCGTGATCGCACCGCTTGATCTCGCGCCTCCGGACTCACTCGCGCGTTACGACTGCCGCAATAATCGGCTGCTGCTCGCTGCGCTCGCGCAGATCGCGCCGGCGGTAGAAGCCGCTCGCGAGCGTTACGGCGCGCATCGGATCGGCGTGGTGCTTGGCACGAGCACATCGGGTATTGAAGCGGCCGAGGCTGCGTTCGTGTATCAGGCACAAGCCGGAAAATTGCCGGTGAGCTTCGACTATCGGCAAGTTGAAATTGGCACGGTGGCGCCGTTCGCCGCAGCAGCGCTGGACATTCACGGCCCGGCGTTCACGATCTCGACCGCGTGCACGTCGAGCGCAAAGGCGTTCGTTTCCGCGCGTCGCTTGCTCCAGTTGCACTTGTGCGATGCAGTTGTAGTCGGCGGTGTCGATTCGTTATGCGAACTGACCGTGCAAGGCTTCGCGTCGCTCGAATCGACCAGTTCGGTCCGCTCCAATCCCATGAGCCGCAATCGCAACGGGATCAACGTGGGCGAGGGTGCCGCCGTGTTCCTGATGAGCCGCGACGAGGGCGCAGTCGTACTCGCGGGGGCGGGTGAATCGAGTGATGCGCATCACATTTCCGCACCTGATCCACACGGCGCGGGCGGTGAGATCGCATTGCGCGCCGCATTGGCGGATGCCGGTCTTGTGCCGGCTGATATCGGCTATGTAAATCTCCATGCGACCGCGACGCGCAAGAACGACGACATGGAAGCGCATCTGATGGCGCGGGTGTTCCCCGCAGGCGTTGCGGCGAGCGGCACCAAACCGCTGACCGGGCATCAACTGGGCGCCGCGGGCGCGACGGAACTGGGCTTGGCTTGGCTCACGCTTGCACACGACGATGTCGCTTTGCCGCGTCATCTGTGGGACGGCGAGGCCGACTCGGCGCTGCCGCCGCTTGACCTCGTCGAGAGCGAGCGTTATCTGCCGCGCACGGCGGGCGCGCAGTACGTGATGAGCAATTCGTTTGCGTTTGGCGGCAGCAACGTCAGCCTGATACTCGGTCGATGATGACCGTGACGACCTCTATGAATAACGACAGCTTCGGCTCCATTGAAACCATCTTGCCGCACCGGGGCACGATGTTGCTACTCGACGCGGTCAGCGCCTGCACGGACGAAACCGTGACAGCTTATGCAAGCGTGAGAGCAGATGCCTGGTACGCCGACGAAGACGGTTCGATGCCGGCGTGGATCGGCATCGAACTGATGGCGCAGGCCATTGCCGCGCACGTAGCCATACTCGCGATGCGCGCAGGCGGCCGGGCACGTCCCGGCGTCCTGCTCGGATCGCGCCGATACGAGGCACATGTGCCCGTATTCGCTCGCGGCGCGCGCTTGCGCATCGAAGCAAAAGAACTGCTGCGTGGTGAAGAAGGCCACGGCGCGTACGAATGCTCGATCCATCACGATCAGAAGCTCGACCGGAAGCACAGCACGGTGTGCTGCGCCGAGGCAGTCATCAAGGTGTATCAACCGGCTGACTTTCAGTCATTTATTGTTGGGAGTTTCGGATCATGAGCCGGCGTGTACTTGTAACGGGCGCAAGCCGTGGCATCGGCCGCGCGATAGCGTATCAACTCGCGGCAGACGGCTTCACAGTCTCCGTGCATTGCCGCAGCGGCCGCACTGAAGCGGAAGCGGTCGCGACCGGTATTGCCGCGCAGGGCGGCACGGCGCGAGTGTTGCAATTCGATGTCCGCGACCGCGCCGCATGCCGCGAAGTGCTGGAGGCCGACGTGGCGAGTCATGGCGCGTATTACGGCGTCGTCTGTAGCGCGGGCGTGACGCGTGACGCGGCGTTCCCGGCGCTCACCGAAGAGGACTGGGACATCGTGATCGAAACCGGTCTCGACTCGTTTTATAACGTCGTGCATCCATTGACCATGCCGCTCGTGCGCGCGAAGCAGGGCGGTCGTATCGTGACGATCGCCTCGGTCTCGGGTGTGATGGGCAACCGTGGCCAGGTCAACTACAGCGCGGCGAAGGCCGGACTGATCGGCGCCACGAAGGCGCTCGCCGTCGAGCTGGCGACGCGCAACATCACTGTCAATTGCGTGGCGCCCGGCTTGATCGATACCGGCATGCTCGATGGCGTGCCGCTCGAGCAAGCACTGAAGACGGTGCCGATGAACCGCGTCGGGCAACCAGCCGAAGTTGCATCCGTGGTGAGTTTCCTGATGTCGGACGCGGCCTCGTACATCACGCGGCAGGTGATCGGTGTCAATGGCGGGATGATCTGATGAAGCGCGTAGTCATAACCGGCGTGGGTGGCGTCACGGCGTTCGGCAACGCCTGGGACGAGATCGAAGCGAACTTGAGAAGCGGTCGAAATGCCGTGCGCCGAATGCCCGAATGGGACTACTTCGAGTTGCTGCATACGCGGCTCGCGTGCCCGTTGCCCGGCTTCACCACGCCGGCTCATTACCCGCGCAAGAAAACCCGTTCGATGGGACCTGTGTCCCTCTATTCGGTGCGTGCAAGCGAATTGGCGCTCACCGATGCAGGTCTCGCCGATGACCTCACGATCAGGGACGGCCGCATGGGCGTGGCCTACGGTTCGTCGTCTGGATCGGTCCAGCCGATTCGTGCATTCGGCAAGATGATCGAAACCGGTTCGATGAGCGACGTGACCTCGAACAGCTACGTGCAGATGATGCCGCACACCACGGCCGTCAACGTCAGCCTGTTTTGGGACCTGAAGGGCCGCATTGTGCCAACGTCCTGCGCGTGCGCGTCTGGCAGCCAGGCGATTGGTTACGCGTACGAGATGATCGCGGCGGGTAAGCAGACGCTGATGCTCGCCGGTGGCGCGGAAGAATTGTCGGGGCCGGCCGTCGCAGTGTTCGACACGCTTTATGCGACGAGCACGCGCAACGACGAACCGCATCTCACGCCGCGTCCCTTTGATGTCGCCCGCGACGGTCTCGTGGTCGGTGAAGGCGCAGCGACCTTGGTGCTTGAAGAATATGAACACGCGCTTGCACGCGGGGCGCGGATTCATGCGGAGATAGCAGGCTTTGGCTGCAACTCGGACGGCGCGCACATGACGCAGCCATCGGCCGACACCATGGCCTTCGCCATGCAGCTCGCGCTGCGCGATGCACAGCTTCCGGCTGAAGCCATTGCTTACGTCAACGCGCATGGCACGTCGACAGATCGCGGCGATGTAGCCGAAAGCCACGCAACGGCGCAGACCTTCGGTGAGCGTGTGCCAATCAGTTCGCTGAAGAGTTACGTGGGCCACACGCTGGGTGCGTGCGGCGCATTGGAGGCGTGGTGGACCATCGAGATGATGAAGCGCAACTGGTATGCGCCCACGCTCAACCTGACGCAAGTCGATCCGGCTTGTGCGCAGTTGGACTACATCGTGGATAGCGGGCGCACCATTGATGCCGACTACGTCATGAGTAACAACTTCGCGTTCGGCGGTATCAATACTTCGTTGATTTTCAGGCGCGTGCCATGAGCGGGAGTCATTCATCGACGTCCCGTGGCTTGTCACGCGTGGTCGTGACGGGCATGGGCATCGTGTCGTGCCTCGGTAATACGCTCGACGAAGTTTCCGCTGCGTTGCACGCGGGCCGAAGCGGTATTACGCGCGTCGATGCATGGCGTGAACGCGGTCTCGCAAGTCAGGTGGCCGGCGTAGCGTCGATAGCAGGCGAGCCGCCATTCGATCGCAAGCTCGAACGCTTCATGGGTGACACGGCGCGTTTTGCGTGTCATGCGGCGCGCAAAGCAGTACACGATGCCAACCTCGATCCCTCCTTGCTGCGTTCGCCGAACGCCGGCGCGGTGATCGGCTCGGGCACTGGAACCATCGCAGCGTACGACGCAGCGATGGCAATTGCGCACGCGCGCGGTATCGAAAAAGTACCGCCGTATACGGTCCCGCAGGTGATGGGCAGCACCACGTCGGCGAACGTGGCTCAGGTGTTCGGGCTGGAGGGCATGACCTATTCGCCGTCGTCGGCCTGCACCACGTCAGCCCTTGCGATCGGCCAGGCAATGCAACTGATCCAGACCGGCCGCCAGCAGATCGTACTCGCGGGCGGCAGCGAAGGTCTGCACGACAACATGACGCTGATGTTCGACTCAATGGGCGCATTGTCGAGGCGTTTTAACGACGCACCGGAACATGCCTCGCGTCCCTATGACAGCACGCGCGATGGTTTCGTGATTGCATCCGGCGGTGGCGTGCTGGTGCTTGAGTCGCTGGACCATGCGTTGTCTCGAGGCGCACGTATTCATGCCGAGCTGACAGGCTTCGGCCATTGCACGGATAGTGCGGGCATGGTGAGTCCGCACGCGCCGGGCATCGCGCGCGCCATGAGAAGTGCACTCGATGAAGCGGGTACACGTCCGTCGTATATCAACACGCACGCACCCTCCACACCGCTTGGCGATGTCGAAGAACTGCATGCGTTGTGCGATGTATTTGGCGACGACATCCCGTTGTTTTCATCGACGAAAGGATTGTCCGGGCATCCGCTTGGAGCCTGTGGCGTGCACGAGGCAATCTACGCCATGCTGATGATGCGCGATGGTTTTGTCGCCGGAACGGGACCGATAGAAATGCTCGATGCTCGCGTGAACGGCATGCCGCTCGTGCGCACGTCGCGGCCGATGAAGATAGACACCGCGATGTCGATTTCATTCGGCTTCGGCGGCAGTTGCGCGAGTCTCATCTTCGATGCGTGGAAGGGCGCTTGAAAAGGTCCGCTGAAACAATGACCGTAACAAAAACTAACCGGGGAAACACGATGAAGAGCAAGTTTGCGTTTGGAGGGCTGATGGTGGTCGTAGCGACGCTGTCGGGATGTGCAACACAGGTGAAGTCGTTGCCGCTTGCGCCGGTGGTTGCACAATCAACTCAGTCCGCGCCGGGCGCGCAGGTCGCGTTGTATTTCGGCTCGCAGGATCATCCTGCCGTGCAGAGTCAGCTTGGGCGAACCACTGAGTCGGTGCGTATCGCGCGTGAGACTAATGGCCAGGATGCGGCATGCAACCGTGCGCTCGCCGCTGCGCTGGAGAAGCTACGAGCGACTGCCCGGGATCGTCACGCGAATGCCGTCATCAATGTGGGGACGAGTTTTCATAGCACTGAATCGTCGTCGGCTACGGAGTTCACATGTGGCGTGAGCCCCAGCGCGGCGGCCTTGCGAGTGCGTGGCGATCTTGTTGTGCTTGACGGGCAATAACGTCGAATACCGTGGGATAGCGCAGCTTGAGGGCCGATTCAATCGGCCTTGATCGCAGCCACATTGACCAGCGTTTCACGACGCTTGCCCGGCAGCGGCCGATGCAACCCAAGCCGTTCAAGGAGTCCAAAGTCCGCTGCACGACTCCACCACAAGTAAGGCATGGAAACGTTTTGTGGACCGAAGGCAAAGCCGGCGTTGCGGATCATATCGAGGTAACCGTCGGCGCTTTTTTGCACGTGCATGGGATGACGGAACAGCAGACGGATCACCCACGACTTGATATACGCGTCGGTGGATTCGGCGAACAGCAAGACCCCGCCGGGTTTCAACACGCGGCGAAATTCAGCGAGGGAGCGGCCTTGATCGACGAGATGATGAAAGGTCTGATGGCAGAACACGATGTCAGCGCTTGCATCGGGCAAGGGCAGGCGTGCGCAGTCACCATGCAGCAACTCGATCTGCATCGCCCAGCCTTCTTCTCGCGAGCAAGCCTGCGCTGCGCTGCGGGCTTCGGCGAGCGAAGGCTCATGGAAATCCACTCCTATGATCCGGCCGGGCCTGAACGCGTTGCCGAGCAGCCGGAACGATTGACCTTGCCCGCATCCCACATCGACGATCACAGGCGCCGCGGGCAGGGAGAAATCGGCCAGGCGCCTGAGGTCGTTGATGGCTACGCGCAGCACGTGATGTTCCCACGTGGCGGTGCGAAGAAACCACAATCCGAAGGCCGTCTCCGGCACGAAGGCAACGCTGGATATTTCGGATGACGACACGATTTTCTCTCCGGCAACAAAGGATGCGAAAGGATGCAAACAGGGCGCACGTCATTGTACTGGCAAGCATGGCAGGCATAGAAGCAAGAGCATGAAAGTTGATCCGAACACATGATCCACACAATGATCGACCCACGAGATTCCGCACACGGCTTCATGTCTTTAAGCGAGGCACCCTTGAGTACTGATTCTTCAGAGCAAGACACGACTGTCGATGTCGCCATCATCGGCGCGGGGCCCTCGGGGGCAGTCGCGGCCGCGCTGTTGCGAAAAGCGGGCCGTTCGGTGCTCGTGCTTGAGCGCCAGCATTTTCCGCGCTTTTCTATCGGTGAAAGCCTGTTGCCGCAAAGCATGGCTTACCTTGAAGCGGCCGGCATGCTGCGGGCGGTTGTCGAGGCCGGGTTCCAGTACAAGAACGGCGCGCATTTTATTCATCGCGACCAGTCGTTCTCCTTCGACTTCCGCGATAAACACACGCCCGGATGGGGCACGACGTACCAGGTTGAACGCGCGGTATTCGACGACCTGCTGATCCAGTGCGCCGCGAAGCAGGGCGCCGAAGTGCGTTTCGGCCACACCGTGCAAGCGATGCAAACCGGCACTGCGCCGGTGCTGGACGTGATCGATGAAGCGGGCATTGCATACCATGTGAACGCCCGTTTCGTACTCGATGCCAGCGGCTTCGGCCGTGTATTGCCGCGTCTCCTGAACCTTGAAGCGCCCACACGGATGCCCACGCGTGCGGCCATCTTTACGCATGTGCGCGACGGCATCCCGGTTGGCGTTACGGACCGGAACAAGATCTGCGTCGCAACGCATCCGGAGCATCGCGATGTCTGGTTCTGGATGATTCCGCTCGCAGGCGGCCGCTCGTCGGTCGGGTGCGTAGCCGAGGCGAGTTTCCTGGACTGTCCCGAGAACGAACGCGATGCAAAGCTGCGTGCGCTGATCCAGCAGGAGCCGACACTTAACGCGCTCATCGGCGAGGCGCCGTTCCTGATGCCGGTGCGGCATATCGGCGGTTATTCAGCGAACGTCGAGTGGCTGCATGGTCCGGGTTACGCGCTGCTCGGTAACGCGGGAGAGTTCCTCGATCCTGTGTTTTCATCGGGCGTGACGATCGCTCTTCGCTCTGCGCATCTGGCGGTGCAAACGCTGGAGCGGCAGTTCAATGGCGAAACTCCCGACTGGCAGGCAGAGTACGACGCGCCGCTGCGAAAAGGGATTGATACCTTCCGTGCATTTGTCGAACGGTGGTACACGGGTGAGCTGCAGGACATCATTTTTTATCCGCATAAAACGCCGCATATCCAGCGTTTTATCAGCGCGGTGCTGGCGGGCTATGCGTGGGATGAATCGAATCCGTACGTAGCCGATCCAGCACGCAGGCTCAATGCGCTTCACGAGATATGCAAGGTTTCTTGAGGGCGCATGGACCGTGTTGGAGTCGGGACCAAACGCGCAAAAGCTTTCTTGTTGTAAGCATTAAGCTATGACTCAGGGAACACCCTGACCCGCGTCTCCGCCTGTGCAGACACCCGCATTTAGCGAGTAGCATGTAACGCCCCGGCGAGCACGCACCCATCACGCATCATGCACGCCGGGCCGATTCTGCGCTCGCTCGCAGCATCGCTGAACCCGAGCATCGTAGATAAAAAAACGAGCCGTACCGGAGGAGACAAAGCATGCGCAAGATGCGGTGGATGGTCATATTTCTATGTTTCCTGGCAATCGCGATCAATTACGTCGATCGTGCGAACTTGGCCGTTGCAGCCCCTCAGATACAGAAGGCGCTCAACATCGGTCCCGCGCAAATGGGCCTTGTCATGAGCGGCTTCTTCTGGACCTACGCGCTGATGCAAATGCCGTTCGGCTGGTTCGTCGATAAAGTCGGCGCGCGCATCGCATTGCCGCTTGCAGTCGGATGGTGGTCCATATTCACCGCACTCACCGCCGCAACCTCGAGCGTGGCGGGCATGTTCGGCTGCCGCCTGATGCTCGGCGTGGGCGAAGCGGGCGCTTATCCGGCGTGTGCGAAGCTCGTCGCGCAATGGTTCAAGCCGGCGCAACGCGCGTTCGCGACAAGCATCTTCGATAGCGGCTCGCGAGTCGGCTCCGCACTTTCCATCCCGATCGTCGCGCTGATCATCAGCGGCTTTGGCTGGGAAGCATCGTTCGTCGCAACCGGCGCCGTGGGCCTGCTGTGGGTGCTCGGCTGGTTCGTGATCTACCGCAATCCGTCGCGCGGTGATCTGACCGGCGAAGAAAATGTAACGCCTGCGCCGCGTGACAAAACGGGTGACCGGAACATCACGTGGGCCTCGCTTTTCAGGCATCGCACGCTGTGGGGCATGATGCTCGGCTTCTTCTGCCTGAACTTCGTGATCTATTTTTTCATCACGTGGTTCCCGAGTTATCTCGTGCAGACGCGCGGTTTTTCGCTCAAGTCGCTCGGCACGCTCGGCATGATTCCCGCGCTCATTTCAATACCCGGCGGCTGGCTGGGCGGCATCGTTTCGGATGCGCTCTATAAGCGCGGCTGGAGCCTGACGAAGTCGCGTAAGACCTGCATGGTCGGCGGCATGCTGCTTTCGTCGATCATCACGCTGTCGGCGTTCACCACCAGCATCTATGTGATGCTGGCATCGTTTGGAATCGCGTATGGCAGCCTCGCGTTCGCGGCTGCCAGCATCTGGTCGCTTCCCGGCGATGTGGCGCCGACCCCGGATTACGTGGCATCGATCAGCGGCATCCAGAACTTCGCGTCGAACCTCGCGGGCATTGTGATCACCACGTTCACCGGCCTGATGCTTGCACTCACTAAAGGCTCGTTCACCATTCCGTTGATTGTTGCGGGCGGTTTCTGTTTCCTTGGCGCGTTCAGTTATCTCGTGATCGTGGGCAAGATCGAGCCGCTGCGGATTCCAGGCGAGCAGCCAATCGATGTAGCCGCGTCGCAGGGAGTAGGGGGACGGTAGCGTGATAAAATTCCGCATCGTCTGACTTTTCGTTGTATACTTCGTCCCCGATCGAGCAAACGGTTGTGGAGCAAGGCTGGCAGGATGTTGATCAAACCTTCCGGCGCGCCGCTTTCCCGTTGTGTTGACCCGTATTTAGTCGGCACATAGCCGCCAGTTTCGTGCAAATGATTGAAACAATTGGTGGAATAAGCGGCTGCACTGCTCGCGTCTCGATCGTTGCAGAAGATGTACAAAAGGAGTGGTAGTTCAGTTGGTTAGAATACCGGCCTGTCACGCCGGGGGTCGCGGGTTCGAGTCCCGTCCACTCCGCCAGCATTCTCGAGAAGGGCGAACTCCGGTTCGCCTTTTTTATTGCCCGCTGCTGTAACATCGGGCGTTTCGTATTAGGCAGAATCGTCACGCATGCTCGACTTTTTCCGTAATCACCAACGCCTGATGATGGCCCTGTTGATCCTGATCGTCGTGCCAGGATTGGGAATTGTGGGTATCCAGGGTTTCAGCAGTTTCTTCGACGAAAACGCGAACGTCGCCAGCGTCAACGGCCACAAGATCACGCGTGTCGAGTACGACGGCGCGATGCGCCAGCAAGTCGATCGCGCGCGGCAAATGCTCGGCGCCCAGTTCGACCCGAAGATGTTCGAAACGCCGGAAATGCGCGCCTCGCTGATCGACAGCCTCGTGCAACAGCGCGTGCTCGCCGACGAAACCCAGCGCCTGCACCTGACCGCGTCCGACGCAGCCGTACGCCGCGCGTTGCTGGCCGATCCGACCATCGCTTCGTTGCGCAAGCCGGATGGTTCCATCGACGTGGACCAGTACAAGCAATTGCTCGCGATGCAAGGCATGACGCCTGAGCAGTACGACGAGCGCGTGCGTTACGGTCTCGCTGCGGATCAGATTCCGGCGAGTATCCAGTCCACCGCATTCACGTCGAAGACGCTGGCCCAAACGCTGACCGAGATCGCCGAGCAACGCCGCGACGTTCAAGGTCTCGCGTTCCGTACCGTCGATTACACCGCGAAGATTCAGCCCACCGACGCACAAGTAAAGTCGTATTACGACGCGCACAGTGCCGAGTTCGCTACGCCCGAGTCCGCGACCATCCAGTATCTGGTGCTGTCGCCGGCTACGTTGTCGGCAGCGGTCAAGCCGTCAGACGCGGATCTCAAGAAGTACTACGACGACAACATCGCGCGCTTCAAGACGCAGGCGCAAGTGCGTGTGAGCCACATCCTGATCAATGCGCCGAAAGATGCAAGCGCGGCAGACAAAGCGAAGGCCAAGCAACAAGCCGACACGCTGCTCGCGCAGGTCAAGGCGCATCCGGATCAGTTCGCCCAGATTGCAGAGAAGAATTCCCAGGATCCAGGGTCTGCGTCAAAGGGCGGCGACCTGGGGTATTTCAGCCGCGGCATGATCGCGGGCGGCAAGGCATTTGATGACGCCGCGTTCGGCCTGAAGAAGGGCGAAACCAGCGGCATCGTGCAGACGGATTTCGGTTATCACATTCTTGAGGCGACCGACGTGAAGCCGTCCGTCACGCAGCCGTTCGACGAAGTGAAGGACCAGATCACGAAGGAAGTCGTCGCGCAGCAAGCGGCGAAGAACCTCGCTGACGACGCGGAAGGCTTCACCTCGACGGTGTACGAACAGTCGAAGTCGCTGCAACCCGCCGCCGACAAATACAAGCTCCAAATCCAGACGGCAACGGTTGGATCGAAGCCTGATCCGAAGCTGCCGGCTGACAGCCCGCTGAACAATCCCAAGTTCCTCGCGGCCATTTTCGCGCCGGACGCCGTGAAGCAGCACAACAACACCCAGGCTATCGACATCGGCAACAGCACGATGATCGCCGGCCGTGTGACGGACTATAAAGCGGCGGCCGTGCCCGCACTGGACACCATCAAGGACGCAGTGCGTACAAAGGTCATCGCGGAAGAAGCGGCCCAAGCTGCGCGCAAAGATGGCATAGCCAAGCTGGCCGAGTTGCAGAAGTCGAACTCGACGGCAGGTTTTTCGTCGATATCGAAGGTATCGCGTAACGACGCGCAGGGCCTGCCGCCCGCCGCGCTCGCCGCCATCTTCAAGGCCGATTCGTCGAAGTTGCCGTCGTATGTTGGTGTCGATCTTGGCACGGACGGATACGCGATCTATCGCGTGGACGGTATCGAGAAACCTGATCCGGTCACCGCAGACCGCCTGACCGGCGCGCAGCAGCAAGTCGCTCAGGTCTACGCGCAAGCCGAGATGGAGTCGTACCTCGATTCATTGAGAGCGCGCTCGAAGGTGAAGATCACGAACGTGCCCACCACGGCTGATCAGTCGCAATGATCTTCGTGGGCTGAGACGCTGAGTCTGAGCCTGAGTCGCTAAGTTTGACCCGCACGATAAAAAGCCCCGCTGGCGCAAACCAGCGGGGCTTTTTCGTATCGGAAGTGCGTGAGGAAGACTCGCCCGATAAAGTCGTTACAGGACCTTCACGAAGGTCAGAGGCATGCCTGGATGTCGCCGGTGGCATCGCTGCCGGCCGAGCCCGCAGCGCGGAAACCGACCCATGTGCCCGGACCCGAATAGTTGGGACGTACGATCGCCTTGGCGCCATCGGGCGGTTGCTGACCCGGAACGTAGACATCGGCAGCCATGTCGTTCGCGAGCGTGTCTTGCGACACTACTTGCTGCTGTGATTTATCGGCCCATTTCTGCGCGATACATTGTGCGACGGCCTTCGGCGGTTGCTGACTCGTTCCAACCTGGCTGACGCCAGGTGACATAGGAGCGGCGCAAGCCGAGATCGCGACGGTCAAAGCGAGAATTGGTAAATATTTCACGTTACCTCCTTTCAATGCGCTCACAAACGGAGCCGGGGTTTTTCAGGGTTACGCGAAAATCTTGAGTACTGAATCGTGGCCGTATTCCGCGCATGGCTAAAAGCCAACCAGGCGACGCGCTGACAGGGTGCAAGCGGGGATGTGGAGATGAATCGCCTCAATCATCAATTATCTCCCCCAGTCATTTCGATGGCGCGCCCAGCAAAGGTCTTAAAACTGGCCAGACGTTGTTCAATAGCAAAGGCTGGGCCTGAGGGGTCGGATGAATCTGGTCCGCCTGAAACATCTCGGGCTTGTTTTCAATACCAGCCAGCAAGAACGGGACTAGCGGCACGCGTTTTTCTTTCGATAATTGTTCATACACGCCGTGAAACTTTTGCGAATAGTCGGGGCCATAGTTAGGCGGAACATACATCCCGACGAGTAAAACTTTCGCATTGGCGGCCTGCGATTTCTCGATGATGCTCCTCAGGTTCGCCTCGGTCGTCGCAAGCGGGACGCCGCGCAGCGCGTCATTGGCGCCGAGTTCCACTATCACAATGCTCGGCCTGATGCGGTTGAGCGCGGCGGGCAGGCGGGCGAGGCCGCCGCTGGTGGTGTCGCCGCTGATGCTTGAATTGGCGACGCTATAATCGAAGTGCTCCTGGGGAAGCTTAGAGCGCAGCAACGCGACCCAGCCTGTATCGCGCGGCAGGCCATATTCTGCGGAGATGCTGTCGCCGAGTACCACGATTGCCGGTTTGCCTTCCCTCGGCGTCGGGCTCGTTGTAACCGTGGTTCCAACCGTAGCTGCAGCCTTAACCGCAGTCGCGTCTTGCGCCGCATAAGCGGGCGTCCCGCTCATGCATGCGATCACTGCAACCCATGCCAGCGTGGCGCGCGTTGTCCAGTTCACCTTAAGTCTCTCCATGCAAAACAATATCGAACCGGTCATAGAAGTACGGGGTTTAAGCAAGCGGGTGAAGGACGCGACGGGCGAATTGATCATCCTCGATCAGATCGACCTGTCGATCGAAAAGGGCAGCAGTGTCGCCATTGTCGGTGCATCGGGGTCGGGCAAGTCCACGTTGCTTGGTCTGCTTGCGGGATTGGACAGCGCGACGGCAGGCTCGGTTCGCTTGCTCGGGCGCGACCTGGGCACGCTTTCCGAAGACGAACGCGCGGCATTGCGCAGCGGCTCGGTGGGATTCGTCTTCCAGTCGTTCCAGTTGATGCCGCACCTGACCGCTCTCGAGAACGTGATGTTGCCTCTGGAATTGCGCGGCGATGTGCCGCACAAAGAGATCGCGACGCGTGCGCGGGACCTGCTCGAACAGGTTGGCCTCGGTCAGCGGACCGCACATTATCCCAAGCTGTTATCCGGTGGCGAGCAGCAACGCGTGGCGCTTGCGCGCGCGTTTGTCACGCATCCGGCCGTGCTGTTCGCCGATGAACCCACCGGCAGTCTTGATGCGGCAACGGGATACGCGATCATCGACTTGATGTTCGAGATGAACCGGCGTAACGGTGCAACGTTGATCCTCGTCACGCACGATGCCGAACTGGCCGAGCGATGCGACGCGACGGTGACCATAGAAGCGGGGCGGCTTGTGAATGGGCTGAGCGTGTAGCGGCCCGTCTCGCGGCTTCATGAATGGAAGACGCGAGACGGTGTTCAAACCAAAGCCTTTACAGTCCCTTCAACGCAGCCTGCGCACGCGCAATCAACGCCGATGTCGACGAATCGTGCTTCGCCGGATCGGCCTTGTCGCTGGTGATATCGGCTTCGACCACCTTGCCGAGGATCTTGCCCAGCTCGACGCCCCACTGATCGAACGAGTTGATGTCCCACACCGCGCCTTGCACCAGCACCTTGTGCTCGTACAACGCGATAACCGCGCCCAGGGTCTCAGGCGTGAGGGCATCGAGAATGATCGTGGTTGTCGGGCGATTTCCGGGGAAGCTGAGGTGAGTAGCCAGTTCTTCCTTACCGGGTCCCGCGACCTTCTTCGCTTCTTCCAGCGTGCGTCCGAGCATCAGCGCTTCGCTTTGCGCGAAGCAGTTCGCGAGCAACTTGGCGTGATGATCGACGAGCGGATGTTCCGGCGTCAGCACCGCGATGAAGTCGATCGGGATCAACGTCGGTCCCTGATGCAGCATCTGGTAGAACGCGTGCTGGCCGTTCGTGCCGGGCTCGCCCCAGATCACGGCGGCGGTAGGGTAATCGACCATCGTGCCGTCGAGCCTCGCCGACTTGCCGTTGCTTTCCATCTCGAGTTGCTGGAGATACGAAGACAAGTAGCGCATGGCTTGCGAGTACGGCGCGACCATCACGCTTTGCGACTTGAAGAAGTCGCGGTACCAGATGCCGATCATGCCCATCAGCACGGGCAGGTTGCGATCGAACGGCGCGGTACGGAAATGCTCGTCCATGGCATGCGCGCCGGCGAGCAGCTTTTCGAAGTTCTCCGGTCCAACCGAGATCACGATCGACAAGCCGACAGCAGACCATAGGGAATAGCGGCCGCCGACCCAGTCCCACATTTCGAAGACGTTTTCCTTCGCAATGCCGAACTTGACCACTTCCTCAGGATTCGCCGATACCCCCACGAAGTGCTTCGACAGCGCCTCTTCCGGGCAACCGCTCTTGATAAACCAGTCGCGCATGGACCGCGCATTGGTCATGGTCTCGAGCGTGGTGAACGTCTTCGATACAACAATCGCCAGCGTCTCTTCAGCGTCGATGCCCTTGAGCACGTTGTAGATATCGGCGCCATCGACGTTCGAGACGAAATGCGTATCCAGGCCCGGCTGCGCCAGATGTTGCAACGCGTGCACCACCATCTTCGGCCCGAGATCCGAGCCGCCAATGCCGATGTTCACCACATGGCGAATCCGCTTGCCGGTATAGCCGGTCCACGAGCCGTCGCGAACCTTGTTCGCGAACGCGGCCATCTTGGCTTTTTCAGCGCGGATTTCCTTCTGGAACGGGGAGTTGTCGTCGGTGGAACGCAAGGCCGTATGCAGCACCGCGCGATGTTCGGTGACGTTGACAATATCGCCGGCAAACACGGCATCGCGCTTTTCCGCGACCTTCGCCTGCTGCGCAAGTTCGACCAGCAGCTTGAGCGTGGCTTCGGTGATGCGGTTCTTCGAGAAATCGACGGAGATGCCGCCGCCGTCAAAAGTCAGGCGCTCGGCGCGGGACGGCTTTGTATCGTTTTGCGGCGCGAACCAGTCGCGCAGGCGTTCGTCACGGATGGCATCGTAATGCGTCTGGAGCGCCGGCCAGGCAGGGAGCGAATTGAGCGTCATAACGGTCCGTTTATCAGAGGGTGACGGGAGGTACTGATCATCGCGCAGGTCGGATGATGGTCTATCTCGATCCGCCTACGCGCGAGTCAACAAGTATAGCCACGATGGATGAATGATTGCTTGCATGAACGGTCGTCGTATAGACCGACGCTGCGTGTTTCGTTCGTCGAGGATAAACGCGACTTGGCGGAGGGCTTTATTCCGAGGCGGATGTCCGCCCAGAAGTCAAGCCGGGTAAAAAAGCCGGTTGAGCAGACTTCGCACCTTTGGCGCCAGTTCGCCCGCGGTCAGTCCTGCGGGACCTTCGCCTTCAGCGGTCAGCGCTTCGGCCGCCATGCCGTGCAGATACACACCTGCGAGCGCGGCCTCATACGCCGGCAACCGCTGCGCGAGAAATGCGCCGATCAGCCCGCCCAGCACGTCGCCCGTACCGCCCGTAGCAAGCGCCGCATTGCCGGTGGGATTCACCGACACGCGACCATCCGGCGACGCGACGATCGTGCCCGTGCCCTTCAACACGATCACCCCAGCAAAGCGCGCAGCCAGTTGCCGGGCGGCAGCAAGCCGGTCAGCTTGCACCTTTTTCACATCCGATCCGAGTAAGCGCGCGGCTTCGAGCGGATGCGGCGTCAACACGCACGGATCGCCTTGAGCGCCTCGCTCGGCGACCCTGGCTGCTAATTTCTCATCCGACGAAATCAGGTTGAGCGCGTCGGCATCGAAGAGCTTGGGGACATCGAGCGCGAGGACGTCGACGAGCACTTTCTTCGCGCGCTCGCTCTGGCCCATGCCGCAGCCAACCGCGAGCGCATTCATTTTAGCGAGGGAGATCTGGTCGACGTGGTGCAGCATCAGTTCCGGATGCGGCGGGTCGTAAGGCGGCGAATCGGTGCCGATGAACGCCACGTTCACCTTGCCGGCGCCCCCGCATAGGGCCATGCGCGCGGCGAGGATGGGCGCGCCGCACATGCCGGTATCGCCGCCGAGCACGGCCAGCGTGCCGAACGTGCCTTTGTTGGTCGCGTTATCGCGCGGCGGAAAATGCGAGCCGAACAGCGACGGCGCGTTCAGCGTGATGGAGGGTTCAAGTGGCGGCTTGACCCCCAGGTCGGCGATATAAAGCTTGCCCGTCAGGTCGCGGCCATCGCCGGTGAAATGGCCCGGCTTCGCGCCAATGAACGTGACGGTGTGCGTGGCGCGCACGGCTTGCGCGCGGCCGTCGGCGCTGCGGCTGACCGGTTCGCCGGTGTCGCTCGACAGCCCGCTCGCGATATCCAGCGCAAGCACGCCGCCGCTCGCCCTTGAGCGCCGCGACAAGCGCGCGGCGAGATCCGCGAACACGCCTTCCAGCGGCCTTCCAAGGCCGATGCCGAACATGCCGTCGACGAGCCAGCCGAGGTTATCGAAGGAAGCAGGGGCTTCTGTCGTGATTTTGACGCCTGCTTGCCGGGCTTCGGCGAGTGCCCAGCGGGCGTCGTCGGGTTTGACTTCCACCGGCATGCAGACTTCGACGTCGATGCCGGCGTGCCGCAGGCGGGCGGCCATCACGAGCGCATCGCCGCCGTTGTTGCCCGGCCCGGCGACGATCCAGACCGGCAATGCAGCGAGATTTGGCGCATGCCGGTTCTGATCGATAAGAAATTGCGCCGCCGCGGCGCCGGCGCGAGCCATAAGCGTATTCGCGGGCAGGGACGCCGCTGCGCGGCTTTCAAGTGTGCGGAGTTCGCCCAGTGTCAGGAGCGCCAGCGCATGATCGCGTGGCTCGACGTAGGGCGAATTAGTGGTGTTTGAAAGGGAGGAGTCGGTCATGGCGCCAGCGTGAGAGGAATGCGTGAACTCATCGCAATTATTGCGCCCAATTGTCGCAAACGCAGGCCGGGAATTCGTATCCGAGTGAAAGGTGTTCGCGGCTGCGTTTCGTATGTCACCAGTCCGCATTCCAACGCGCGGCCATGAGGCCGATAACGGCCCAAACTCCCCTAAAACCGGTCCATCCGCAGCGCGCTTAGTGTTTCAGCCGGTACATCAGGCGTGATTCCGGAAACCATCGCCGCCACCACTTTTGCCGCTCCGCAAGCGATACCCCAGCCCGCCGGCCCGTGCGCCGCATTGATGAACAAACGCGCGTGCGCGGTTGGGCTCACGATGGGCAAACCATCGGGCGAAACCAGCCGGATGCCATCCCAAGCCCGCGCCGCCGATACCTTCGCCGCGCCCGGAATCCAGTCGTGCGTCGCCTGACCGAGCAACGCGAGGGCGCGCCGTGTCATGCCTTCGTTCATCGGCTTATGCGCTTTGGCCACGCTCTGCAGCACCGCGCCGCCCGTCACGCGCATCCGCTGGTTGATCCGCGTCATCGTGATGCGTTTCACGGAATCGACCACCGTAATGTGCGGCGCGCGCTCCTCGTAAGCGATCGGCGCAGTCAGCGTGTGCAGGCGCAGCGGATGCAGCGGCAAGCTGATTCCCAGCGTAGCCAGCAATGCAGACGTACCCGTCCCGGCCGCGACCACGATGGCGTCGGCGCCGATCAATTCAACGTCGCGTGACTTGCGGCCTTTACCGTCGACTTCGCCGGCGCGCGGACCGAGTTCCACGGCCGCACTTTGGCTGTCGGCGCGAATGGCCGTGACCTCGCGGCCAAGCTGGAATTGCACGCCGCCGTCTTCCAGCATTTGCTTGAGCAGCTTGGTGAACAACGGGCAATTCGCGGTGCGGGCGTCGCCGAGTAACACGCCGCCGGCAAACGGCGGATCGTCGGGAATCGACGGCTCAGCCGCCACGCATTCCTCTGGCGTCAATACGCGATGCGGCGTCTCGAAGCGCTGCAGCAGGGCGATCGCGGACTGCGCCAGCTCGAGATCGCGTTCATGGCGGAATATGTGCAGCACGCCGGTGCGCTGTTCGTAATCGAGTGCATGCCGGGAGTCGATATCGGCGATCACGTCGCGCGATATATCCACTAGCGGACGCAGGGCAGTGTATTGACTGGTGAACAGCTCCGGGTCCTGGAACCGCGCGAGTTGCTTCGCGAATTCGCGGGTGTCGGAATTGAAGCCGGGTTTAAACAAGATGCCGGTTTTGGCCGCGCGGCGTGTCTGCATGAACGTCGGTCCGAACCACACGTCGAGCGGCGAGGGCAGCACCGAGCCGCCGTGGCCGTAGGTTGCGCCTTGCGCAACGGTGGCATGTCGCTCGACCACGCAGACGCGGTGCCCGTTTGCACGCAATTGATACGCGGTGGCGATGCCGGCGATTCCGCCGCCGATGACGATGACATCCATGATTCGTTCTCGCCCGAAGGCGCAAGACCAGACTGGTTCACGAGCCGGCGCCCGATGTGTCAGGGCGCCCGGGATTCGCTGGGGTTCTCGTGAGAGAGGCGAACCGGCGTTCGTGCGACTTTTGTGCGCCCCAACGCCGGTCAGGGAAAGCGCGCAATGATAGCGCCAAACGCGCGCCGCCGGGACGCCGGGACGCATGGTACAGCGGCGCGATTGACCGGGTCGGTGCCTGAAAAACCAGGTGTGCCAAGCCTTTTGAAGGTCGTCACCGGACCGATGGCGAGACATTCCGGAATATTTCAGAGATTGGCGCCTCGCCGGCAGGCTGTTTCGTGGCTTGGCCCCGGGTCCGTTTTCGAGACACTTCCGGGTTATAATCCGATTCTTCCCACCGCCAATTGCGGCACTGCCGCAAACGGCTCCGACGTCTTTCGTCCTGACGTCTGCCTTGACGAATTCGACGTCCCGACGTCCTCTAAGCACCGTGACAATGGCCCACTTCTCGTGTTTCCCCGGCGCTTCGGCCCTCTCCGATTTCCGTCAAACCCGCCTGCTCGAAACATTGACGCGCATCGACCCGGCAATTGTCGGCGTGCGAGGTCAGTACCTGCATTTCGTGAACTCGGCCGATCCGCTCTCCGATGAAGACAGCAACCGCATCCACGCGCTCATGCACTACGGAACGCCGTTCGAGGCGAGCACCGAGCGCGGGGCGCACGAGACCTTCATGGTCGTGCCGCGCTTCGGTACCGTTTCGCCATGGGCGAGCAAGGCGACAGACATCGCCCATCACTGCGGCCTGACGCAGGTTCGCCGGATCGAACGGGGTGTGGAATATACGGTGATCCTGAAAAGCGGCTTGCTCGGCAGCGGCATCGGCGGCAAGAAGGCGTTGGGCGAGCAGGAACGCGCGGCAGTCGCCGCAGCGCTGCATGACCGGATGACCGAAAGCGTGGCGCCGTCGCGGGATCACGCATTGCATCTCTTCGACGAACTGCCGGCGCAGCCGCTGCAAGCCGTCGATATCCTCGGCCACGGCCGCGGCGCGCTGGAAACGGCGAATGCGGAACTCGGCCTCGCTTTGGCCGACGATGAAATCGACTATCTCGTCGATTCGTTCAAGCAGCTGGAGCGCAATCCGACCGACGTCGAACTGATGATGTTCGCGCAGGCCAACAGCGAACATTGCCGTCACAAGATTTTCAACGGGCAGTGGACCATCGACGGCGAGCCGCAGGACATTTCGCTCTTCAACATGATCCGCAACACCGAGAAGCTGAATCACGCGGGCACCATCGTTGCGTATTCGGACAACTCCGCGATCATGGAAGGCGGCACGGCCGAGCGCTGGTTCCCGCGTGGTGCGAACGAACATTACGGCCGTCACACCGAATTGACCCACACGTTGATGAAGGTCGAGACGCATAACCATCCGACCGCCATTTCGCCGTTCGCCGGCGCGGCAACAGGCTCGGGCGGCGAGATCCGCGACGAAGGCGCGACCGGCCGCGGCGCGCGTCCGAAAGCGGGCCTGGCGGGTTTCTCGGTATCGAACCTGGACTTGCCCGATGCGCGCCAACCGTGGGAAAACGCCCGCGACAGCGCCGTGCCGGTGCCGCAGCGCAATCCTTCGGATGAGCACGCGCCATATGGCAAGCCGGAGCGCATTGCATCGCCGTTGCAGATCATGATCGATGGTCCCATTGGCGCGGCTGCGTTCAACAACGAATTCGGCCGGCCCAATCTGGGCGGCTATTTCCGCGCGTATGAGCAGAACGCCGCGGGGCGCGTGCGGGGTTATCACAAGCCGATCATGATCGCGGGCGGGATCGGCAATATCTCGGACCAGCACACGCACAAGATGGATTTGCCGCCGGGATCGCTGCTGATTCAGATCGGCGGTCCGGGAATGCGGATCGGCATGGGCGGCGGCGCGGCGAGTTCGATGGCCACCGGCGCGAACACCGCGCAACTCGACTTCGATTCCGTGCAGCGCGGCAACCCGGAAATCCAGCGGCGCGCGCAAGAAGTCATTAATGCGTGCTGGCAGTTGGGCGCTGAGAACCCGATCCTGAGCATCCACGATGTGGGTGCGGGCGGGTTATCGAATGCGTTTCCTGAACTGGTCGATGGCGCCGACAAAGGCGCGCGTTTCGAATTGCGTCGCGTCCAGCTTGAAGAATCGGGGTTGTCGCCGCGAGAAATCTGGTCGAACGAAGCGCAGGAGCGTTACGTTTTGGCGATTGCGCCGGAAAGCTTGCCTTCGTTCGAAGCCATCTGCACGCGCGAACGCTGCCCGGTAGCGGTGGTGGGTGTCGCGACGGAAGAACGCCAGTTGCAGTTGATCGATGACTTGAAGAGCGCCGATCAAGCGCTCGAACCCGTCGATATGCCCATGGAAGTCCTGCTCGGCAAGACGCCCAAGATGCATCGCGACGTGCAGCGCGAAGTGTTGAAGTTTGAACCTGTCGATGTCACCGGAATGGTGCTGTCGGAGATTGCGGTGAGCGTGCTCAAGCACCCGACAGTCGCGAGCAAATCGTTCCTCATCACCATCGGCGACCGCTCGGTGGGCGGCACGACCGCGCGCGACCAGATGGTCGGCCCGTGGCAAGTGCCGGTCGCCGATTGCGCGATCACCACCATGGACTACGCCGGTTTCCGTGGCGAAGCAATGACCATTGCTGAGCGCACGCCGTTGGCTGTGATCAACGCGCCAGCATCCGGCCGCATGGCCGTTGGCGAGGCGGTGACGAACATTGCGTCGGCGCCTATCGAATCGTTGAACAAGCTGAAGCTGTCCGCTAACTGGATGGCCGCGTGCGGCAGTCCCGGCGAAGACGCGGCGCTGTTCGATACCGTGAAGGCGATCGGCATGGAATTGTGCCCGGCGCTGGGCATCAGCATTCCCGTGGGCAAGGATTCGCTGTCGATGCGCACCAAGTGGCAGGACGAGGCGGGTGTCGCGAAGGAAGTCGTGTCGCCGGTGTCGCTGATCATTTCGGCGTTTGCGCCGGTTGAAGATGTGCGCCGCCAACTCACGCCGCAGTTGCAGCGTGGCACGGACACGGTGCTGATCTCGATCGACCTGGGCCGCGGCAAGAATCGTCTCGGCGGCAGCATCCTGGCGCAAGTGACGCAGCAGATTGGCGACACCGTTCCCGACGTCGACGACGCCGAGGACCTCAAGCGGTTCTTCAACGCGATCCAGTCGCTCAATGCGGCAGGCAAGCTGCTCGCGTACCACGATCGTTCCGATGGCGGCCTCTGGGCGACTGTCTGCGAAATGGCGTTTGCGGGGCGCGTGGGCGTGTCGCTGAACGTCGACATGCTGATACTCGATCCGAACCACGAATCCGATTACGGCGATGCCAAGGACTGGGCGAAGCAGACCAGCGGCCGTCGTGAAGACCGGACCATTCGTGCGTTGTTTTCGGAAGAGTTGGGCGGCGTGATCCAGGTGCCTTTGGCGGAACGCGATGCCGTGATGGCTGTGTTGCGCGAACACGGGTTGTCGGCGTGTAGCGAAGTGATCGGCAAGCCGAACGAGCGTGACGCCATCGAGATTTATCGCGATGCGAAGAAGGTCTATGAAGCGCCGCGTCATGAATTGCAGCGTGCTTGGAGCGAAGTGAGCTGGCGCGTCGCGCGGTTACGCGATAACCCCGCCTGTGCCGATGCCGAATATGACGCGTTGCTCGATCCGGCTGATCCTGGCATTTCGCCGGTACTGACTTTTGATCCGACGCAGGATGTATCGGCTCCGTTCATTGGCAAGGGCGCGCGTCCGCGAGTGGCTATCTTGCGTGAGCAGGGCGTCAATTCGCATCTGGAAACGGCTTACGCGTTCGACCGTTCGGGCTTCGACACCCACGACGTCCACATGAGCGATTTGCTGGAAGGCCGCGTTACGTTGGCGGACTTTGCGGGTGCGGTTGCTTGCGGCGGTTTCTCTTACGGCGACGTGCTCGGCGCGGGCGAGGGCTGGGCGAAGACGATTCGTTTCAATCCCCGTCTGGCTGACATGTTCGAGGCGTTTTTCGGTCGCACGGACACCTTTGCGCTAGGCATTTGCAATGGTTGCCAGATGATGAGCAGCCTCGCTTCGATGATCCCGGGCGCCGATGCGTGGCCGAAGTTCACGCGGAATAAGTCGGAGCAATTCGAGGCGCGGTTTGCATCGGTTGAAATTCAAAGCTCTCCGTCGATATTCTTCGCCGGCATGGAAGATTCGCGGATTCCGGTAGCCGTTGCCCATGGCGAAGGCTTTGCGGATTTCTCGCAGCAAGGTGATTCTGCGAATGCTTTGGTAGCGATGCGTTTTGTTGATAACAAGGGCGCTGCGACTGAGCAATATCCGTTGAATCCGAACGGCTCGCCGGAGGGGATTACGTCGGTGACGACGCCGGATGGACGCTTTACGGTTCTCATGCCGCACATGGAGCGGGTGCACAGGAATGTGCAAATGAGCTGGACGCCGGAGGGGTGGACTGGGGACGCGAGTCCGTGGTTGCGAGTGTTTCAGAATGCGCGGCGCTGGGTGGGGTAGGGTAGGAAGGTTCTCTCGCGCCGGTGGACCGGGAGGTTTGCTGGCGCTAGGGTCTGGATTTGTGGGTCTGGGTCAATGCCGGGTTGCTGCTTTCCAGGTCTTCGCGCATTTAGTATTAGCTGTTTTCTTTATCACTATTAGCCACTGCGCGTGGCGGCGCGTCATTTCTTTGTCCAAAGCGACAAAGAAACGAAGCAAAGAAAACGCTTTCACCGCTCTACCCTAAGTGTCCACAGCGTGCAGTTTTCATTCATGGGTGCCCCAAAAGCACGGTGCTCGCAAGAGCTTAGGATGTTTGAACCCCTCTTTCTCGCGAATCCTGACAGTAAAACGCTGCGCCCCGTACGCTCTCGGGCAAGCACCCTCGCCATAGAAACCCGCACCGCCCCACTCGTATTTGCCGCTGTGGGGCTTCGCGGGTTAGCTATCAGTTTGCATTGTTATTTTCCGGGTTAGGTCTTATGCATTCTGCAGATCCATTTCTCGGTGGTTTAAAAGATGGTTCGGCATGCATACAAATTTGGAGGTTGGTTTTCCGCGGATAGCGCGGGGCGTTCCTTGGGCAGGTTCAGTCGCTAGAGCTAGCCCGAGAGCGTACGGGGCGAAGCGTTTTACTGTCAGGATTCGCGAGAAGGAGGGTTTCAAACATCCGTAGCTCTTGCGAGCACCGTGCTTTTGGGGCACCCATGAAATGGAACTGCACGCTGTGGACACTTAGGGTAGAGAGGTGAAAGCGTTTTCTTTGCTTCGTTTCTTTGTCGCTTTGGACAAAGAAATGACGCGCCGCCACGCGCAGTGGCTAATAGTGATAAAGAAAACAGCCAACATAAAACGCGCAAAAACCTAAAAAGCAGCAACCCGGCATTGACCCAGACCCACAAATCCAGACCCCTCGCGCCAGCAAACCCCTTTGTCCACCGGCGCGAGCGAACCTTACTGAGCGAACCTTACTTAATCACAGCCTTCTTCTGCAAACCTTCTTCAAAAGCCTGCAGCTTTTCCTGCTGAATTTGCTTGGCAATCTGATCCTTCACTTGCTCGAGCGGCGGCGGGGCAACATCGCGGATATCGTCCAACCGGATAATGTGCCAGCCGAATTGCGTTTTCACCGGCGTGTCCGTCATCTCACCCTTCTTCAACTTCTCAGCCGCCGCGCCGAACTCCGGCACGTACGCCTGCGGGCTTGACCAGTCCAGATCGCCGCCATTCTTGCCCGATCCCGGATCCTTCGAGAACTGCTTCGCCAAATCTTCAAAACTTGCGCCAGCCTTGATCTTCGCGATCAAGTCCTTAGCCTGAGCTTCGTTGTCGACAAGAATATGGTGCAGGTGATATTCCTTGCCGCCGCCAACCTGCTTCACCATGTCGTCGTAACGCGCCTTGATCTCAGCATCGGTCGGCGCATTGTTCTTCACGAAATCTTCAATCAACGCACGCAACACCACGGTCTGCTGGGCAACGGCAATTTGCGCCTTCACGTCGGGACGCGTGGCAATCCCGCGCCGCATGGCTTCCTGCATCAGGATCTCGCGATTCACCAACTCTTGACGCACGGCCGCCTGCAATTGCGGCGTGTCCTGCTGACCCTGCTGGACGAGTTGCGCGACCAGCGCATCGACACGAGACTTCGGAATCGGCGTGCCGTTCACCACGGCAATGTTCTGCGCAAACGCGGGCGCCGCCGCGAACGCGGCCAGCAACACCCAAATACGGGGATTTTTTAAAATCATCAATAGTTCCTGATCAGAACGGGGCTGGAGATGTTGCTGAAATCGGTTAGCTGAAAGCAACTGGACTGAAGAACAGTGAAGTTACCAAGCGTCGTTATTAAGCGTGCTCATTAAGCGTAATTAAGCGCGATTACTAAGGGTCACTCGAACTGGTCTGCAAACTCTTCGGGTGTAAACGCCTTGATTGCAAGCGCATGAATACCCTGCCGCAGCTCGTCGGCCAGCGCATCATACACCAGCCGATGCCGCGCCACGCGTGGCTTCCCGGCGAATCGGGCGGCTACGATAGTCACCGTATAGTGACTTCCCGCCGACGCTCCCGCATGACCCGCGTGCGCGGCGCTGTCGTCATCGATGTGCACCTGCGACGCATCCAGCTCCGCATTAAGCCGCGCCTCTAGATAAGCAATCTTGCCTTCAGCCGACGCGTTGACGAAGTTCTCGATAAACCCCGGATCGCTCATTTCCCTTCGTCCTCTTTCATATACTTCGCGAGCCACAAACTCTGCGCGACGATAAACACCAGCAAGCACCCGGTCGCGCCAAAAAGCTTGAAGTTGACCCATTGATCGGTGGTGTAGTTGAACGCCACGAACAGGTTGACCACGCCGAGGATCGCGAAAAACACGGCCCACGCAAGATTCAACTGGCCCCACACCCTGTGCGGCAACACGATCTGCTTGCCCATCATCGCTTCGATGAGGTTCTTGCCGAAACCAACCTGCGACACGATCAGCGCGCCGGCAAACAACCAGTAAAGCGCGGTAGGTTTCCACTTGATGAAGGTGTCGTTATGCAGCACGAGCGTTGCGCCGCCGAAGACGACCACCACGCCCAGGCTCACCCACAGCATGGGATCGACCTTGCGATGCCGGAACGCGACCCAGGCGATCTGCACAAGCGTAGCCACGATAGCCACGGCGGTCGCGGTGTAGATGCCCCAGATCTTGAATGCGACGAAGAAGAGGAGGATCGGAAATAGATCGAACAGAAATTTCATGTCGTAGGGACGAGGAGGGCATCAATAGGAAAGCGCGCAACGCGCCGCGTGTCGCCGGTTCCTACCGGCACAACACGACGCCTGGCGAGTGAATAGCCGCAGTCAGCCGTTTTCAAAGCATGTAAAAACGCGCGGCGAGGTCGCTCGCCGCGCCAACGTCGACTCTCACTGGCTCAATGGCCGGCAGCGCCCGACGCGCTTACTTGGGTTCGAATTGTAGCGCAGCCGAGTTGATGCAGTACCGCAGACCGGTCGGCGCGGGACCGTCCTCGAAAACGTGGCCCAGATGCGCGCCGCAGTTCTGGCACTGGACCTCGATGCGCAGCATGCCGTGCGCACGATCCGTCTTTTCCTTAATGACTTCGCCGTTGATCGGCTTGAAGTAGCTTGGCCAGCCGCAACCGGCGTCAAATTTCGTATCCGACTCGAACAGCGGCGTGCCGCAGCACACGCAGTCATATATGCCGCGCTCCTTGTGATCCCAGTATTCGCCGGTGAACGGCCGTTCGGTGGCGGCGCGGCGCGTCACCTGGTACTGGATATCGGTCAATTCCTTTCGATACTCGGCATCGTCCTTCTGCAGCGGAGCAACGGGGTCTTTCGTCAGATCGTCTCGGTTCATGGTTCTCTATCTCCAGATCTTTAGCGGAGCTGATCAGGTCCAAAAGCGAGGAACCCGAAGCAGGCTCATGTATTTGGGGGCTATTTCAGGAAGAGCAACTGACTTCCAGGTCGCTCGCCCAGTCGGGCGGCAGGCCGGCATATGCTTCAAATTCAGGTTGCTCATGGAAGGGATGGCGCAGCACCTGTGCCAGCCGTTCAACTTCGGAAAAATCCTTCTCTTTTGCAAGGCGGATGGCGTTTTCGGCCAGATGATTACGTAAGACATATTTTGGGTTCACGGCGTTCATCGCGCTTGCCCGCGCTTCATCGCTTTGTGTTTCCTCCGACAAGCGCAGCCGATAGTCGTTCGCCCAGACATCGAAAGCGGCGCGATCCAGGAACAGATCACACGCCGGCGCGTCGCCGGAAGCGTCAGCCTTGCGCATTTTGGCGAGATTTCGGAACGTCAGCGTGAAGTCAGCCCGGTTCGCGTTCATTACTTCGAACAAGCGGTTCGCGAGTTTGTCGTCACCGTCGCGAATCTCCTCCAGCCCGAGCTTGGCGCGCATGCGGCGCTCGAGCGCGGGCGCAAAACGGTCCTTGAATCCTTCCAGGACCCGCTGCGCGTCTTCAATCACCTTTTCGTTGCGCGTCTCGGCGTCGTATTGCGGACCGAACAGCGGCACCAGCGCCTGCGCAAGGCAAAACAGATTCCAGTAGCCAATCTGCGGCTGCATTTTGTAAGCGTACCGGCCCTGCGAATCCGAGTGATTACAGATGTGATTCGCGTTGAATCCATCGATAAACCCAAACGGCCCGTAATCGATCGTCAGCCCGAGAATCGACATGTTGTCCGTGTTCATCACGCCATGGCAAAACCCGACGGCTTGCCAGTCCGCCATTAAGTCGGCCGTGCGATTCAGGACTTCCTGCAAGAGCGCCAACGCGGGATCGTCGGCTTCGCGGCACTGCGGATAGAACCGGTCGATCACGTGATCGGTGAGCTTCTTCAATTCATCGAGCCGATCGTTCGTGTAGAAGTGCTCGAAGTGGCCAAAGCGAACGAAACTTGGCGCGACCCGTGTCACAACGGCCGCCGTTTCCGTCGTTTCGCGGCGCACGGGCTGATCTGATCCAATCACGCACAACGCGCGCGTCGTCGGAATGCCGAGATGGTGCATGGCTTCGGAGCACAAATACTCGCGTATCGATGACCGCAGCACAGCCCGCCCGTCGCCCATACGCGAATACGGCGTGCGTCCCGCGCCTTTTAGCTGAAGCTCGAGCCGCTTGCCGTCATGCTCGATCTCGCCCAGGCCGATCGCGCGGCCATCGCCGAGCTGGCCGGCCCACACGCCGAACTGATGCCCCGAATACACCGACGCATACGGCAATTTCTCCGCCGGCCATTCCCGCGTGGGATTGCCCGCAAAAAGCTGGGCGAACGGCTCGGCGAACGCGGGATCTTGTGCGTCCAAAGCGTCAAAACCCAGTTGCGCGGCGGTATCGGCGGAAATGCCGACCAGATAAGGCTCCGGCAACGGTGCGGCGGGCAGGCGGGTGAGAAAGGCGGAGCCGAGTGAAACGAACGCATCGGGCCTGTCGGTTTTTATCGATGCGAGCAGTGCATCCACGGGGGCAGCCACGGGCGCAAGGCTTGCTGGTTCGGCTTGCGCGGCGGTGCTGCTTGGGGAAAACGACATATTGAGCACCTCATGATTAACCGATATTGTAAATCCGCCCCCGCGCCGCTGCACGAGCGCGCGTCAACCCGCCCCGGCGTTGGACCGGGGATCAACTCAGTGTCGAATTGAGGTACTGTCGCCAGGTAGTGGATCAAGTAGATCAGGCATCAAAACCCGTGCATCCGGACTTGTGAGGAACTCGCCCATGACGTCGCCGCTTTTCGGCCAGATGATGGATGTACCGCTGCTCGCTTCATCGTTGTTGTCCCACGCCGCACGCCATTTCGGCGACACCGAGATTGTCTCGCGCCGCATTGAAGGCGACATTCATCGCTACACCTGGCGCGATTGCGAAAAGCGCGCGAAACAACTTGCGCAGGCGTTGATCGGGTTGGGGGTGCAACCGGGCGAACGGATTGGCACATTGGCGTGGAACGGGTATCGCCACCTGGAGTGTTATTACGGCGTGACCGGTATGGGCGCCGTCTGCCACACGATCAACCCGCGGCTCTTCCCCGATCAGGTTGCGTTCATCGTCAATCACGCCGACGACGAATACGTAGCGTTCGACATGACATTCGCCACGCTCGTCGACATCATCGCGCCGCAGTGTCCGAACGTGAAAGGCTGGATTGCACTCGGCGACGAGACCTGCATCAGCACCCATCTCGCCGACATGGCCACGCCCGTCCTCAGCTACGAAACGCTGCTGGCGAAATACGACGGCGACTATGCGTGGCCTGTCCTCGATGAACGCACGGCATCGTTTCTTTGCTACACATCGGGAACGACCGGCAATCCGAAGGGCGCGCTTTATACCCATCGATCAACCGTGCTGCATGCATTCGGCGCGTCGCTCCCGGACGCCATGGGTTGTTCTGCCCGTGATGCCATCCTGCCTGTCGTGCCCATGTTCCACGTCAACGCGTGGGGCATCCCGCATTCCACGGCGCTGGTCGGGGCGAAGCTCGTGCTGCCCGGCAATTGTCTCGATGGCAAAGCGCTTTACGAGCTCATGGAAACCGAAGGGGTAACGTTTTCGGCCGGCGTGCCGACGGTCTGGCTCGGCTTGCTGAACTACGTGAAGCAAGCGGGCGTGCGCTTCAATACGCTTAAACGCACGGTGATCGGCGGGTCGGCTTGTCCGCCGGCCATGCTGCGCAGCTTCGAGGACGATTACGGCGTGGAGGTGATTCACGCGTGGGGCATGACCGAGATGTCGCCGCTCGGCACGCTTGCGAAGCTCACCTGGAGACAGCAGCAGCGCTCGCCGGAAGAGCAACTGCATTCGCGTGAAAAGCAGGGGCACGTGATGTTCGGCGTGGACATGAAAGTTGTCGGCGATGACGGTCAGGAACTCCCGTGGGACGGCAAGTCGTTCGGCGATCTGCACGTGCGCGGCCCGTGGGTGATCAGCCGGTATTTTCGCAAGGACGATTCGCCGCTGATCGACGGCTGGTTTCCGACAGGCGATGTCGCGACCATCGACGCCGATGGTTTCATGCACATCACCGATCGCAGCAAGGACGTGATCAAATCGGGCGGCGAATGGATCAGTTCGATCGACCTGGAGAACGTGATGATGTCGCATCCGCAGGTGGCGGAAGCGGCGTGTATTGCGTGTTCGCATCCGAAGTGGACGGAGCGGCCGCTGGTGGTGGTCGTGCGGCGTCCGGGCGCAACTGTGACGCGCGAGGAACTGCTCGCGTTCTACGACGGCAAGGTGGCGAAATGGTGGAAACCGGATGATGTTGTTTTCGCCGATGAACTCCCGCATACGGCTACGGGGAAGCTGCAGAAGCTTCGGCTGAGGGAGCTGTATCGCGAGTATGTGCTGCCGACGGTGGATGAAAAGGTGGTTTGATTATTTGACTCAATCTTGATGTCCTGACTTCCCCGCTTCACCGGGCTGCCGTCCCGCAGCCCGGCAGTCTCCCCGTGCTTTTTCCTGACCCCGCACCAAAACTCACCTCATCCCAAAAATAACAGAATTGAACGAGCGTTCGTTTTTGTGTATTCTTCTCCGGTAACTCACAATCCCAGCGACACGGTAATCAGCGCTTTCCGGGAGTTTCCCGGAGAATCTGGCTATCGGCAGGCATCGAATGGAGGTAGACAAATGGCAGTGGACTACACGACTCGCGACGGCATCGCCGTTATCACGCTGAACAATCCGCCCGTGAACGGCCTTGGATTCTCCACCCGGCTTGGCATTGTCAAGGGCGTTGAAAAAGCGCAGGCGGATGCGTCCGTCAGCGCGATCGTGATTATCGGCGCGGGCAAGGCGTTTTCCGGCGGCGCCGATATCACCGAATTCAATACGCCCAAGGCAACCCAGGAACCCACGCTGCACACGGTCATCAAGGTCATAGAAGGCAGCGCAAAACCTGTCGTGGCGGCAATCCACAGCGTCGCCATGGGCGGCGGGCTCGAACTGGCGCTTGGGGCGCATTATCGAATGGCGTCGGCGGGCGCGCAGATCGCGTTGCCGGAAGTCAAGTTAGGCATCCTGCCCGGCGCAGGCGGCACGCAGCGCCTGCCGCGCGCGGTCGGTCTGGAAACTGCGCTGAACATGATTGTGTCGGGTGCGCCGGTGATGTCGGAGAAACTGGCCGGCACCGGATTGTTCGATCAAATGGCGGAAGGCGACCTGCTCGACGCAGCCGTCAAATTCGCGCAAAAAGCGGGCGCGCAAAGCGGCCCGCATCCGAAGGTCCGCGATCGCAAGATCGAGCATCCGAACGCCGAAGGTTTTATCCAGTTCGCGCGCAACGGCGTCACGCCGCTCGCGAAGAATTTCCCGGCGCCGCTCAAATGTATCGATGCAGTGGAAGCCGGCGTGAAGCTCGGTTTCGATAAAGGCCTGGCCTTTGAACGCGACTGCTTCATGGCGCTGGTGCAAACGCCCGAAAGCCGCGCGCTGCGTCATGCGTTCTTCGGTGAACGTGCTGCAAGCAAGATCCCCGATGTCCCTTCGAGCACCCCGGTGCGGAAAATCGATCGCGTTGGCGTGATCGGCGCAGGGACGATGGGCGGCGGTATCGCGATGAATTTCGTCAACGCGGGCCTGCCGATCACGCTGTTGGAGACGAAGCAGGAAGCGCTGGATCGGGGCCTCGCCACCATCCGCAAGAACTACGAAGGCGCCGTGAAGAAGGGCCGTCTGACGGCCGAGAAACTGGAAGAACGCATGGCGCTGATCACGCCAACGCTCGCCTATGAAGACCTCAAGGACGCCGACCTGATCATCGAAGCGGTGTTCGAAGAACTCGGCGTGAAAGAGCAGGTTTTTTCGAAACTCGATCAGGTCGCGAAGAAGGGCGCGATCCTGGCATCGAATACGTCTACGCTCGATGTCGACAAGATTGCGGCGTTCACGAAGCGTCCCGAAGACGTGGTCGGCATGCACTTCTTCAGCCCGGCCAACGTCATGAAACTGCTGGAAGTCGTGCGCGGCGCGAAGACGTCGAAGGACGTGCTCGCCACTGTCATGCAGCTTGCCAAGAAGATCAAGAAGACGGCCGTGGTGTCGGGTGTCTGCGATGGTTTCATTGGCAACCGGATGATCGAACAGTATCTGCGCCAGGCGCTTTTCATGCTTGAAGAAGGCGCGCTGCCGGCGCAAGTGGACCGTGCAATCGAAAAATTCGGGTTCGCGATGGGACCGTTCCGCATGAGCGATCTCGCGGGCAATGACATTGGCTGGGCGATCCGCAAACGCCGTTATCAAGAGAAACCTGACCTGAAGTATTCGAAGATCGCGGACCGCTTGTGCGAGACCGGGCGCTTCGGGCAGAAGACCGGCGCGGGCTGGTACGACTACAAGGCCGGGGACCGCACGGCGCATCCGTCGAAGATCGTCGACGAGATGATCGTTGCGTATTCCGGCGAGCAAGGCGTCAAGCGCCGCAAGATCTCCGATGATGAGATTGTCGAACGGCTGGTGTTTGCGCTCGTCAACGAGGGCGCGCTGATCCTGGAAGAAGGGATTGCATCGAAGGCGTCGGATATCGACATGGTCTACCTGACCGGCTACGGTTTCCCGCTGTATCGCGGTGGACCGATGCTGTATGCGGATACGGTCGGCCTGTACAACGTCGAACGCGCGATGCGCAAATATGCGGGCCAAGGTAACGGCGATGCATGGAAGCCCGCGGCACGCGTGACCGAACTGGCCGCAGAAGGGCGTGGCTTTAACAGCTAGCTTATAGAGCAAGCTAAAACCGGTGAGATTCGCAATGAAAGGCGCTGACGAAGTCCTGCTTGTGATCGATGTCCAGAATGACTTCATGCCGCGCGGCGCGTTGCCGGTCGCTCACGGCGACGAAGTCGTGCCCGTGATCAATCGCCTCGCACGTGCGTTTTCGCATGTGGTGGTGACGCAGGACTGGCATCCGGCGAAGCACATTTCGTTCGCCGAAAATCACGCGGGACGCGCGCCTTTCGACATGGCCACGTTGAGTTACGGCCAGCAGGTTTTATGGCCGACACATTGCGTGCAGAACACGGACGGCGCGGCGCTGCATCGCGACCTCGACGTGCCGCACGCGCGCATGGTGATCCGCAAGGGGCATCACGCGGGTGTCGATAGTTATTCGGCCTTCATGGAAGCCGATCGCATCACGCCGACGGGCCTCACGGGTTATCTCCGCGATGTCGGCGCGAAGCGGGTCTATTGCTGCGGGCTGGCGACGGATTATTGCGTCGCGTGGTCGGCGCTCGATGCGCGCAGCGCGGGTTTCGAAGCGGTTGTTATCGACGATGCCTGTCGCGCGATCGATCTCGACGGCTCGCTGGCGCGTGCGTGGGAACAGATGACAGTGGCGGGTGTAACGCGAATTGGATCGACGGATTTGCTGCGCTGAATAGCTCAGCCAAATAAAGCCGAATCAAGCCAAATGAACCAACCCTATTCGTATTCGAAGTGGAGACAAGCATGACTGACGCGGTAATCGTATCGACGGCACGCACGGGCCTCGCCAAATCCTGGCGCGGTGCATTCAACATGACTCACGGCGCGACGCTCGGCGGCCATGCCACGCAAGCGGCGGTGGCGCGCGCGGGCATCGACCCGACGCGGGTGGAAGACGTGATCATGGGCTGCGCGAATCCGGAAGGCGCGACCGGCATGAACATCGCTCGGCAGATCGCGCTGCGCGCCGGGTTGCCGGTCAGCGTGCCGGGCATGACCGTGAACCGGTTCTGTTCGTCGGGGCTGCAGACCATCGCGCTGGCGGCGCAACGCGTGATCGCCGGTGAGGGCGATGTCTATGTGGCGGGCGGCGTGGAATCCATCTCGTGCGTGCAGAACGAAATGAACCAGCACATGCTGCTGGACGGCTGGTTGAAGGAGCACAGGCCTGCCATCTACTGGTCAATGTTGCAGACGGCCGAGAACGTTGCCAAGCGCTACGAGATATCGAAAGAACGCCAGGACGAGTACGGCGTGCAGTCGCAATTGCGCGCGGCTGCGGCGCAAGCGGCGGGCAAGTTCAACGACGAAATCGTGCCTATTACGGTCCTCGCCGGTGTCGCCGATAAAGCCACGGGCCGCATGTTCACGAAGGAAGTCACGCTCTCCTCCGATGAAGGCATTCGCGCCGACACGACGCTCGAAGGGGTATCGAAGATCCGCACCGCAATGCCCGGCGGCGTGGTCACGGCGGGCAATGCCAGCCAGTTCTCCGATGGCGCGTCGGCATGCGTGGTGATGAACGCGACGCTGGCAGAAAAAGAAGGGCTGAAGCCGTTGGGGATTTTCCGGGGATTCGCGGTCGCGGGTTGCGAGCCGGATGAAATGGGTATTGGCCCGGTATTCGCGGTGCCCAAGCTGTTGAAGAAAGCGGGCCTCAAGGTCAGCGATATCGATCTGTGGGAACTGAACGAAGCGTTCGCCGTGCAAGTGCTCTATTGCCGCGATACGTTGGGCATTCCGGCTGATCGCCTGAACGTCAACGGCGGTGCGATTGCAGTGGGACATCCGTATGGCGTGTCGGGCGCGCGGCTCACGGGGCACGCGTTGATTGAAGGCAAGCGGCGCGGCGCGAAGTTTGTCGTGGTGACCATGTGCATTGGCGGCGGGCAGGGCGCAGCCGGGTTGTTTGAAGTAGTGTGATTTTGACCGGTCGCCCGGTGTTTTTGATACGCTTGGGCGATCGGCATAATCATTGCCTACCAATCGGGAGCCCGTCTTGTTACGTCACATCGTCATGTGGAAGCTGAAGGAAAGCGCCGAAGGCGGCACTCGCGCTGAAAACATCGTCAAACTCAAAGCCAAGCTCGAAAGCTGCCGCAGCATTGTTTCAGGTCAAGGTCACTTCGAAGTGGGCGTCGCGCAACCCGGCCTCGAAGCCACGTGCGACGTCATCCTCGTCTCCGACTTCGACAACCCGGAAGCTCTCCAGGCCTATCAGGTCCATCCCAAGCACCTGGCGATCAAGGACTTCGTTGCAGCGGTACGTGAATCGCGTCAATGCATCGATTACGAAGTCTGAAGTCATGACCGATTTCTCCACGCTCCCTGAAAGCCCGTTCGTCGATTCGCTCGGCGTGCAGCTCATCTCCGCTGAAGATGGCGCAAGCGAAGTGGTGCTGCCGCTGAGCGCCACGCACATGAATACGTGGGGCATTGCACACGGAGGCGTGACCATGACGCTCGCCGATGTCGCCCTCGCGATGGCCGCGCGCAGTCTCGCCGATAACGGCATCGGCGTGGTCACCGTCGAAATGAAAGTCAACTTCATGCAGCCAGGCCGCGGCGAACTCCGCGCGTTTGCCCGCGTGTTGCACCGCTCCACCACCATGGCGTATTGCGAAGGCGAAATCCGCGACAGCGAAGGCCACTTCGTCGCGAAGGCGCTGGGTACCTTCAAGTACATGCGCAGGCTCGCCGTCGGCCGCGATATCGCACAGCAACGCCTCCGCTCAGATCCGTCCGCCACACCCGGTCCCAGCGACGCCTGACGCCGCTACCAGGGCGCCTCGCGCTCTGGCTTCTATCGGGACCGCACAGGAGTATCACGATGTCAGAACACACTTCAATCAATCGCCAGATCCTCCTCGTTTCGCGCCCGCAAGGCGCGGCAAGCGTCGACAATTTCAAGCTCGTCGAAACCCCGCTCCAGCCTCTGACCGATGGTCAGGTGCGCGTGCGCAATCATTTCCTTTCGCTCGATCCCTACATGCGCGGCCGGATGGACGACTCAAAGTCGTACGCCGCGTCGCAGCCGCTGAACGAGGTGATGATCGGCGGGACGGTGGGTGAGGTGGTGGAATCGAAGAATCCGAAGTTTGCGATCGGCGACAAGGTGGTCGGGACCTACGGCTGGCAGGAATTCGGCACGTCGGATGGCAAGGGCCTGCGTAAGGTCGACGACACGCATATCCCGCTGTCGACGTATCTCGGTCCGGTCGGCATGCCCGGCGTAACCGCATGGCTTGGGCTCAACAAGATCATCGAGCCGAAAGCCGGTGAAACAATCGTTGTCAGCGCGGCGAGCGGCGCGGTGGGAAGCGTGGTCGGCCAGTTGGCGAAAGCCGCGGGCTGCCGCGCGGTGGGCATTGCGGGCGGGGCGGACAAATGCCGCTACGTCACCGAGACACTCGGCTTCGATGCATGCGTCGACTACAAGGGCGGCAACCTCCATGACGACCTAAAGGCGGCATTGCCTAACGGGGCCGATGGCTATTTCGAAAACGTCGGCGGCGAGATACTGGATGTCGTGTTGTCACGCATGAATGCCTTCGGCCGCATTGCGCTGTGCGGGATGATCGCGAGTTACGACGGAACGCCCATGCCGCTTAAAAAGCCCGCTTTGCTACTCACGCAACGGCTGAAGGTGCAGGGTTTCATCGTCAGCGAATCGCCGGAAATATGGCCTGAGGCGCTCACGCAACTCGGCGGGCTCGTTGCACAGAAGAAGCTGCAATATCGCGAGACCATTGCGCAGGGCCTTGAAAATGCGCCGGAGGCATTTCTCGGATTGCTCAAGGGCAAGAACTTCGGCAAGCAGCTCGTCAAGCTCATCTGAACGTCCGGATCCTTGCGATCAAAAGAAAAAAGAAAGGAGACAGCGTGGATCAGTTCGACGGCAAAGTGGCCGTAATCACGGGTGCCGGCAGCGGCTTCGGCCGCGAGTTCGCACTGAAGGGCGCGGCGCTGGGCATGAAGCTCGTGCTCGCCGACGTCGATGTAAAAGGCCTCGCGGAAACCGTCGAGATGGCGCGCGGTTTGGGCGTCGAAGCGCTCGGCGTGCCGACTGATGTCTCCGATGCAGCGCAGGTCGATGCGCTCGCTCGGGCGACTATCGATACCTACGGCGCCGTGCATCTGCTCTTCAACAACGCGGGTGTTGGTACAGGTGGCTTTGTCTGGGAAAGCAGCGCGAACGACTGGGCGTGGGTGTTTGGCGTCAACGTGATGGGCGTAGCGAACGGCGTGCGCGCGTTCACGCCGTTGATGCTAGCGCAGCAAGAGCCGGCGCATATTGTCAACACGGCGTCGGTGGCGGGCTTGCTGTCGGCGCCGGGAATGGGCGTCTATAACGCATCGAAGCACGCGGTCGTCGCGTTGACGGAAACGCTGTATCACGACTTGAAGATCACTGGTGGCCAGGTCGATTGTTCCTTGCTTTGCCCGGCATTCGTGCCAACGGGCATTGCGAACGCCGAGCGCGCGCGGCCGGAGGGTTTGCGCAATGATCAGCCTGTCACGACATCCCAGCGCATGGCCTCCAGGCAGCTCACGAAGGCGGTGGAGAGCGGGAAGCTGAACGCGAAACAGGTGGCGGAACTGACCTTCGATGCAGTTCGCGAACGGCGGTTTTACGTGCTGACGCATCCGAAGATTCTGGCCTCGGTGCAACTGCGTTTCGATGACGTCGCGCAGCGGCGCAATCCGACCGATCCGTTGTCGTTGAAGCCGGAGGTGAAGGGGTAGGGTGCGAGGTTAGCGAACCAAATCGCATCGAATTCGCGGTGCCATGTCATCATTGCGGACTTCCAACGCTCGCAAATTTCCTGCTCCCATGCCGCTGAATCCGACCATTGCACAGGTCCTTGAACTCATCGCGAAGGCCAAGCGGCCGCCGTTCCACACGCTTTCAGCTTCTGCCGCGCGTGCGTCATACGAACGCAGCGCGCTGATCCTCGACATCGCGCCGGCCGCGATGTTCGACGTCCACGAACTCACGATACCCGCGCGCGATCAAGCGTCCATCCGTGCCCGCCTATATCACCCGGTCGAACCGAACTGGGCTGCCCCAACACCCATGCTGGTCTACTTTCACGGCGGTGGTTTTGTGATCGGCAGTATCGATACCCACGACTCCTTCTGCCGGCGCCTCGCCGCCGATTCAGGCTGCGCGGTGGCGTCGGTCGATTACCGGCTTGCGCCCGAACATAAATTTCCAACCGCCGTGCACGATGCCTTCGACGCCCTCACGTGGCTTCACGCGCAAGCCGCGTCGCTGGGACTCGACGGCACGCGCTTCGCGGTTGGCGGCGACAGCGCGGGCGGCACGCTCGCCACGGTGTGCGCATTGCTCGCACGCGATGCCGGCATCCCGCTGCTCCTGCAACTGCTAATCTATCCCGGCGTCAGCGCGCGGCAGGACACGCCATCGTATGCGCGATTTGCCGAGGGATTCGTGTTGTCGGCGAAGACGGTCCAGTGGTTCTTCGCGCAGTATCTTCGTGACGATAAAGACCGTGACGACTGGCGTTTCGCCCCACTGGACGCGCGCGGGGCAATGCCGGATTTCACCGGCGTTGCCCCTGCATGGATCGCCGCGGCGGATCACGATCCCCTCTTCGACGAAGACGTGGCCTATGCGGCCAAGCTTGAAAGTGCCCACGTCCCGGTCGAACTGGTCCGCTACGAAGGCATGACGCACGAGTTCTTCAAGATGGGCGGTTTTGTGCCGGAAGTGGCGAAAGCGCATGCGGACGCAGCAGATGCATTGCGTCGACATATGAACGTCGCAGAGGGATAAAAACTGGCGTTGAAAACTTGACGCGCACAAAGTTTCGCGTGTCCTAAGCCACTCGCACGATCGTGAACGCATCGCTTCGTTCGAACGTGCCGGGGCGGCTGATCTGATGTGAACCATCGTCGTCGCTGAGTTCCTTGATTTGCAGCGTCAGGACACCATCGACCGCCGTTACCCGCAACGCCGTCGTACTGCGCGTCCCATAACCCTCGGACTCGATAAACGCCGCCGACAACACCCGCTCGCGCTCAAGCGTGAGTCCGGTAGACGGCAGCAGATGATCATCTGCGAGTTGGGGATTGCGCATGGTCTCGATCAGGCTATCGAGCGACGGCTGTTCATCGACGTGAAGCAGATCGCGCAATGCGTCGCGTTGCGCGACGAGCTTCGGCCAGGGTGTGTCGAGCAGACTATTCGACAACCCGTGAATGCCGGGGTCAAGCAGCGAAGGCGGGGCATCGGCACGATTGCCGTACCACGCAAGTTCGCGCCGCGTGAAGTCGCCCACAACGAGATTGAAGCCGTTGTACCTATGCCCATCGCGGGCGACCGCATCCAGATAAGCCATCGGCGCGACCGGTGTTCCAAGCAAAAAGTCACTGACCAGCGTACCGCGAGTCGGCGCATTGGGCTTCACTTCCGCCGGCGCCCGATAGTTCGTCAACGCGGCAAAACGGCCATCGCGCGTGACGCCGAGCCACGTTCCGCCGCCGGTCAGATCGCGTCCGGCGAGGACCTCCGGCGCGTTGTCCCACCAGTGCAAGGGCTCGGTTTCACGATGAAAAAACTCATCGCGATTGGCTGCGAGCGTGAGCAACGGACGCTCAGCGTCAGACGCGGTCGCGTCCGGTTGCCAGTCGAAGACAATCAGGCACATGAGCGAACCGTCCGCAATAAATCAGACTTCAGTCGGCAATGTATAGGGCAACGGAGAGAACTTCAACGCGGGCCCCTCCGCCGAACCCACGTGCACGGAACCCTGTTCAAGCGCCGCGAGTTTGATTTCAACAAGCGCGTCGACGCCGCCATTAGGCGCAGGCGCCACGTTGACCACGAGGCCGCATGGCTGGCCGGGGTCATCGGAGTGGAATAGTTCATCGCCAGGCTTGGCCGTTTCGGCATGGGCCAGCGACGTGCGCCGCTTGATCGTGCCGCGATATTGGCTGCGCGCGACCACTTCCTGCCCGGGATAACACCCCTTCTTGAAGTTGACGCCGCCGAGGACGTCGAAATTGACCATCTGCGGGACGAATTGCTCGGACGTCGGCTGCGTAATGCGCGGTTCGCCCGCGTGAATGTCAAGCCAGTCCCATAAGTCGGCCGGAGCGCGCGTGAGCTGCTTTTCGATATCGGCGAGGCGCGCTTCGACTTCGGCCTTCGGGCCAACCCACAGGAAACGCGGCCGGCCGGCGGCATCGGGAACGCGAATCAGCGAGCCGAGCGGACCGTCCACTTTCACATGCACGCCGTCGGGCATGGCGTCGAAGAGATGGGACAGCGTCTTGCGGACATCGCCGGCAAAACCCACGGCGGCGAGCGACGGCGTGGCATCGACGAGCTTCGCTTTCGCGCGCATCACGAACATCGACAAGCGTTTTTGCACCGATGCCTGGATGTCGGCGGCGAGCATCAGACGCACGGCCTCACCACATCGCCACATTAAAAACGACGCCAGCAAGCGGCCCTTGGGCGAGCAATAACCGGCGAGACGCGCACTCGATGCGTCCAGATGCTGGACGTCACTCGTCAGTTGCGTGTGAAGAAAAGCAGCGGCGTCGTCGCCGGTGGTATCGATAATCCCGAACTGCGTCAGCGGCACGAATACGCCGGCGTGGAGGACAGCGTCGAAGGGGGAGGAAAGCGATGAGGCGGTCGAAGAATTCATGGACCTGACTTGGGCGATGGCGAACTTGTATTATATGGGTCTTACTTAGAGCGTGTTTCGCATGTCCCTTTTGAAGAAATGTTTGACCGTGGCTGTCGTCGCGGTCGTGGTTGCCGGTGCACTCGTTGGGGGCATGTTCAAGTGGGCGAATAGCCCGGTCGAGCTGACCTCGCCCGAACTCGACATCACCATCAAATCTCATAGCACCTTACGCAGCGTGGCCCTCCAGCTGGACCGCGGCGGGGCGCACGTCCAGCAGCAGTTGTTCGTGCTGATGACGCGCGCGCTCGGTCTTTCGTCGCAGCTCAAGTCCGGTAATTACGCATTCAAGGAGGGCATCACGCCCTACGAGATGCTGCAGAAAATTGCCCGCGGCGACGTCAATGAATACGTGGCCACGGTGATCGAAGGGTGGACGTTCCAGAAAATGCGCAATGAACTGGACGGCAATCCGGCGCTGCAGCACGACACGGCCGGCATGACCGATACCGATTTGCTCAAGGCCATCGGCGCGCCCGACGACGTGATTGCGCGGGCGAGCGCGGAGGGCCTGTTCTTCCCCGACACCTATCTCTTCGACAAAGGCACGAGCGACATCGCCGTCTACAAACGGGCGTACAAGCTGATGCAGCAACGTCTCGACGAAGCCTGGGCTACCCGTGCGCAGAATTTGCCGTACAAGACGCCTTACGACGCGCTGATCATGGCGTCGATAGTCGAAAAGGAAACGGGGCGCGCCGCCGACCGGCCGCTGGTCGCCGCCGTGTTCACGAACCGGCTGCGCATTGGCATGCCGCTGCAAACGGACCCCTCGGTGATCTACGGGCTCGGTTCGGCCTACGCTGGCCGGTTGCGTAAAAAAGACCTGCAAACCGACACTCCGTACAATACCTACACGCGCATGGGCCTTCCGCCCGGTCCGATCGCGCTGCCGGGCGTGGCGGCCCTCGCGGCGACGGTCAATCCTGCATCGAGCACGGCACTGTATTTTGTGTCGCGCGGCGACGGCAGCAGCTTCTTTTCAGACAATCTCGGCGACCACAATCGGGCCGTCGACAAGTACATCCGGGGACAATGATGGTGCGCGGCAAATTCATCACGTTTGAAGGCATCGACGGCGCGGGTAAGACGACGCACCTCGCGTGGTTTCGTCAGCGCCTGGAGGACAAGATTGCCGCCACGGGCCGCTCGGTCGTGATCACGCGGGAGCCCGGCGGTACGACGCTGGGCGAAAGCCTGCGAGACCTGCTGCTCAACCAGCCGATGGACCTCGAAACCGAAGCATTGCTGATGTTTGCCGCACGCCGGGAACATCTGGCGCAAATTATTGAACCGGCGCTGGCCCGGGGCGACTGGGTTTTGTCGGACCGTTTCTCCGATGCCACCTTCGCGTATCAAGGCGGTGGGCGCGGTTTGCCGCGTGACAAGCTGGAAGCGCTCGAGCGCTGGGTGCAGGGCGGTTTTCAGCCGGACCTGACGGTGCTCTTTGACGTGCCGACGAACGTAGCCAGCGAACGGCGCGGCGCGGTTCGCTCGCCGGACAAGTTCGAGAGCGAATCGGATTCGTTTTTCGGCCGCACGCGGGCTGAATATTTGCGCCGGGCCGCGGAATCGCCGGAGCGATTTGTGATAATCGACGCAACGCATTCGATCGCCAATATTCAGAAACAACTTGAAGCAGTGATCGCAAATATTTGATTTATCTATGAAATTAGAATCAAGAATTTACTTTAAGTCGCGCTGGGTGGCGGTTCTGGCCGCTGACGTTCATCGATCCCGCATCAGCTTAATAGTCGAAAAAGAGTCGAAAAAGCTTCAATTATTGTCAATAACCAGTTGAATTAATTGAACTTTGCCGCTTACCTAAAGTAAATTAAGACTCGCAAGATTGCTTCGCAACCACCTGATCCAAAAGACTTTTCATGATCTATCCGTGGCAAACCGATGACTGGACCCATCTTGAACAACTGCGTGCAAGCTGGCCGCACGCGTTGCTCCTGCACGGTCGCGCGGGCATCGGTAAATTGCAGTTCGCCCAGCATCTTGCCCAGAGCCTGCTCTGCGAAACCCCGACCGAGACTCGTGAACCGTGCGGCAAGTGCGTCGCCTGCCTGTGGTTCAGCCAGGGCAACCATCCCGACTATCGCGCGGTGTTGCCGGAAGCGCTCGCCGGGGAATTGATCAGTGACGACAAGGCCGATAAAGCAGACGAGGACGGCAAGAAAACGAAGGTGCTGAGCAAGGAGATCAAGATCGATCAAGTGCTCGGGCTGATGAATTTCTTCAGCCTCGGCTCGCACCGCGGCGGTTTGCGTGTCGTCCTGGTGTATCCGGCTGAATCGATCAACGTGTTTGCCGCAAACGCCTTGCTCAAGACGCTGGAAGAACCGCCTGCGGGCGTGGTGTTCATCCTCGTCACGGCGCGCATAGACCGCTTGCTGCCAACCATCATCAGCCGATGCCGCCAGTGGCCAATGACCCTTCCGGCCACCGAGCCGGCCGTTGCGTGGCTCGCCCAACAGGGCGTGGAGCGTCCCGCAGCCGTGCTGGCGGAAGCGGGCGGCGCGCCACTGACCGCGCTGGCGCTCGCCTCCGATGAAAACCGCGCGCTGCGTGATTTCGCGCTGGCGCAACTGGCCGCAGGCCCAGCCTGCGACGCTTTTGCGTGCGGAGAAAACCTTCAGAAACTACCCGTGCCCATGGTGCTCGGCTGGCTGCAGCGCTGGCTTTACGACTTGCTCGCGCAGAAAGCGGCAGGGCGTCCGCGCTACTTTCCAGGGGCATCGAAGGCGCTAGAACGCTGCGCGGCGCAGATCGATACCGAGCGTTTCGCCCGCTTTCAAAAGACGGTGACACGGCAGCGCGCGGTGGAAAATCATCCGCTGAATGCGCGGCTGGTGTTCGAAGAACTGTTCCTCGGCTATCGCGACATGTTCTCCGCCTGACCACCGATTCACTCTTTTTCCATACGACCGCACTATGAACCTCAGCTTCCGCGACGCTACGCTCGACGATCTTCCCGGCATCGTGGCCATCTACAATTCCACGGTGCCTTCGCGCCTTGTCACCGCCGACCTGGAACCGGTCACAGTCGACAGCCGGCTCGCATGGTTTCATGCGCATGGCCCGAAAGCGCGCCCGCTATGGGTGGTTGAAGAAAATGACGGGATCATCGCGTGGCTGAGTTTCTCCGACTTCTACGGCCGTCCGGCTTATCTGCGAACGGCTGAGGTCAGCATCTATCTCGCCGAAAGCGCGCGTGGCAAGGGACTCGGCAAGCAATTGCTGCAAGTGGCGGTGGCACGTGCGCCGGCGTTGGGTATCGACACGCTGCTGGGCTTTATCTTTGGCCACAACGAAGCCAGTCTGCGCCTGTTCCAGCGCTTCGAATTCGAAACGTGGGGCACGCTGCCGCGCGTCGCCGTGCTTGACGGCGTTGAGAGAGACCTCGTGATCCTCGGGCGGCGGCTAGGCTGATCCGCTATCTAAATCTAGAACGCAACCCCATCCCGCTTTAACGGAATCTCCATGTTCGTCGATTCGCATTGCCACATCAATTTCGAGGGCCTGGCCGATCGTCTGCCCGAAGTGCTCGGGAAAATGCGCGAGCTGAAGGTGACGCATGCGCTGTGCGTCTCGGTTGATCTGGAAACGCTGCCGTCGGTGTTGAAGATCGCCGAGGAGAACGAGCATATCTACGCATCGGTTGGCGTGCATCCGGACCACGAGGACGCGCAAGAACCGAGCGTGGCGGAACTCGTGGAACTGGCGCGGCATCCGAAAGTGGTGGCTATCGGCGAAACGGGATTGGACTATTACCGCCTGGAAGGACGCAGCATCGCCGATATGGAATGGCAGCGCGAACGCTTCCGCACGCATATTCGCGCGGCGCACGCCACCGCCAAGCCGCTGATCATTCACACGCGTTCGTCGTGGGAAGACACGCTGCGCATCATGGCCGAGGAACGTGCAAGCGTGCCGGGCGGCGTGATGCATTGCTTCACGGAACCGTGGCATGTCGCTGAGGCGGCGCTCGCCCAGGACTTTTACATTTCGCTGTCGGGCATTGTCACGTTCAAGAGCGCGAAGGACGTGCAGGACGTCGCGCAGCGCGTGCCGCTCGAGCGTTTGCTGATTGAAACGGACTCGCCGTATCTGGCGCCGGTGCCGTATCGCGGGAAATCGAATGAACCTGCGTACGTAAGTTATGTCGGACGCTTCATCGCGCAATTGCGTGAGATGCCCGAAGACGCGCTGGCGGCAGCCACCACGCGCAATTTTTTCGAGCTGTTCAAGATCCCGCAGCCGCAGTCAGTCGAACACTGAACGCCGCGACGGTTTTTCGATCGCTTGCCTGGCAGATTCATTTATTCGTGATTAGAACGCCAAGTCATTAAGTAATCCCCAAGGAACACATGCTTACATCTTCGACGGTTTCCTCTTCGACTTATTCGTCCCCCTTCGCGCGCAAGACTTGGCGAACCCTGGTGACGGGGCTTGTGCTGACGGCCGCGGCCATTGCGCAACCGGCGTTCGCCACGCCGGCTGATTCCATGATCAAGGCCGTAAAGTTCGACGACATTTCTGCCGTTAAAAAGCTGTTGTCACAGGGCGTGGATCCTAATCTCGTTGATAACACCGGCACGCCGCTGCTCGTGATCGCGGCAAGGGAAAAGTCGGACAAGGTAGGCCAACTGCTCGCCGATAACCCGAACATCGACCTCGAAAAGCTCGATCCCGCTGGTGAAAACGCAATGATGCTGGCCGCGCTCAACGACGACCTTACGTTCGTGAACCTGCTGATCGCGAAAGACGCGGAAGTGAACAAGAAGGGCTGGACGCCGCTGCATTACGCCGCAACCAACGGTCATGACGACGTGGTCAAGGTGCTGCTCGATCATTCGGCTTACATCGACTCGGGTTCGCCCAACGGCACGACCCCGCTGATGATGGCGGCGCGCGGCGGCCATTTGTCGACGGTCAAGCTGTTGCTCGATGAAGGCGCTGATCTCCGGGTGAAGAACCAGATTGGCATGACGGCGGTGGACTTCGCCAATCAGTATCATGAGAAAGATGTGGCGGAAGGGCTGGCGGCACGGCTGGCATCGATGCAAAACCAGGGCGCAGCGGGCGCGTCCGGAGCACCGCAAAGCGGCGCAAACAGTGCAAAATGACGCTCTCGCGGACGAGTGCCTGACTTTGGTTTGACTAATGACCGGTAACAGGTCCCAGCCGCGCGATACGAGGACGGAATATACGAGGAACAGCGGGTGTAATCCGGAACTGATAACCGGGTGCGCTCGCTGAAAAGACGGGTTTGAGCCTTCAAGACAGGATGTTTTCACCTGCGCATCCAGGCCGGCCCGCAACCGCCAACATAAGAAAGGACCATCATGCAGCGGGTTTTTGTCATGGCCAGTGTGCTCGCGTTTCCGCTTAGCGCGGCCGCGTTCACGGGCAACGATCTGAACATGCTTTGTACCAAGACGGACACGGCCTCACGCAGCGCATGTGCGGCTTATATAGAAGGCGCTGCTGACGGCATCTACAACACCATTGAAGCTATTGGCGGTACATCGGGACCGCAAATTGGCCAGTATTTTTGCCTGCCAGTCGATGTCAAACCACAGGAACTGACGGACGCGGTACGCAAGTTCATCGCCGACAACCCCACGCGCGGCAACTTCAACGCCACGACCATGGTGTCGCTCGGGCTCGGCAAGGCTTTCCCCTGCAAAGCTGAAAAGTAAGCCGGCATTTGCATTAAACGGCTGATCCAGACCGGCCGGCGCAGCATATGCTGCAATGCAATAGAATAGTCATCTCATCACGCGGCTGACGGGTCAAACCGGCCAGCCGCGGGTGTCACTGAAGTCACTAACGTCACTGCGCTCCAGATGTCCCATGCGTGCGCGGACGCAATCGGGTTTTGCACATTCCCGTCGTATCCCCGATATCACCCCCCAAGGCTGATCCCACGACGACGATGATCTCTCTCGCTTCCTTCGACTTCGACTCCTTCGAGCGAATCGCTTCCGCTCCGCTCAGCACCTGGCCCGGCACGCTGGTCGTGGCGGCGCTTTCCGTGCTGTTTGCCATCGGCGTGCATCGTGTGGGCGCTCGTATTCTGGCGCGCATCGCGCGGCCGTACCCGTTGATGAGCGTGGTATTGCGTTTCATCGATAAACCCGCGCTCGCGCTGCTGATCATTCTCGGCCTGGGTTTCGTGCTGGTCGAAGCCCCCGATGCGCTCCCGTTCGCCGCCGCGCTGCGCGACCTGCTGACCGTGCTGCTGATCGTCTCGCTGACATGGCTTGCCGTGCGTTCAGTGGGCGCGGTGGCTGAAGCGCTGGTGCAGGCCCATCCGCTCGATAGCCAGGACAACCTGCAGGCGCGCCGCATCCACACACAGGCGCGTGTGCTGGCGCGTTCGGTGATGGTGGTGATCGTGATCATCGGCTTCGGCGGTGCGTTGATGACGTTTCCCGCCGTGCGGCAGGTCGGCGCGAGCTTGCTGGCGTCGGCGGGCGTCGCCGGGCTGGTCGCCGGTATTGCCGCGCGGCCGGTGCTGGGCAACCTGATCGCCGGATTGCAAATTGCGTTGTCGCAACCCATCCGGCTGGACGATGTCGTGGTGATCCAGGGCGAATGGGGCCGCGTCGAGGAGATCACCGGCACGTATGTGTCCATCCGGATCTGGGACCAGCGGCGCCTGATCGTGCCGCTGCAATGGTTTATCGAGAATCCGTTCACCAACTGGACGCGCAACAGTTCGCAGATCATTGGCACGGTATTTTTCTTTGTCGATTACCGCATGCCGCTCGCCCCGTTGCGCGAAGAACTCGAGCGGATTTTGCAAAGCGCGCCGGAGTGGGATGAGCGTGTGCAGGTGCTTCAAGTCACCGATGCCACCGAAAAGTCGATGCAGCTTCGCGTGCTCGTCAGCTCGTTCGATTCCGGCTTGAACTGGGATCTTCGATGCCGGGTCCGCGAAGGCCTGCTGAACTTCATGCAATCGTCGTATCCGCAGTTCCTGCCGCGGACGCGCGCGGATATATCGCCGGAAGGGGAGCACGTCGATTTTGTGCCGCCGCTCGAACGTAGTCTCGCGGATGGCACGAACGGTGCAGCCGGAACGATCAGGCCGCCGGTGCACCGCGGGACGGCCAATACGGAAGCCGATCCGGTGGCGAGCCGGGGAGAGCGGAACGGCCCGGACGCATCGGCGAATTCGGCAGCGAGCACCGCGCCGAGCGCTCCTGGAGGTGGCGCAACCAATCCCGCTGGGCGGCGCTAAGGCGAGGTCATCTGCATGAGGTTGCCGACGGGCTCACAGTAGCGACAGTGAAGGGCCACGAAGCCAAGCCATTGAAGCCATGCGATGAAGCACGGGTGACGCATCGGTAAACGCGTCAATGAAATTGAACTGACGCTCACGCCCGGAGCCGAACGAAGATCGTCGGCGAAAAACAAAATGGCCGCGACGCTCGCATAGCGCTCATTGATGCGGCCATGAAAACAATACACACACCTTGAAACAGAATCGCAAAAAAGGAAGCCAGTAATGACCCGCCTAGTCGTTGTATCGAACCGAGTAGCTTCTCCGACAGAAACCAAAGGCTCGGCCGGCGGACTCGCCGTGGGCGTCTTCGGCGCGCTGAAGGACAGCGGCGGTGTCTGGTTCGGCTGGAGCGGCGACGTAGTCAGCGACACCGTCGCGAACCAGGGACCGAAACTCGAACAGGACGGCGCGGTCACGTTTGCCACCGTGGGCTTGCCGAAGAAGGACTACGACCAGTATTACCGCGGGTTTTCGAACGCGACCTTATGGCCCGTCTTCCATTATCGGAACGACCTGGCCGTCTACGATCGCGACGAATACGCGGGATACAGGCGAGTCAATTCGTGGCTCGCGCATCGCGCCATCAAGCTGCTGCAACCCGACGATGTGATCTGGGTCCACGACTATCACCTGATCCCCTTTGGAGAAGCGCTGCGTTCAGAAGGCGTGACCAACCGGATGGGCTTTTTCCTGCATATCCCGTTTCCGTCGCCACAAATCCTGCTCAACATTCCGCCACACGAGGAACTGGTCAAGTCGCTGTGCTGCTACGACGTCGTGGGTTTCCAGACGCCCGGCGACCAGGCTGCTTTCCACGATTACATCATCCGTCACGCACATGGAACCGCCACGGCCGATGGTGAAGTGGAGGCGTTCGGACGCAAGCTGAAAACAGGCGTGTACCGCATCGGCGTCTTCCCGGACGAAATTGCCGAACAAGCCACGCGTGGCGAAGCACGCCAGGACGTGATGGACCTGAAACAAAGCCTGGAAGGCCGCAAGCTCATCATGAGTGTGGATCGGCTGGACTATTCGAAAGGGCTGGTCGAGCGCTTCAAGGCGTTCGAGCATTTCCTCGAAAAATCGCCGGAATGGCGGGGCAATGTCACGCTGGTCCAGATCGCACCGCCCACGCGTTCAGACGTGGATACCTATCAGCAAATCCGCCATAACCTGGAATACGAAGCAGGACGTATCAACGGCCGCTATTCCGGCCTCGACTACACGCCGATCCGCTACATGAACCAGCGTTATGACCGGTGGAAGCTGATGTCGCTGTTTCGCGAGTCGCAGATCGGGCTGGTTACGCCGTTGCGCGACGGCATGAACCTGGTCGCGAAGGAGTATGTCGCGGCGCAAAATCCGGACGATCCCGGCGTGCTCGTACTGTCCCAGTTCGCCGGCGCCGCCGATGAAATGAAGGGCGCGTTGATGGTGAATCCGCACGATATAGTCGGCATGAGCGAGGCGATTGGGCGGGCACTTTCCATGCCGCTTGCCGAACGCCGCGAGCGCTACGAAACCAACATGGTGATGCTCCGCAAATACGACCTAGGGGTCTGGCGCGACTCGTTTCTCGGTGACCTGCGTGGCGTGAATCTGAACCAACCGGCGAGCAAACGTCCGGGGAGCAACAAATAACAACAGATTCAGCGCCGATGTAAAACATTACTTAAAAGCGGAATATCGGCCTGAAAACCGCACTAATTCGACAATATTCGAGTGTTTCGCGACTGTAACAGGGTCGTGAAAGTGAAAGTTTTGCCAACTTTTAGGCTCCCACAGCCAATAATACGGTGTCGTTCTTGTGCGCCCAGTTTTGCGCGCGAGGACGTCCGGCGCCCGTGCCGATCAATATCACCGACTAAACATCACGGCGACGTAAGACCGAGTGGAGACGCGAATAATGAGAATTGCACAAATAGCACCGTTGACCGAATCAGTGCCGCCCAAGCTGTATGGCGGTACTGAGCGGGTTGTTTCATATATCACCGAGGCGCTGGTAGAGCTCGGGCATGACGTGACCTTGTTCGCTTCAGGCGACTCGCAAACCAAGGCGAAACTGGAAGCCGTGTGGCCACGCGCGTTGCGCCTGGACCCGGCTATCCGCGACCGGATTGCCCCGCACATGCTGCTGATGGAAATGGTGCGGCGCCGCGCTGACGACTTCGACGTGCTGCATTTTCACATGGATTACTACTCGTTCTCGCTGTTCAAACGCCAGGACACGCCGTTCGTGACCACGTTGCATGGCCGGCTTGATTTGCCGGAACAGCAGCCAATCTTCAACACGTTCAACACCGCGCCGGTCATCTCCATTTCGGACGCGCAACGCCATCCGTTGCCGCAGGCCAAATGGCTGACGACCGTGTATCACGGGCTACCGGAAAAACGCTACATGCCGCAGCCGGTCGAGCAAACTTACCTGGCGTTCCTTGGGCGGATATCGCCGGAAAAACGCGTCGATACCGCCATCCGGATTGCCGGCCGTTGCGGCATGAAGATCAAGATCGCGGCGAAGGTAGACGCCGCCGACCGCGAGTACTACGAACGCGAGATCGCGCCGCTGATGGAGTTGCCGTATGTTGAATTCATCGGTGAAATCGCCGATGACCAGAAGGCCGATTTCCTTTCCGGCGCCCACGCGCTGCTGTTCCCGATCGATTGGCCGGAACCCTTCGGACTGGTGATGATCGAGTCGATGGCATGCGGCACGCCAGTGATCGCGTTTAATCGCGGCTCGGTGCCGGAAGTGCTGGAAGAGGGCGTGACTGGGTTTATCGTCGAGGACGAGATTGGTGCGGTGGCGGCTGTGAACCGTCTGCATACCGTGTCGCGCGACGGTGTGCGCAAGCGCTTCGAGGAACGCTTCACGTCGCATCGCATGGCGCAGCAATACGTTGATGCTTATCAAGCCGTCGTGCGCGCGCAAAAGCGTTCACGCCTCAAGCTGATCGATAGCGCAACCAGCTAAACGGCCGCAGCGCTCCCAACTAAAAAGCCAAAAAGAAAACCGCCGCGCAGCACGACCTTTCGGTCGTGCTGCGCGGCGGTTTCAACGTGCGCGCTTGATTCAGCTTGATTCAGGATTCAGGCCTGAGCGTGCTGGCCTGAGACCCCGATCAGATCTTCAGACGCGATACCTTCGTGCCTTCCAGCGACAGGTTAGCCATCAGGCCGGCGTTCGTCAGCACGAACACTTCGACCGGCGCCGTAGCGGTATCCGAATCGATATTGCCGTTGGCGCCCATCTTGACCAGTGCAACCGATGCATCGCCGCCGACTGACCAGCCGTCGGTATTGCGGAATTTATCGAGTGCGTCCTGCGTCATGAACAGGAACACGATTGACTTCGATTGCGCGCCAGCCTGCAGGCCGATCGAACCCGACGTCGTGCTGTAGTAGCCGACCGAGCTGCCGCCCACTCGCAGCGCGCCCTTGCCGTACTGCGCACCGACGATAAAGCCTGCCTGGAGCACCGACGGGAACACGAGCACGCCACGCGCCTTGCCCACCAGCTCACGCGAGCCGCGAGCGGTCACGTAGAGGCGTTGCATCGTCGCGTCGATGTCAGCGTCGATCGAACGGCGTGCGTCCGCGTCGCCGGCATTTTGTTGCGCGCCCTGGTTCGAGGTCGTCGTGCAACCTGCCAGTGCGAAGCCACCCATTGCAAGCGCGGCGGTCGATTTGATCATGAAGTTTCGTCTTTGCATCGTTTTCTCCATCGTGGTTTTTTGGGAAACCCCATCTACGAGTGTTGCAGCATGGCGTTTTATAACACAGCACGTCCGTCAGCAACATGTCCAGAATTCTCGCGAAGCCTTACCCCGCTTGGCTTGCGCCCTGTCAGGCAAATGCAATGTGGTAATTTTGACCTGCCTGGCCGAAATGCTGTCCGCGTGAGAAAGCGCTTGTTTGCGCGAAACATTCGCCCCTCAAAACAGACAAAACCCAAGGACGCAAACGGCGGGCCAGCTCGTTCGAATCCATCGAATTCCGGTCAAACTTACCCATCAAAATAAAATTAAAAATTGCGTGAGATAGTGCAAAAAGTCCCGCAGAGGTGTCGTCTCCGCACTGCAATGCGCGGTTTCTACGGCTTTGCAATCCGCGCGGATTCATTGGTTTGTTTCGCTTTATCGTTTTTTGCAGGCGGGCGCCGAAGGGAACGCCGAATGATCCCCACCACCGCGCCGAACAAAAACAGCGCGATTGCCGGTACAACCCAATACCCTACAAACGCGTGCCATAGATAACCGAACAGCACGCTGCGGCGAGTCGAATACTCCTGCTGGGCGTCCTGGTTCTTCGCGGCGTTGGCCGCGACGATATCCGGCGGACAGCCGGCCGCGCGCGCTTCGTCGAGCGAACCATGGCAGCGCGACACGGCGGGAGCGGCACGCTGCGCGTCGGTGAAGGTCCATGTGGAGAGAGAGTGCGCGAGATCCTGGGCATCGTACGCAAGTTGGTCGCGTAGCTCGTTTGCCGCCACGATCATGACCGGAACGGCCCAAAAAACAATCACGACCAGCCAGCGCCTGAACCAGCGGTTTTTATATCGCCACACCATCCTGAATGCCTCCGTCCATTGCAGTGCTGCAAGCCGGCTAGACTGTGGCGGACCAATGGCGCATTAATAGTTCTGGTGGACCGCCTTCGCGTCATCTTATGAGATAAAACGCGCGCCGCGTTAGTAAGACCGTAGCTGCACTGCAATAAGACGGGGCGGGGTTTTCCCGTGTTCGGGACTTTACCTATGCGTGATTTATCAGCTATTTACACTGGAAAAGTCATAAAAAAGCCGCGTGGTTAATACACGCGGCTTTATCAAGCAATTGAGCGTCACCTCGCTCCGGTTCAGCCCTTGTTGCTCAGACAGTCCTTCATGAAGGCCTTTCGATCGTCACCTTTCTTGCCCGTCGCCGACTTGTTGCACGCCGTCATTTTCTGCTGCTGGGTCATCGGTGCGGCCGCTGCAGGCGTGGATGAGAGGCAACCTTTCATGAACGCCTTGCGGTCATCGCCTTTCTTGCCCGTCGCCTGCGCATTGCAGGTCGTCATCTTCGATTGCTGGCTGTTATCGGCGAACGCCGGCGTTGCAGCGAATGTCACGCTTAACATGGCGCCCAATGTGAGCGCTGCGATGGTTGCCCGGATCTTCATGCGTTTTCTCCCTTTAAATGGATGACGTGAAACGAGGTGAGGTGTTGCAAGGTCAGGCACGTATTGATACCGCTGCGGCGTTTGCCTTTGTTTTTGCCATCGATACGATCTTTGCCATTGCTACGCGGCTTATTCAGACAACTAAGGCAACTCATTATGGCAAAAAGCCATACAAATGCCGTACGGTTTCGAACCTACGGATAAACGACTAGCACCGTGCGCCCGCATGATTCGGAAGACGTCAGCTTTATTGATTCTTATTGATCAAAAACGATCCAGCGTCTTTCGTGCCCTTTCGACACGCGTTTTGTAAGCTTTCTTTCGCCGATGACAACGGTTCTGCACAACAGGCTTACAATTTTCGTCCTCGCGCGTGCGCGTGTTGCGTGGTCGAGGAGATCAGGGACGCGATGATTCCATGGCTTGCAACGACCGGCTCTCGCCGCTATCTACGAGCAAAACCGCCGTTGTAGCATCGCAACATCTGCGTGAGCGGTGTCGTCGCCTCGACAAAGCGCGTTCACAGATTCTCCCTACACTCTCTCATGCGCAGCGTTGCAAAGCCGTGCGATCCTGTTGTCTACTGCTGAAAGGAGTTGCGTATGTCCCATCCTTTATCCGATCACTACAAGGGTTTCGAAATCACCGTCCAGGCGTTGCGCCGCGGAAAAGAACGCGACGAGCCGGACGATGGCCCGCGTCATTTCGATATCGTCGTCAATATTTCGCGCAGCGCCAGCGGCGAAAGCTCGAAATCGGAGATGTTCGGCGTACCGGAGCAGGAACCGTTCGACAGTCCTATCGATGCGACGCGAGCGGGCATTGAGTACGCGCGGTCGATCATCGACAAGAAGGTGAAAGGGGAGTCTGTTGACGAGTTGTAAGCGCTCGACGGCATGGCAGTGATGAGGAAGATTTCACCGCGATTTTGCATGCGGAGTTGATTGGCGGCTAGGCGGCGAAGTCTCGCCGCATTCCGTGTTGCGTAAAAATCAGGGCCGACAGCAATTGCGGTCGGAAGCGGGACCGTCCACGCTCATCGGACCGTGGGCGCTTGTCACCAAGCCGAAAACACGCAAGCGCGCACAGCGATCCGGCGCGCTTCAACCCCATCTATATCGCCTGAGCCTGAGCCTCAACACCCCGCCATCCATCCTGTTTCATCCAATCACCGAACATCCGACAACTCAAAACGAAACCAGGAGATTTGCCGCATGAAATCACATCACAAAGCCGTCAAACCCGCGCTACGCCGCCGATTCCTGTCCGTCGCGCTGTTGTTGAGCGCGTGCGCCGCGTTGCCGTTATCGCTCTATTCAGCAGATGCCGCCGCGCAAGCCGCGCACAAGCCGAAAGTTGCGCTCGTGATGAAATCGCTGGCGAACGAGTTCTTCCTGACCATGGAAACCGGCGCCAAGGACTATCAGAAACATAACGCGAGCCAGTTTGACCTGATCACTAACGGCATCAAGGACGAGACCGATACCGCGAGCCAGATCCGCATTGTCGAGCAGATGATCGTCTCGAAGGTCGATGCGCTCGTGATCGCGCCGGCCGATTCGAAAGCCCTCGTGCCGGTCGTCAAAAAGGCCGTGGATGCCGGGATTATCGTGGTGAATATCGATAACCGGCTGGACCCGGACGTGCTCAAGTCGAAGGACCTGAACGTGCCGTTTGTCGGCCCGGACAACGCGAAGGGCGCGCGGCTGGTCGGCGATTACCTCGCCAAGCGGCTCAAGGCGGGCGATGAAGTTGCCATTATCGAAGGCGTATCGACCACGACGAACGCGCAGCAACGTACCGCCGGATTCAAGGAAGCGATGCAAACTGGCGGCATGAAGGTCGTTGCCCTGCAATCCGGCGACTGGGAAATCGACAAGGGCAATGCGGTGGCATCGCAGATCCTAAACGCGAATCCGAACATCAAGGCGCTGCTCTGCGGCAACGACAACATGGCGCTCGGCGCGGTGGCTGCCGTGCGGGCGGCTGGCAAGGCGGGCAAGGTGCAGGTCGTGGGTTACGACAACATCAACGCCATCAAGCCGATGCTCGCCGATGGCCGGGTGCTCGCGACCGCCGATCAATACGCCGCGAAGCAGGCGGTATTTGGTATCGACACGGCTTTGAAGGCGATTTCCGAGCATAAGAAGCAGTCGGAGTTGTCCGGGGTGGTGGAAACACCGGTTGTCCTGATCACCAAAAAATAGGTATTACAGGCATAGAGTCTCAATTTGTCTGCTTAAAGTCTTAAGAAACAGGCGCCGCTGCCGATAAACGAAGGAATGGGATGATTAACCCGTTTTTTCGATGAATTGGCGAGGCGGAGCCCGTAATCGTGTATCTGAACTGGGTAAGTAGATTGGGTATTGGGACGGCAGAAGGCTAGTCGGGACTTCGCGAGCATGTTCCGCTGCAAACGATTGCGGCCGGACCCGCTCTGGAATTGGAGCCTCGCCTTAATGCGGGATCTCGGGTACCCAAAGTTCGCAGGCTGCGAGACCGGTTTGTGGCCAGCGCAGCGGCTTGTCGCCGGAGAAGTGGATGGACGACAGAGTGGAAACCCCGCCCGTTCTCACGGTGAGCGGGATAGGCAAGACCTACGTGGAGCCGGTTTTATCGGATGTCACGCTGGACCTGCACGCCGGCGAAGTCCTCGCGTTGACCGGGGAAAACGGCGCCGGAAAAAGCACGCTGTCCAAGATCGTTGGCGGCCTGGTCGATCCGACCACCGGCACCATGACCCTGGGCGGCGCGCCTTACGCGCCGGCCAGCCGGAAGGACGCGGAGGCGCTCGGCGTGCGCATGGTGATGCAGGAGTTGAACCTGCTGCCTACGCTCTCAGTGGCGGAAAACCTGTTCCTGAACCGCTTGCCGCAGCGCAAGGGATTCAAATTCGGCTGGATCGACCGGGCGGCGCTGCGCGAGGATGCGCGGCACGCGATGCAGCAGGTCGGGCTTGACGCAATCGATCCGGATACGCTCGTGGGCGAACTGGGCATCGGGCATCAGCAGATGGTCGAAATCGCGCGGAATCTGATTGGCGATTGCCGCGTGCTGATTCTCGATGAACCCACCGCCATGCTGACGGCGCGCGAAGTGGACTTGCTGTTCGAGCAAGTCGAACGCCTGAAGAAGCGGGGCGTGGCGCTGGTGTATATCTCGCACCGGCTGGAAGAATTAAGGCGGATCGCCGGGCGCGCAGCCGTGTTGCGCGACGGCAAGCTGGTTCATATCGACACCATGCAAAACCTGACGAGCGACCGCCTCGTCACGCTCATGGTGGGACGCGACATCGGTGAGCGGATCGATCTGGGCGAGCGCCGGATTCGCGACGTCGCGCTGAAAGTGGCCGGCATGAGCCGCGGCCACGTAGTCCGCGATGTGTCGTTCGAAGTGAAGGCGGGCGAGATTTTCGGCATCAGCGGGCTGATTGGCGCGGGTCGCACGGAACTGATGCGCCTGATCTACGGCGCGGACCGGGCCGATAGCGGTGTGGTGTCGGTCGCGCACGAAGGCGCTGCGCTCATGCCGGTGAAGATCACGTCGCCAGCGGACGCGGTGAAGAACGGCATTGCGCTGATCACCGAGGATCGCAAGGGCGAGGGTTTGCTGCTGCCGCAGCCGATTGCCGCGAACATTTCGCTTGGCAATATCGGCGCGGTCTCGAGCAATGGTTTTGTCGATGGACGGCGTGAAGCGGCGCTGGCTCAAAAACAGATCGACGCGATGCATATCCGTGCCGCGGGTCCGATGCAACCGGTGTCGGAGTTGTCGGGCGGCAATCAGCAGAAGGTGGTGATTGGCCGTTGGCTCGCCCGGGACTCGACTGTGCTTCTCTTCGATGAACCCACGCGCGGCATCGATGTCGGCGCGAAATTCGATATCTATGCGTTGATGGGTGCGTTGGCGCTGGAAGGGCGGGCGCTCGTGGTGGTATCGAGCGATTTGCGCGAACTGATGCTTATTTGCGACCGGATCGGGGTGATGTCGGCGGGACGGATGAGCGGGGTCTTCGAGAGAAATACCTGGTCGCGGGACGCGCTGTTGGCGGCGGCTTTTGCCGGCTACGCGAAACGCGACGAAATCCTCCAGGAACCTATCGTCCCGGACGCCAAGGCGCCGCCTCCCGTTCCACCTCCGCCATCGAGCAACGGCGAATCAGTAGTGGATCGGTGAGTCTGCGAACGCAGTTGCATCAGGGTAGCGAGTGATGAAAGCAGGCACAAAAGCAGCAAAAGTTGCGGTGCCCGCCAAGCATGAAAGCCGGCGCGGGGAAAACGCCGGCAGACGGTCGTAATGCCTGCGTTAAAGGCCGCACTAATGGCCGCGGGCAAATGATGTACGTTAGACCAGGCAGGCAACCGGCAACGCAAGGCTAGAGGGCGGCGCAGCGGGACGCGCTTTGCGGGGGCCAATCAAGAAGAGCAAAAGCACGACTCAAGTCAGAGAGAAGGACCAAGTATGGCGACGATCAAAGATGTAGCAGCCATTGCGGGCGTTTCGTTCACGACGGTGTCTCATGTCGTGAACAACTCGCGACCCGTGTCGGCAGAGGTGCGGCTGAAAGTGGAGCGCGCGATTCTCGAACTCGATTACGTGCCCTCGGCGGTGGCGCGTTCTCTCAAGGCGCGCAACACGCTCACTATCGGCTTACTCGTGCCGAACGCAACCAACCCCTATTTCGCGGAACTGGCGCGAGGGGTGGAAGACGGCTGCGCGAAGAACGGTTATTGCATGTTCTTCTGCAATTCCGACGACGATCCCGCCAAGCAGCGCAGCTACTTGCGCGTGCTGCAGGAAAAACGGATCGACGGGCTGGTGATTGCGTCGGCGGGAGAAGATGCGGTGCTCGCGCAAAGCCTGGCCGGTTCGCGTGAACCGCTGGTGATCCTGGACCGGAATATTGAAGGTGTATCGGCGGATCTGGTGCAGATCGATCACGAGAAGGGCGGCTATCTGGCGACGCGGCACTTGCTGCAGCTTGGGCACTCGCGCGTCGGCTGTATCACGGGCCCGATTGCCACGGCGGTCAGCGCAATGCGCGTCCACGGATTTATCCGTGCCATGGCGGAGCGCGGCATCGAGATCGAGCCGAACGCCATTCAGCAGAGCGCATTTTCGGCGACCGGAGGTTACGAGGCAGCATCGCAACTCTTCGATACCCTCAAACCCACCGGTATTTTTGCGTGCAACGACATGATGGGCGTCGGTGCGTTGCGGGCAGCCGCGGAGCGGGGCATCAACGTGCCGCGTGACTGTTCGATCATCGGTTTCGACGATATCGAATTGAGCCGATACACGTATCCGGCGTTATCGACGGTTGGGCAATCGGTGCGCGAACTCGGCGAGCTGGCGGCGCAGACGCTGATCGACCGGATCGCGGGCAAGGTACCGGCGACCACGCGGCGGCGCGTTGTCACGCCGCGAATGATCCTGCGTGAATCGACGGCAGTCGTGCCGGAGGTGATGCCGCTGGCGTATCGGAAAGATGCGGCGGCCGGGGCTGTTGCTGCGGTGAATGCCGCAGCCCTCGGGCAAGGCAGTACCGAGAAGGCCTGAAGCAGGCAGAGGACACTCGCATTCGGGGTTTTGCCGGCATCGGCGGAACCCCGTTTCGTTTGTCAGCACGCGGGCGCCGATGCGCGCGAACCATTCGCGGCAAGCACAGACATCTCGGGAGACGGGTTGATCTCCACGTCTCCAGCGTTATCACTTCCCCGTTATTCCTTCTTTCTTCAAATCAAACCTCAACCGGTTCCCTCGTGGTCATCAAGCACGATGGCGCGATTCATACTGAATCGTTTACAACAAACGCATTAATGCGATCCTTTGCTTAATAAAGCGCATCTAAAGTTCTCAGGGTAAATCATTAGATGAAATAACATTTCATGAATTTTCTCAAGTACGCCGCGCGCACGCCGTAAAAGATGTCCAAGCAGGCGAATCTGGCCCCGCTCTTAATGGCGATTCCAGAACCACGCCGGGCCGACATTTTTATCAGCAGCTCCGGGGAAAATCATGAATATGAGTTTAACGATCAAGGCGCGTCTCGGTCTGACGATGGCATTCCTCGGACTGCTTCTGGTGGCAATCGGCGGATTGGGGCTCTATGGGATGACGCAGTCGAACCGGTCGTATCGCGACACGTTCGAGAACCAGATGCCGAGCGCTAACGCCGTCAGCAACGCGGAGCTTTATACGGCCCGTGAACGGCTCATATTCGACCGCGCAGCGTTTCTGGCCGGCACGCCGGAAGTCGCGTCGACCATCGAACGCGGCGGCATGATGCGCGGCCGCGCCAACGATTACTGGAAAAAGTACACCGAGCTGCCGCAAGACCCGACCGAAAAGCAACTGGCAGATACCTCCAACGCCAAACGCCTCGCGCTGCAAAAGGTGATCGACAGCGGCTATGACGCCGTCAGGGCGAATGACCAGGCGCGGATCGTAGAAACGGCCAAAGCCATGCAGGTCGCTTACGGCGAGTTGTCGACGGCCAACGATGTGCTGCGCAAGTTCCAGTTCGACGGCGCCAGGCAAGGCTATGACGCAGCGCAATCGGCCGCGTCGGCTTTCCGCACGCTGAGCATGATCGCGATCTTGGCCGGGCTGGCCGCCGCCGTGTTTTCGTGGATTGCCTTGCGCCGCGCGATCGGCCGGCCGCTGGACGCCGCGCTCGAACACTTCGAAGCGATTGCTGCCGGCGATCTGCGCGGCAAGGTCGTTGCCACCTCGCGCGACGAAATGGGTCTGCTGATGCAGGGTCTTGCACGGATGCAGGCAAGTCTCGTCGGCACGGTTCGCAGCGTACGCTCGGGCACCGAATCCATCGCGACGGCGACCAAGGAGATCGCGGCGGGCAATATCGACTTGTCGTCGCGTACGGAAGAGCAGGCGTCGGCGTTGCAGGAAACGGCGTCGAGCATGGACGAATTGACCGGCACGGTGAAGCAGAACGCCGATAACGCCCGGCAGGCCAGTTCGCTGGCGGCCAACGCGTCGGAGATCGCGAACAAGGGCAGCCGCGTGGTGGCGCAAGTGGTCGACACCATGGGCGATATCAACCAGAGCTCGGCGAAGATCGCGGACATCATTACGATCATCGAAGGGATTGCGTTCCAGACCAATATCCTGGCGCTGAACGCGGCCGTGGAAGCGGCGCGCGCAGGCGAAGAAGGGCGCGGTTTCGCGGTCGTCGCCGGCGAAGTGCGCAATCTCGCGCAACGTTCATCGGCGGCGGCGAAGGAAATCAAGGGTCTTATCGATACCTCGGTCGAGCGCGTGCAATCGGGCACCTCGCTGGTCGATGAAGCCGGCCGCACGATGAACGAGATTATCGGCGCGGTGCAGCGGGTCACCGACATCATGGGTGAGATCGCGGCGGCCTCGCAGGAGCAGAGCAGCGGCATTGAGCAAGTCGCGCGCGCCGTCACGCAGATGGACGAGGTGACGCAGCAGAACGCGGCACTGGTCGAGGAGGCGGCGGCAGCGGCGCAATCGCTGGAAGATCAGGCGGCGAAGCTGCGCCAGGCCGTGGCGGTATTTCAACTCGATGACGACAGCGCGGCCGGGGCGGGTGTCAGCCATGCTGCTGCGCGGCCGGGATCATCGGCAACAGCAAAGTCGCGCGTGGCGGTTCAGGGGGCGCCACGGCGCGCGGCGCCGGCGATGGCGATGGCATCTTCTGCCAAGGCGCCTGTTGCAGCGCGTCCGGCGGTGGCACGGCCAATCGCACCACGGCCGGCTGCGGTGTCGGCGGCAGCTGCGGCTGCGGCTACCGGTGATTGGCAAACCTTCTGATCGGTTGAGAAGGTCGATTGAGTTGAATGCGTTCCGCAAACCTGATCTGCGGGGCGCATTTCGGTCGCTGGATTAACCCCGGCTTTCACTACCGCCCCTAAACACCACTGATAACGCGCGGCCTATAGGAAATCCGGGCGGCCCGCGCGTATGTCCCTGCAAGCGAGTTTCAAGAGGGGTCCAATCGAAGCGTTCCCACCAGGCTCCGCCATAACCCTTCGTCAACCCAGGAACCCGCCAACGCCGCGACGCACTCAACAAGCAATCGCCATCTCAGAAAACTCCGGCTGACCTGACCCGAACTCGCGATCCATGCCGACTTCCCCGTACACTGGGCGGACTTCGTTCAACCTTCACGGGATTAGAACGCGTTTCGATCACCACCACAGGACGCTTGCCATGACCGGATCCACCCTTGCCGCACAGCTCGTTCAGGCCCGCCGCCAGCGCACGCAGATAGAAGACCTCGAGTCAGTCGATATCCCCGCCGACGCCGAAGCGGCGTACGCCATCCAGCACGAAGTTCTGACCCTTTCCGGCGCGCGGATTGGCGCATGGAAAGTCGGTGCCCGCGCGCCCGGCGCACTGGCGAACACGGCGCCCATCGATGCAGAACTTGTCCACACTTCGCCGGCACGCATCGCGCACGCCTCATTTTTCCGCGCGCTGATTGAGCTGGAGATCGCGTTCCGTTTTTCGACCGCGTTACCGCCGCGTGAAGAACCTTACAGCCGCAGCGAAGTGTTTGCGGCGATCGGCAGCATGGCCGTGGCGCTGGAGGTGGTCGATAGCCGCTTCGCGCAATGGCCGAACCTTGCGACGCTGGCACAACTTGCCGATTCGCAGAACAACGGGGCATTGGTGGTCGGCAAGATGGAGCCGTACGACGTGATTGCGCCTAACTTCGATTTTCTTTCCCCGCTGCTTGAACTGTCCGTCGATGGCGTTTCGATCGTGCCGCCGAGCATCGGCAATCCGGCCGGCGATCCACGGGAACTGCTGGTGTGGTTCGTCAACCATTGCAGTGCTCACGGACACACGGTCCAGCCGTTCTGGACCATCACCACCGGCTCGTACACTGGCGCGCGACGGGTCGACGGGCCAGGGGTGATCAGCGGCCGGGTGGACCGGATCGGCGATATTGAACTGACGCTGGATTGACTTAGTTGCAGCATTGCAGGACACGGTGACCGCGCGTGCGGAAAACATTCATGCGCGCTTGTTACATCTAAAAAAGCACTCATCCGAGTGCTTTTTTTTCGAGTCTAAATCCCTGATTGCCGAACGGGTATATAGGCGGGATATTGCCGGGGTATAAGCGGTCAACGGATGTGGGTGCGCGTCGTTTAGTAAGAGAGGCGCATAACGTTCGAGTCTGTTCATTAGCCTGCTGCCGAATGACATTGGAGATGCTGATGTCAAAAAAACGCATTACGCGTTGCATCGTTCCGGCACTACGGCGCGTATATCGGATGACCGGTGTGGGATAACCGGTGGATAACTTGTGGACGAGCATGTGGATGAGCGGGGGACAACACAGGGATAACTCAGCGTGGCGCACCATGGTTACAGGACACATGCGGCATATCAGCCACTTATCTGCAACGCGTCAGCACCATAAGCGCTCAATGCATAAATGCGGGCAACGCTTGAGCGCCGGCAGCAGCAGTCAGGGGGTTAGGCTGCCAGCATGCCGCATGGGTCCGGGGCTTGTACAGCAAGGCTATGCAGCCAATACGGAGAACGTTTCGCGAGTCGGGACACTGATTGTAGGTGAACGAAAATATTCCACCAAGCTAGGAATACTTCGAAGCAAATCAACAACGCATTTGCATGAAAAAAAATTCGAATAGGTTTAGGATGAACTGAAGCGATGTTGTTCTGATTAGGCGCGCCGCGCACACATTGCTTTCTGACTTCGGCGAGGAGGTAGCATGGATATCTACAGCAGTTTCGCGACCCGCTTCGAAAAAACCCGCGAGGAGGAATTCTCGCTCGAAGAGTATCTCGCGCTCTGCAAAGACGATCCTGCAACGTATGCAACAGCGGGCGAACGGATGTTGTCGGCAATCGGGGAACCGGAGTCCGTCGACACTCGCACCGACCCGCGCTTATCGCGTGTGTTTGCAAACAAGGTCATCAAGGTGTATCCGGCATTCCGTGAGTTCTACGGAATGGAGGAAGTGATCGAGCAAGTGGTGTCGTACTTCAGGCATGCTGCTCAGGGTCTTGAAGAGAAGAAACAGATTCTTTATTTGCTGGGGCCGGTGGGCGGTGGCAAGTCATCTATTGCCGAACGTTTGAAGCAACTCGCCGAGCGTGTTCCGTTCTATGCAATCAAGGGTTCACCTGTCAACGAATCACCCCTTGGGCTGTTCGACTACGACGAAGATGGCCCAATCCTCGAAGAGCAATACGGCATTCCGCGCCGGTATCTCAAGAGCATCCTGAGCCCGTGGGCCGTCAAGCGCCTTCACGAATTCAATGGCGACATCCGCAAGTTCCGCATCGTTCGCCGTTATCCTTCCATCCTGCGCCAGATCGGTATAGCCAAGACCGAACCGGGTGATGAGAACAATCAGGACATCTCGTCACTCGTTGGCAAGGTGGACATCCGCAAACTCGAAACCTTCTCGCAAGACGACGCTGACGCATACAGCTATTCCGGCGGTTTGTGTCTCGCGAACCAGGGCTTGCTCGAGTTCGTCGAAATGTTCAAGGCGCCGATCAAGGTGCTGCATCCGCTGCTGACTGCGACCCAGGAAGGCAACTTCAAGGGCACGGAAGGTTTCGGTGCAATTCCGTTCGACGGCGTGGTCCTGGCTCACTCGAACGAGTCGGAATGGAAGACGTTCCGCAATAACAAGAACAACGAAGCACTGCTCGATCGTATCTTCGTGGTCAAGGTGCCGTACTGCCTGCGCTATAGCGAAGAGATGAAGATCTACGAGAAGCTGCTGCGTAATTCTTCGTTGACGAACGCTGTTTGCGCGCCGGGTACGTTGAAGATGATGGCGCAAATGGCGGTGCTCACGCGCCTGCATGAGCCGGAAAATTCCAGCCTCTTTTCGAAGATGCAGGTCTATGACGGTGACAACCTGAAGGACACGGACCCGAAGGCAAAATCGTTCCAGGAATACCGCGATTTTGCGGGCGTCGATGAAGGCATGAACGGCGTTTCCACCCGGTTCGCATTCAAGATTCTTTCTCGCGTATTCAACTTCGATTCCACGGAAGTCGCGGCCAATCCGGTGCACCTGATGTACGTGCTGGAACAGCAGATTGAACGCGAGCAGTTCCCACCGGAAACGGAGCAGAAGTACCTGTCGTTCATCAAGGACGTGCTGGCGTCGCGGTATGCCGAGTTCATTGGCAAGGAGATCCAGACCGCGTACCTCGAGTCATATTCGGAGTATGGACAAAACATCTTCGACCGTTATGTGACTTATGCTGATTTCTGGATCCAGGACCAGGAATTCCGTGATCACGATACCGGCGAAAGTTTTGACCGCGCTTCGCTGAATGCGGAACTCGAGAAGATCGAGAAGCCGGCTGGCATCAGCAACCCGAAGGACTTCCGCAACGAGATCGTGAACTTCGTGTTGCGGGCGCGGGCTGCGAATGGCGGCAAGAATCCGGCGTGGATCAGCTACGAGAAGTTGCGCGTCGTGATCGAGAAGAAGATGTTCTCGAATACCGAAGAACTTCTGCCGGTGATCTCGTTCAATGCCAAGGGATCGGCGGAAGAACAACGCAAGCATGAAGATTTCGTCAACCGCATGGTCGCGAAGGGCTACACGCCGAAGCAAGTTCGCCTGCTCTGCGACTGGTATCTGCGGGTGCGTAAGTCGTCCTGATGCGTCGTTGTAATGCTGTCTGTGCAAGTGCGTTTTTTGATCGTTTTTAATGATTTTCGACAGGGAGATGAATGAGTTCTCAGCGAAGCCCCGTAAAACGTGATTGAATCGTAGTTGTGTTGTCAGTTTTATAGTCATACGTTCGCGTGATGCTGGCCTCTTGCAGCGGACGCGAACATCTTGGCGAGTGCCTTACGGTCTTGCGCCGCCGCGTGCGGTTCAGACCGCCAGCGCTTCGCTTCCTCGCCAATTACGCGGGAGACTGGATGTGCTGCATCAAATCATCGACCGCAGGTTAGCCGGTAAGAACAAGAGCATTGCCAACCGCGAACGCTTTTTGCGTCGTGTCAAAAACTATATTCGCCGGGCGGTGTCGGATGCCGTTCGGGATCGAAGCATCAAAGACATCCAGAGCACGCAAAGCATCACGATTCCGAAGAAGGACATTGCCGAACCGTCGTTCCGGCATGGCCCTGGCGGAAAGCGCGAGCTCGTGCATCCGGGTAATGCCGAATACATTCGTGGCGACAAGATCGCGCGCCCGAATGGCGGCGGCGGTGGCGGTGGCAAGACCGCGAGCAACGAGGGCGAAGGGCAGGACGACTTCGTGTTTGAATTGTCGCGTGAAGAGTTCATGCAGTATTTCTTCGATGACCTCGAGCTTCCGCGTCTCGTCAAAACTCAATTAGCCGCCGTGCCCACATGGAAGAATGTTCGGGCGGGCTTTTCGGCTGAAGGAACGCCAAACAATATCGATGTCGTCCGTTCGCTGCGCAGTGCGCTCGGACGGCGGATCGCGCTCGGGTCGCCGTTATCGCGTCAGTTGCACGAGATGGAGCGTCAGTTGGAAGTGCTCCTGGACGAGAAAGGCGATCCCGAGGAAATCGCGCGGCTGGAAGCCGATATCGTGATCATGAAAGGGCGCATCACGCGCATTCCTTTCATCGACCCGTTCGACTTGCGGTATGTCAACCGGACCAAGCAGCCCACGCCTTCCAGCAAGGCCGTGATGTTCTGTCTGATGGACGTGTCCGGGTCCATGGACGAGCAGCGCAAGGATCTGTCGAAGCGGTTCTTCATTCTTCTGTATCTGTTCCTTAACCGGAATTACGAAAAGATTGAAGTCGTTTTCATCCGGCATCACACGCGCGCCGAGGAAGTGGACGAAGAGACTTTCTTTCATTCGACCGAGAGCGGCGGCACGGTCGTGTCGAGCGCGCTCGAGTTGATGAAGAAGATCATGGATGAACGGTATTCACCCACGGAGTGGAATATCTACGGTGCGCAGGCGTCGGACGGCGACAACTGGACTGACGATTCGCCGAAGTGCCGCAAGCTTCTCGCCGAGGACATTTTGCCGAAGGTGCGCTATTTTGCTTATATTCAGGTGGCGCCTGAAGAGCAGAATCTCTGGGTGGAATATGCTCATCTGAAACAAAGCGCGCCTGAACTCGCGATGAAGAAAGTTGAATCGGCTGCGGATATTTATCCTGTCTTTCGCGAATTGTTTGAGAAACAACAGGCGGCTGCATGACAACACGGCATTTGGACAACGAAGCACGTGGGTATCACCTCAAACCTGGCGAAGAACTGAAAGCACAAGACAGCGCGCCACAAAAGTCCAGGAAGCCTCGCAAAAGCCCGGCGTCGGAAGGAGACACCATGAACGTGGCGGAAAAAAGGCCGTTGCCGTGTCCATCGGACTGGACCTTCGAGCTGATCGAGGAATACGACACCGAGATTGCCCGTGTCGCGCAGCGTTACGGGCTCGACGTCTACCCGATCCAGCTCGAACTCATCAGCGCCGAGCAAATGATGGACGCGTACGCGTCGGTCGGCATGCCGGTGAACTACCGGCACTGGTCGTTCGGCAAGCACTTCCTGTCCACCGAGAAGAGTTATCGGCGTGGGCAAATGGGTCTCGCGTACGAGATCGTCATCAACTCGAATCCGTGCATTGCGTACCTGATGGAAGAAAACACGATGACGATGCAGGCGCTCGTCATCGCGCACGCGGCGTACGGGCACAACTCGTTTTTCAAGGGCAACTACCTGTTCCGGCTGTGGACGGACGCGCATGCCATTGTCGATTACCTGGTTTATGCGAAGAATTACATTGCGGAATGCGAGGAGCGTCATGGCATTGACCGGGTAGAGGAACTGCTCGACTCGTGTCACGCGCTGATGAATTACGGCGTCGACCGGTATAAGCGGCCGCAGAAATTATCGCTGGCGAAGGAAATGGCCGCGCGGCGCGAACGTGAAGCGTATTTGCAATCGCAGGTGAATGAACTCTGGCGCACGCTGCCGAACAAAAAGGCGACGACGACCGAGGAAATTGAAAGCCGTTATCCGCCGGAACCGCAGGAAAACCTGCTGTATTTTGCGGAGAAAAATGCGCCGCTGCTCGAGCCGTGGGAGCGGGAAGTTATTCGCATTGTCCGCAAGGTCGGCCAGTATTTTTATCCGCAGCGGCAGACGCAAGTCATGAATGAAGGATGGGCTACGTTCTGGCATTACACGCTGCTCAACACACTGTATGCGGAAGGCCGTCTGGAAGATGGTTTCATGATGGAGTTCCTGCATTCGCACAGCAACGTGGTCTATCAACCGCCGGTGACGAAGCAGTATTACAGCGGTATCAATCCGTACGCGCTGGGTTTCTCCATGATGAGCGATATTCGCCGCATCTGTGAACACCCAACCGATGAAGACCGCGAATGGTTTCCGGAGCTGGCCGGCAGTGACTGGCTTGAGGCGCTGCATTACGCCATGCGCAACTTCAAGGACGAGAGTTTTATTGCGCAGTATTTGTCGCCGCATCTGATTCGCGAAATGCGTCTGTTCTCGATTCTCGACGACGATATGCGCGACTCGCTGGAAGTGTCGGCTATTCACGACGACAGCGGGTACCGCTACGTTCGCCAGGCTTTGTCGCGGCAGTACGACATGCATCATCGTGAGCCGAATATTCAGGTGTATTCGGTGAATACACGTGGCGATCGGAGCCTGACGCTACGCCATTTCATGACCGATAACCGTCACCTCACCAATGACAGCGAAGAGGTTCTCAAGCACATGGCGCGGCTGTGGCAATTCGACGTGTATCTTGAAAGCGTCGATGAAAATGGAACCGTGAGAAAGCGCTTCGATTGTAAATATACCGGGGCGGAGAAACGCTGAGTTCGTTTATTGAGGGTATAAAAAAACCGGCTAGCTGATTCACTCAGCGAGCCGGTTTTTTATTGAGCCGGACGAAAACCTTAAACCTTATCGATTTTCCTGGCTTCTTCGTCTTGCGTGAACAAATCCCAGCTTGCCATGAACAGCGCGGCGATCAGCGGTCCGATCACGAAGCCGTTGATCCCGAACAATCCCATTCCGCCGAGCGTGGAAATCAGGACCACCCAGTCAGGCATCTTTGTATCCTTGCCGACCAGGATAGGGCGCAGCACGTTGTCGACCAAGCCGATCACCACCACGCAGAACAAGATCAAGATCACGCCGCGCCAGATATCGCCGGTAAGCAGGAAATAGGCGGCTGCCGGCGCCCAGACCAGCGCAGCGCCAATGGCGGGCAACAGCGACAGAAACGCCATGAGCACACCCCACAGCAGGGAGCCCTGGATACCCAGGAACATGAAGATCATGCCGCCGAGAAAACCCTGAACGGCCGCCACGGCGATATTGCCCTTCACCGTTGCACGGACGACCGTGGTGAACTTGGCGATCAGGTGCTGCTTCGGTTCATCGTCCAGGGGCAGGGCGCGGCGAATACGCCGGCCGATCTCGCCACCATCGCGTAGCAGGAAAAACACGAGATACAGCATCACGCCGAAGCTGATCACGAACTGGAACGTGTTCTGGCCAATGCTCAACGCCTGCGAAGCCACGAACTGGCTGATCGCAGCCGCGCCGCTGGTCAGGCGTTGTTGAATGCTCGGGATATCGGTGAGACCAAAACGGCCAAGCAGTGTCTGCACCGAGTTCGGCAGCGCGTGAATGGCCTGCTGGAAGTAGGTCGTGAAATTGGGCTGACCCGCCTTGACCTGGGCGTATGCGAGACCGATTTCCTGGACGAGCGTGGCCGCGACGAAGCTGAGCGGCAGGATCACGATCACGATCGTCAAACCCAGCGTGGCGAACGCCGCCAGATTGCGCCGCTTGCCGAATTTCGCGGCGAGATAACGCTGCAACGGCTGGAACAGGATGGCGAGAATCGTTCCCCAGAAGATCGCGCCAAAGAACGGCAGCAAGATCCAGCAGAGCGCGACCGTGACCACGAACAGCAAGAGGTGGAAGAAGTTTTGATGAACCGTGCTGTTATTCATGAGATCCCTGAAGTGAAACGGAGTCCAGGCAATGAGCGCGAGTTTCAACGCCTGGTCACCCTGACTGATGCAATTGCCGGATGCTAGCATGAGCAAGTTTTGGTCCATCTCGCCGGTTTTGTAAGCTTATTTTTTAGCGCCAAGGGCCAGGTGCCTGCTGCTGCCCACCTCTCATCTCAAAAAAAGTATAATTGAGTATTCACTCATTAATCACATTGATTCGATCAAGCAAGATGGCCCGACCCAAAAGCGACGACAAACACAACGCGCTGCTGCTCGCCGCGGAACAGGTTTTTGCCCAGCGCGGGCTGGCGGCTGCGCCGACATCGGCCATTTCGAAGCAGGCTGGCGTCGCGGAAGGCACTTTGTTCACGTACTTCCGCACGAAGGACGAGCTGGTGAACGCGCTATACCGCTCGATCAAGCTTGATCTCGCCGACGCCCTGATGACCCGGTTTCCGCGCACGGGACCGGTGCGCGACCGGTTGGAATATCTGTGGGACGCATTCGTGGACTGGGGTGTCGCCAATCCGCAGCGCCTGAATGTGCTCGATCAGTTATCGGTGGCGGATACGGTCACTGAAGAGTCGAAGGCAGTCGGTTATGAACCGTTTGCCGAGATTGAGGCGCTTGCACAACACAGTATCGATACAGGCGTGTTGGAGGATTATCCGGTCGCGTTTATTGCGGCCAGCATGAAGTCGATGGCCGAAACCACCATGGCCTTCATGACGGTTTGTCCGGCAGATGCCGGTCGGTACCGGAAGATTGGATTCGACGTGTTCTGGAACGGTATCGCCCGTAACGCACGTAGTTGAATGACGGATGGATCAAGCGGGCACATTTCGTCGTTCGTTTTTTTGCCCGTTTTAATGACTGATTACTCACGCAAAAACACTTGGAGGACGAGCACATGAGCACATGGACCACGGCCAACATTCCCTCGCAATCGGGCAAACGCGCGTTGGTGACTGGCGCGACCGGCGGGTTAGGTTACGAGACATCGCTTGAACTGGCCCGGGCCGGCGCCGAAGTGATACTGACCGGGCGCAGCGACGCGAAAGGGCGAATCGCGCTTGAACGCATTCGCCGCGAAGTACCGAATGCCCAAATCCGTTTTGAAGCCATCGATCTCGCAAGCCTCGCGTCGATCTCTAAAGCGACGCAACACCTGCTTGACCAAGGCTCGGCGATTGATCTGCTCGTGAACAACGCCGGCGTGATGATGTTGCCCAAGCACGAAACAACCACCGATGGCTTCGAGCGTCAGTTCGGCACCAACTATCTCGGTCACTTCGCGCTGACCGCGCAATTGCTGCCCTTGTTGCAGAAGAGCGCCGCGCCGCGCGTGGTGAACCTGAGCAGCATTGCGCATCGGCGAGGAAAAATTGCTTTCGATAACCTGCAAGGCGAGCGCGCGTATAAAGCGTGGCCGGCATACGAACAGTCCAAGCTCGCCATGCTGATGTTTGCACTGGAATTGCAACGCCGCAGCGACGCAAGCGGCTGGGGCCTCATGAGCAACGCGGCACATCCGGGTTTTGCACGGACGGATCTCATTGCAAACGGGCCGGGCAATGCGGGCGTATTAGCAATGCTCAGCCGCGCGATGATGCCGTTCCTGAGCCATAGCGCGGCAGAAGGCGCGTTGCCCACGCTGCTGGCCGCCACCTCACCCGAGGCACAGCCAGCCGCTTATTACGGTCCAAAGGGTTTCCAGGAGATGACCGGCGCGCCCGCCGAGGCACGCATCTCTCCCCAGGCAAAGGACACCGCGGTTGCCGCTAAACTGTGGGATGTATCGGTGAAACTGACAGGCGCGTCCTGGCCGGGAAAATCATGAAAGTGCTTATTTTTGGCGCGACAGGAATGGTCGGGCAAGGCGTATTGCGCGAATGCCTGCTTGATAAGGATATCGAACGAGTGGTCACGGTGGGACGCAATGCGGCGGGTCAGCAGGACCCAAAGCTCACCGAGATCGTGCATAAGGATCTCTTCGATCCCACCTCGACTGAATCGCAACTCAGCGGTTTCGATGCGTGCTTTTTCTGCCTGGGCGTGTCGTCGTTCAGGATGAGCGAGGCCAACTACACACATCTCACCTTCGATCTGACGTTCGCCGTCGGCAAGACCTTGTCGCGTCTCAATCCAGGCATGACGTTTTCGTATGTGACGGGAGCAGGCACGGATACAACCGAGCGCGGACGCAGCATGTGGGCGCGCGTCAAAGGCCGCACGGAAAACGCGCTGCTACGCATGCCGTTCAAGGCTGCGTATATGTATCGTCCCGGGATGATCCAGCCGATGGACGGCATTCGCTCGAAGACGGCTGTATATCAGATGGCGATTTCTTTGCTGCGCCCCGTGTTTCCGCTTATGCGGCGCGCATTTCCGAACGCGATAACGACGACCAGCCAGTTAGGCCGCGCGATGATCGCCGTCGCCAAAGAAGGTGGCGCGTCCCGCGTGCTGGAGACGCGGGACATTACAAGGTACTAGCGGCGAACTACTTACCGCGCGGCATCGCCCCAGCGGTACTCCACCGTCGCGTCGTCCAGCTGCGCCTTGAGTTCGTCGTTCAGCACAAGATCCACTGCAGCCAGCGTATCCGTGAGCTGGTCGGGCCGGCTCGCACCAATAATCGCCGATGTAATCGCCGGGTTCGCCAGCACCCACGCCACCGACGTCTTCGTCAACGACTCACCGGTAGCGCCAACAATCTTCTTCAACTTTTCGATGGTTTCAAACTCGCGCTCATGCCAATAACGCTGTTGATACGTCGCGCCGGCTTTGCCGACCATCGCCGTAAAACGGCCTTCTGATGGTGCGGCATCGTGCTTATGTTTTCCTGTCAGCAAACCGCCCGCGAGCGGGTTGTACGGGATCACGGCGAGATGCTCATCGGTGGCAAGCGGCAGCAATTCACGCTCGATCTGCCGGAACAGCAGGTTGTATCGCGGCTGGACGGAAACGAAGCGCGCCACGCGCAAGAAATCCGAGCGGCCCAGCGCAGTGGCGAGCCGGTACGCCAGGAAATTCGATACTCCCACGTAACGCGCCTTGCCTTGGCGCACGATGGTGTCGAGCGCTTCCAGGGTTTCATCGAGCGGCGTGTTTTGATCGTCGGAATGCAGTTGGTAAAGGTCGACGTAATCGGTATTGAGCCGTTTGAGCGATGCATCGATAGCGTCCAGCAAATGCTTGCGCGACGCGCCCTGGTCCCACGCCGCAGGTCCCATCTTGCCGACCGCTTTCGTGGCCAGGATGAACTGGCTGCGGCGCGTGGGAGTGTCTTTCAGCCAGCGCCCGACTATCTCCTCCGTACGCCCGGCCACGTCTTCCGTGCTGCCGAGCGGATAGACGTCGGCGGTGTCGATAAAATTGACACCCGCTTCAGCCGCACGATCCAGGATGCTGCGCGATACATCCTCTTCAGTCTGCAAACCGAAGGTCATTGTGCCAAGGCACAAACGCGAGACGTTCAGGCCGGTACGGCCAAATCTACGATACTGCATGGCGAACTCCTTGGGCGTGTTGAGTGTGCTTCAGCTTAAACGTTCAGGCGCGCGCCTGCATGCGTGCGCCTACAAGGTTGCGGCCTGCGGCGCCGCGCGCGGAGGCACGGCGTCTAGGAAGCGGAACACAATAGCCGATGCCAGCGTCACGAGGCCCACGCAGACAAACGCGATTCGAAACGCGAGCGCCGCCGAGCCGAGGTCCGCTGAAAATACCGACACCAGGCCACCGCCAATCGACACCCCGAGGCCAATGGCCAGCATCTGCACCATCGAAAAGAGGCTGTTGCCGCTGCCGGCGTCCTTGATCGACAGGCCCTTTAGTGTGACGCTGTTCATCGCGGCGAACTGCATGGAATTGCATGCACCGAATACGGCGAGGATCGCGATCTCGATGGCAAGCGGCGTGCTCACCGAAAATGAAGCGAAGCCGACTATCGACGCCCCGACCAGAATGGTGTTCCACAGCAGGAAATTATCGTAGCCATAACGCTTCACCAGCGGCGAAATCCAGCCCTTCGCAACCGTGCCGGCGAACGCGGCGGGCAACATCATCAAGCCCGAATGCAGCGGCGTATAACCGAGTTGCAGTTGCATCAGCAACGGCAGGAGGAACGGCACCGCGCTCGATCCGATCCGGCATAACAAGTTGCCGATCAAGCCCACGCTGAAGTTCGGTTCGCTGAACAAGGACAGTTTGAAGAGCGGATCGCGCCGGCGTTTGGCGTAGGGAACGTAAGCAAGCGCCGCGACCGCGGACAACACGAACAGTCCGCCCGATACCAGCAGTTTGTGGGTTTGCGCGGGGCTGTCGAGCGCCATTGAAAACGCGACCATGCAAAGTGACAGCAACGCGCAGCCGATAAAGTCAAAAGGCGCGGCCTCGGTGATGGCATCGTTGGGAAGAAAGCGGTGCACGGCAAACAATCCCACTGCGCCGATGGGCACGTTGATCAGGAAAATCCAGTGCCATGTGAATGATTCGACGAACCATCCGCCGAGCGTCGGTCCGAGGATCGGGCCTACCTGGCCCGCAATTGAAATGACCGCCAGCGCGGAAACGTACGCATCGCCCGTCACGCTGCGCAGCACGGCGAGCCGGCCGATCGGCAGCAGCATGGAGCCGCCGATTCCCTGGATCACACGCGCCATGATCAGTTGATTCAGTGACTGCGCGTGGGCGCAGCACATTGAGCCGATGACAAATAACAGGATGGCGACGAAGTAGACGCGGCGAGTGCCGAAGCGGTCGGCGAGCCAGCCGGATGCGGGCGTGAGGAGCGCCATGGTCAGCGTGTACGCGACCACGATTGGCTGCATCGCGAGCGGTTGCGCGTGGAGGCTGTGCGCAATGGAGGGCAGGGCAGTGTTGACGATGGTCGTGTCGAGCGCTTGCATGAAAAAGCCGACCGCCACGATCCACAAGAGCGCCGTGTGGGAGTTTTTAGAAGTCATCGATTACAGCGGAAACCATGTATGTCGCGTGGGGTTCGCGCGATATGACGATTTTAAGGCGCCAATTGGTAATCGGGAACCCCGCTGGCCGCGTTGACTATCATCGAGAAAAGCGATCACAATGCATGATGCTCAATCCAGTTTGGCTGAACACGTTCGCGACGGTGGCCGCGTCGCATAGTTTTACCGATGCCGGGCGCCAGCTCCGTCTCACGCAATCCAGCGTGAGCGAGCACATCCGGCGGCTGGAGGAACACGTCGGACGCCGGCTGCTCGTACGCGATACCCATTCGCTCGCGCTCACCGCGGACGGCGAAGCCATGCTGGTCCACGCGCGTATGATCCTGGACGCGATGACCCACGCCGAGTTGCAGTTCCGCTCGCCGCGCCTCAGGGGCCGCGTGCGCCTGGGTTCCTCCGACGATCTCGCACTCGGCCCTTTACCCAGCGTGCTGGCGGCATTTCGCCGGACCCATCCCGATGTCGAACTGGAAATCACTATCGGCATGACGGGGCGGCTCTACGAGTTGCTGGATGCAGGGTCGATCGATTTGCTGATCGGCAAACGGCGCATTGGAGATCCACGCGGCATTCCGCTGTTTTCTGGACAACTCGAATGGCTTGGGCTCACGGGGACCGAGGTGGACCTCGAGCAACCGCTGCCGCTGATTCTCGTCGCCGAGCCGAGCGTCACGCGCGCCGTGGTTCTAGACTCGCTGGCCGCGGTCGGCGCGCGCTGGCAAATGGTCTGCACGAGCAGTTCGTATGCGGGGTGCATTGCCGCCGCGCGCGGTGGGCTGGGGCTCACCGTGCGGTCTCATTCCCTCGCGGGCAGAGGACTTTCGCCGCCGGTGAATCGCGCGGCGCTGCCCGAATTACCGATGGTCGAATTCATCGCGTTGGGCGCGAAGCATTTGAGCCGCCCGGCCGAAACATTGCTGGAAATTCTGCAGAACAGCGATCTGAGGGGCGAATGGGCGGGCGAATAAGGGGCTGTTGCCCGGCCTGGCATGGCGCGTGCAGCAACGGCTGACACAAGCGGGCGGGTTTCATCGGATCAATTGCGCTGCAGTGCCGAAGCGCAAACCGTGCCGTCCGGTTGTGCAAACGCAACGAACCAGGGCAATCGGATTTCTGCGAATAAGACGCTTCTTATATATTGTGCGGCGAAATTGTGCGGCAAATGTGCCGTAAAGAACGCGCTGTCCGCTTTTCGCTCCAATCCTGGCATAGCAGCTGATTGCAGTCAGGCACCGCAGCAATTCACTCATTAGGCGATGCCCCAAGCTACAACCCCTTTTCTGCGTGCATTCCTTCTCTTTGCCGCCTTGTTCGCGTGCAGCACCCACGCGAGCGCCGCGTCGTACGTCGTCAAGCATTGCGCCGAACTGGAAGGCCAGTCGGTGCCGGCATCGGTGATCGGTTTGCCTACCCGGGGCGCCACCATCCTGAGCGCGTCAGTGGTGGCGGCCGCCGCGCCGAAAAACCGCAATGGCGAGTACTGCCGGCTGGTCGGCGTCATCAAGGCCCAACTCGACACCACGCCCGATATCCGCTTCGAAGTGAATTTACCGGCTCGCTGGAACGGTCGCGCTTTGCAGATGGGCGGCGGTGGTTATAACGGCGTGATCGTGAGCGGCACTGAGCCTACGGCTTTTGCGCCTTACGCTTCGCCGCTGGCCAACGGCTACGCGACCTTCGGGTCGGATTCCGGCCATGTCGGGAATTCCGGTCGCGCCGATTTCGCGATGAACGACGAAGCAGTGATTAACTTCGGATACGGTCATCTCAAGAAAACGCATGACGTCGCGCTCGCGCTGATCATCATGGGCTATGGGCGCAAGCCCGAGCAAACCTACTTTGCCGGCGGCTCGACCGGCGGCCGCGAAGCGTTCACGGTGATCGAAAGATATCCCGACGACTACGACGGCGTGATCGCCAACGCACCGGCGATCAACTTTTCGGGCGTGCGGCTGATGGGCGTAAAAGTAGGGCAGGCGGCGTATGGGACGCCCGGTGGTTTTGTGGGACCGGTGCAGCAAAAACGCGTGGTGGAAACCGTGCTGCACGAATGCGACGGGCTGGACGGCGTGGTGGACGGCATCGTCTCGGACGTTGCGGCCTGCCGCGAACGCGAACCGCAAATCATCGCGCAACTGCGATGCGCAAACGGGCAACGGCCAACCTTACGGGACAGTTGCTTGTCCGAGGCGCAGCTTGCGACGCTCGAGGTTCTGCGCGATGGTTTTACGCTGCCGTATGAACTTGCCTATGGGGTCACGAAGTACTACGGCTACAACGTGTTCCAGGGCGTGGATTTTTCGAGCGGTCTGGGACTCGGCAATTCATCGGCGCTCACGCAGCCGTTAAGCTTCGACGCCAACGGCTATCTGTTCGCGCAAGGCGACAGTTACATGAAGTACTTCGTCTCGCATGACCTGCGCTTCAACACGCTCGGTTTCGACATCAACAATCCGGAAACCTACAAGTCTCGCCTGATCGATTTGTCGGCGACGGTCGGGGCGATGAACCCGGACATGTCAGCGTTCTTTGGGCACGGCGGCAAGCTGATCACCATGCACGGTCTCGCCGATGAGGTCATCAGCCCGAACCAGACCATCGCTTTCTACGAATCGCTGGTTGAGAAGTACGGTCAGAGTATTGTCGATTCCTTCATGCGGCTTTACATGGTGCCGGGATTCCAGCATGGCAACGGCGTGTTCATTCCCGCGTGGGACGAACTGGGCGCGCTCGACCGGTGGGTCACGATGAACATCGCGCCGGAGACGCTGGTCGGGACCGACATAGCGAGCGCGACCAATGGCCGGACCCGGCCGCTGTGCCGTTATCCCGGTTACCCGAGGTACATGGGTAAGGGCAACATCAACAACGCCGCGAGTTTTCGATGCGAGAACCCGTGAGCGGACGCTTACGTTATGAGTGACTGCTCGTGCCTTGCGGCACCAGCTCTGACGCGATGATCATTGCGCCCGCATTGCCAGGCGGTGGCTGACAAGTTGCCGGCCGATAGATGAAATCACCCCGCTTGATGGACTTGCCGCTGACCACGCATTCGCCACCTTGCTTGGCCAATGCGACGCGCCATGTCTGATGCCCGTAATAGCCTGAAAGGGGGTCGCACCATGAGACCGTGGCAGTGCGTGGAGTGGGAAGTTCGATTACGCTGACCGTCAATGCTGCGTGATCGGCCCAGATGGTTTTTGCCGGGCGCCGCCGGGCAATTCGTGTGGCTTCATCGGCGGCTTGCTGGGCGCGTGTGTTGTCGAGTAACGCGACGGTTTGAGACCATGCACTGGCATGTTGCTTGAGCATCTCACCTTTCCTTTACAAGAAATTCCGGACAGCCGGGCATCCCCGGCCTCACGACGAGGCAACCGCGTCATGCTGAATGGCGATTGCGCGAAGCGTCTGTTACGGAATATTATTCAACGAGTGATGAATTAGTGAGATAGTAGGCACTCAGGCGGTCGATGTCAAACGCCGCGTGAATCGATGCAGAAGCAGGGCACGTTGCGTCGGTTACACTTCGGGCCCACCTTACAGCTTTAGAATTCGGATCGAATCATGACAGCTTCAACCTCACGCCCAATGCAAGCCGGCAAGGAGAAACGCTCGCGCGGACGCCCCGCTTGCAGCGAGATCGCCGGCTCCGACGCATTGCTCAAAAGCGCGCGGCAGGCGTTCGTCAAGCGCGGGTTTGAGTCGACGAGTGTGCGTGAAATCGCACGGGACTCGGGTGTGGATCCAGCGCTCATTTCGCATCACTTTGGCTCGAAAGAGGCGTTGTGGATCGCAGTTGTCGAGCAGATAGCGCTGCATGCCACACCCATGATCGAAGCTACGGGGAAGCTACGTACTTCTGATCTGACGAAACGTCAGCGCGTCGAGCGGGCGCTGGCGCTTTTTATCGACAAGGTGTTCAGCGATCCGGATGTCGGGATATTTTTTTCGACAACGGCAACCGAGCAGGGAGAGCGGCTGGATGTACTGATGGACCGTCTTCTGCGTCCTTACCACGATGTGTTTGTCCCCCTTCTCGCCGATGCAATCGATTCAGGTGAACTGCCGCCCAACGACCCGGATGTATTGTTCGCGATGCTAACTAATGGCGTTGGCAAGACGGTGTCGTACAGTCACCTGCTGGCGGTATTTTCACCGCTGCCGAAAGACCCGGTGAAGTTCAAAGAGACGGTACTGGCCACCGCGCTGAGCATGCTTTAAAGCGGCTGGTCCATGAGGCAATACACGGTCGGCGGCACGGCCAGACCGTTCTCCGCGAACGAATACGCGGCCTGAATTTCGCTCGCGGCGCTTTGTGCGGCCGCCACGTCCCGAGCGTGCACAACCGCAAGCGGCTGGCCGGCATCGACATGCTGTCCAAGCTCGACGAGTTCCGTCAAACCGACCTGATAATCAATTTTGTCCTCGGGGCGGCGCCGTCCGCCACCCAGGCCAACGACGGTCAGACCCATTGCCCGGCTCGATATGCGCAACACGCCCCGCACGCAGCGCGGCAACGGGCAAGACAACTGGCGCATGTCCCAAGTGACGATCGGGCACTTCGAGCAAGTCACTCGGGCCGCCTAATGCGCTGATCATCCGCGCGAATCGTTCCGCGGCAGCGCCCGAGTCGAGTACCGCATTCAGTTTTACCCGAGCCTGAGCGAGATCATTGGCGAGACCGCCGAGCACGAGCATCTGTGCGGCCAACGCGAGCGTGACGTCATGTAGACGCGCCGGTCGAACGCGCCCCGCCAGGTAGTCAAGCGCGCACCGGATCTCCAGCGCGTTGCCCGCGCAGCACGCCAACGGCTGGTTCATATCGGTCAGCGCGGCGGTTGTCTTCAACCCGGCGCCGTTACCCACATCGACGATACTTCTCGCCAGTTCAACCGATTTCTCGTAGGTCGGCATGAACGCACCTGATCCCACCTTGATGTCCATCGTCAGGCCTTCGAGACCCGCTGCGAGCTTCTTCGAGAGGATCGATGCAGTGATCATGGCGACCGATTCGACCGTCGCGGTGATGTCGCGGATGGCGTAGATTCGCTGATCGGCAGGCGCCAATTGCGCCGTTTGACCGATGATCGCGACGCCGGTGTCTCGCACGATGCGCTGAAATACATCGACGTCGGGCGCGATGTTGTAGCCGGGAATCGCGGCGAGCTTGTCGAGTGTGCCGCCGGTGTGACCGAGGCCGCGGCCGGAGATCATTGGCACGAAGCCGCCGCAGGCCGCGACCATAGGACCGAGCAGCAACGACGTCAGGTCGCCGACGCCACCCGTCGAATGCTTGTCGAGAACGGGACCCGGCAGATCGAACGAACGCCATTGCAGCACTTGTCCCGAATCGCGCTGTGCGAGCGTGAGCGCCACGCGTTCGTCGATGCTCATGTCGTTGAAATACACGGCCATCGCGAAGGCAGCGACTTGCCCCTCGGTTACGCTGCCCTCGGTAATGCCACGCACGAAACCGGCGACGTCCTCCTGCGAGAGCGCTTGTCCATCGCGCTTTTTACGAACGATTTCCTGTGGCAAGAACATGGCTGGTTCCTTCGGAGGAGGGTCACGGTCGAATGGTCAGTCAAATTGCCGGGGATTCTTTCGTACTCGTACTTTCGGCCGTCGTTCCATCGGCGGCTTCCGCGACAATCCAGTGACGGAACAATTCAGTGGCGGGCGACATGCGCTTCGATTTCAGCCATGATAGCCAGTAGCTGCCCGTTCTGACTTCGGTATCGAAAGGGCGAACGAGCAATTCTGCCTGGAGTTCACGGGCAAACATCGCAGGCGGTGCCAGTGCGATCCCGGCGCCTTGTACGGCGGCCTCCACCATCAGGCGCGACGAGTCAAAAACCGGACCATTGACCGACCATGGATCGAGCCCGGCCGCGCTGAACCAGCCAGTCCACTCGTCGGTGCGATACGAACGAAGCAAGGTCTCCTTAGCAAGATCACACGGCGTGGCAAGCCTTCTTGCAATGTCGGGTGCGCAAAGCACGGTCAGCGGAGCGTCGAGCAACATGACGTTGTGTGTCGCAGGCCAGGTTCCATCGCCAAAGCGGATTGCAAAATCCAGTCCCTCGGCTGCGAGGTCGACCAGATTGTTATGGGTCAAGAGCCGCAACTCCACGAAGGGATGTGTCTCGCGAAACGATTTGAGCCGTGACAGCAACCAGCCGACCGCGAAAGTCCCGACCACGCCGACCGTCAGCACTTCGTGAAAATGCCCACCCTCGAATTGCTTGAGCACGCCCTCGATGCGACCGAATGCGTCGCTCAGGACGGGGAGGAGGGCGCGGCTTTCGTCGGTCATGCCGAGTCCACGCGGTAGACGTTTGAACAGCGTGGTTCCGAGCCGCTCTTCGAGCATTCGAACTTGCTGGCTGACGGCAGCCTGCGTCACGTTGAGTTCGAGCGCAGCGCGCGTGAAGCTGAGGTGCCGTGCCGACGATTCGAATGCGCGCAAGGCGTTCAACGGAAGATGAGGACGAATAGAGGACATGACATTAGTTTTTCTTTACCCAAACAGAAATTATGCTCGCTTGTAGAGGACTCGCAAAGAGACGATATTCTGCTCGGCACTGGTTATTTCCGCCCATGAATCTACTCGGCAGAGCAGGGGTCAATGACCCTTTCTGGATCCGCTGCAGTCGTTGTGGTTTCGATTTTGAACTGAAGGAACACTTGTGAAATTGCGTCTTTCTGCTCCCAGGGTTCTTGGCGCCTTGTTGATTGCAATGCAATCTGCGACGACCGCCTATGCGGCGCCCTCTGCGAAGGAGACGCAGGTGCTGGAAAGAGTCAATGTGAACGGGACAAATCGCGAGATGGGAATGGGAATGTCCGAGTTTCCGCCTGGAGCCGAAAAACCGCGCCACATGGCGACGGGACCCGAGGTCTGCTACGTCGTGAAAGGCGAGATAATCTTGCAGGTACAAGGCCAACCGACGAAAGTCATTCGCGCGGGAGGAAGCTTCCAGATCCCGGCTAATGCGATTCACGTCACCAAGGCTGGGTTCCAAGGCGCGACAGTTATTGCAACCTGGGTGTCCACGCCCGGGAAGCCGTTTAACGTCAGTTTTCCTAGGTAAGCGCTAATGCCTGGCTCACGCGGTGCTCAAAATATCCAATTTTCAATGTGAAAGGTCGAGATAATTTTCGCCCTGTATCCAAGCTATTAACAAGGAGATTGCATGCGTCGCTGTTTTTTCAAACGCCTTTTGATTTCAACTTTGGTGTTGTCCTGCTTTATTGCTTCCAGTACATACGGGGAAAGTAGTCACAAACGAAAAGAGATCGCTGCTGTGATGGACGGCGTGATACGTCCGCTAATGCAGGAAAATCAGATTCCAGGCATGGCGGTCGCAGTGATCGTCAATGGCGAGAGTTACGTTTATAACTACGGTGTGGCATCACTGAAAACCCGGCAACCGATTACCGATAAAACTCTTTTCGAGATTGGGTCAGCTAGCAAGACGTTTACGGCGACGTTGGCTTCTTACGCTCAGGTCAAGGGCAACCTTGCGTTGACTGACAGCACCAGCAAATATTTGCCGTCTCTGCGCGGTAGCCACTTTGATAGCGTCAGTTTGCTGAATCTGGGCACGCACACCGCCGGCGGCTTGCCGTTGCAGGTGCCGGATGCTGTTCACAATGACGATCAACTGATGGATTATTTCCGGCAGTGGAAACCGTCTTACGCTCCCAGCAGCTACAGGGTGTATTCGAACCCGAGTATTGGCATGCTGGGCATGATCGCCGCGAAGAGCATGAATGAGCCTTTCGATGAAGCTATCGAAAAGAAATTATTCCCTATGCTCGGAATAACGCACAGCTATATCAATGTGCCGGCGGAGATGAAGGACTATGCGCAAGGCTACACGAAGCAGGGCGCTCCGATCAGGCTGAGTGTGGGCGCTCTTTCTTCGGAAGCATATGGAATCAAAGCCAGTGCGCCAGACATGATTCGATTTGTGGCTGCCAACATGCAGATGATTAAGATTGACAGCGATCTGCAGCGCGCGATCAACGACACGCATACCGGATATTTCAAGGCGGGTGAAATCACACAGGACCTGATATGGGAACAGTATCCGTATCCCGTGGAACTGAAAACGCTGCTGGCGGGTAATTCCGACGCCATGGCTTATCAAGCGACGAAAGCGACTGCAATTAACCCTCCGCTGCAGCCGCAAGCGAATGCGTTAATCAACAAGACTGGGTCGACTAATGGTTTTGCAACTTACGTCGCTTTTGTTCCTGCGCGGAGATTGGGGATTGTCATGCTCGCTAATAAGAATTACCCCATCGCTCAACGGGTGACTGCTGCGTATCAGATACTGACGCGGCTTGGCGGGCAGATAAGGTCTAAGAACTGAGCGACTTTCTGCGTAGGTTGGTTGGATGATTGTTCAGCGGCTTGGAGCGTGGGCGGAACGTGTGAGCGACTGTGGAGTCGTCTTGGAGCTGGGAACTCCAAAGCCGCGCTTCCGTCCAGCAGATGTTTTCGATCGGCTAGATACGACAGGATCACGCGATATATTCACTTCGACTAAAACCGTGGGAAGCCGCGGGCTCGAGGACGCTGTGAGGACCGTGCTGCTTACGGCACGGTTCGACTGTTCGAGGCGAGAAGTTGTGGGGTTGCGGCGTCAAAAGGCATGTTTAAGGATGTCGATTTTGTATTTGACATAACATAAATTATCAACATTTGATGTGTAGGTCCCAAGTTCAGATGTCGCGTTTCCGCTAAATAGAAATGTCGGGTTTGGGCGTAGTTTCATTGCCAGGCAAGCACGTGTGGAGCGTGGGCGATGAACACCAATGGGACGATCACGCATGTCGATGCGTGAGCTTTTTTCTGAGGGAACGTCACGGCTTCAGGGTAAGCCGTCGCCCGACCTTTCCCAGCCTCGACCAGCGCCGGTCCGAACTCAATGCATCCACGATGTCCTGTAAGTCGCGGCCCCAATCATGTCCACTGCTCTCGCCGAGGTCGCGTACAAGCTTGACCACCTTGACTCGCGTGCAGCGCCGAAGAAGTCCGATGAGGCGATCGGTACGTAGATTACGGAGCGAATCAGCTAGATCCACCGCCTCCCCCAAAGATTGTCCCTTTTCGCCTCGCTTGCCAATGTCGCTGGCGAGTTCAAGGAGCGCAAGCTCGGGTATAGAAACCAGAACAGACGGACTTTTCAGAGGCGGAGGTCTCACATTTTCTGACAGCGAGAACTTGTCATCAAACAGCCGCGTCGTCTGATACGTATGAGGCATATGCTGTTCGACCCACCGTGGAAAGCGATAAGCCTGTATTCCCCATAACGTGATCCGAGGCCGGAACGCGATATTGTGGCGCACGCCTTGCCAATCGAGAGCGGTCTTTCCGCCGACATGGAGCCCCGGACTGTGCCGACTCAGATATTTGAGGATTCCCTCCGTTGTCAGGAAATCTCCCTTGAGCAGATAGGCACGGAAGCAGATCTTCGGGTTGTGCAATTTCCAAAGTAGCAAGGACGTCCGTCAGTCGGATCACGTTCTGTCCGGCGCCCTTCCCGCCTGCCTTGTCGCGCACCATCTGCCGCATCGATCCAAGCAGTGCTTTTGCGCGCAGATCCGAGCCGGCCGTCCAGTCGACGAGCCGCATGGCCAAATCGCTTTTCGTCGTTGTGAGGCTGTCCGAGCTACCGACGATCACCAGCTTCCTCATGAAAGAAGCTAGCACTTGACCGCCGAGCCCGGTGGCGACCTTTAGTTGTCTAGCCTGTTCCTCGACTTCTTCAGATAGCCGCACGCCGTTTGCAAGACCCTCTATCGCCTCAACGAGAGCCTTGAATATCGGGCGATTGGTGACTAATTCAAACCGGAGTTTTGATTCAACTTCACTAGCGCCATACTTCTCGATCGACTTGGAATAGGCGATAGCAAATTTCGTCACGGTCTTCTTCGCATCGCTCGCCCGGAATTCAACATCTTGCCGAATAGGCGAGTACTTGAATTGCACAATCGATACGGCATCCGCGGCATCGAAGCTCGCGGATTTGCCGTAGTAAAGCGTTAGGTCAGCAACGTCTACCGCCTCTTGTGCTGCAGAGGCTTCGTCCCCAGGCTCCATCCCTTCCACTGCGATGCCAATCATCCCGTCTTTGCCGGCCAGCAGCTGCATCGCCATTCGGGCCGTCCACGCTTCGTGATATTCGTGCCCATCGCGCGATGGGCGGACGGTATCTTTCTTCTGCGACGATTTGCTCATGTTTGGTCGTTTAAATCGTTCTACGTTTTGGCTCGCGTATCTGGCTTTATAAAATCCTTGCAACTACGTCTGAAGTCTTCCGTCAGTGCGCATGAGTCATACAAGGAAATGGACGCAATCGAACACTTCGAGAAAGAGCGCTGCATAGTTCAGAACGCAACTCGCCGAGATCCATCAGATTGTCCGCCTTCACGCATTATTACTGCCCTGACTTGCTGGCGACGCGCACTCATCGTAACGCATCAGGGTGCCCTCACTCATCCTGCCGGATCCTTCAATACGCGCGTCTTGCGAACCGCTGAATTTCCCTTTCTGACGGCATCGGCGCGCCGCATCGTCGCCCTTGAAGCGGTCTTAGGCGCCGTGCCGAGTTGGCGCCGAAGGGCATCGAGCTCCTGGGCATACGCTGCGTTGGCCGCGCGCAGTGCGTGAGAGTGAACCAAACCGTGGGAGTTCAATTCACGCCGCTCGGCGCGCATTCGGCGAGTTTTGAGCTGCAGAAGTCTTGGACAACACGGCAAGTTTCTTAACCGAAAATTCTTCGTTGAGAACAGCAACTCTGACCTGTGCCAGACAATGCGCTCCCTCGTCCGTCCATCGCATTTGTTGCTTCTTCGCCATGCGATGGCTGACCACCAGGTTCACCGCGGACTCTGCAATGCTGCTGCTGATCGGTAGCCCCTTGTGATAGCGCATTCCATAGTTCACCAGCGTACCGGTGTTGTGCTCGATGTAGAAGTACAGGCGGCGCAGGTTCCAGTACAACGTCGAGTGCTCATAGCCTTCCCTTGCCAGCAGCGTGGCGTCCAGGGCTTTGATGCGGAAAACGGATTGTCGGCCCTTTCCATGCCAAACCAGCCACTTGGCGTGATCGATCTCTGTCTCCACAGCGATTCGCTCTTCGGGCTCAATCGTCTGGCTTCCTAACACCGAGTTCTTGGCAGCCTTGAACTTGATCGCGATGTGAAACCAGTCCAGGATCCTTCCCCTGGCGAGCTGGCTGCCGTCCACAGCCTTGCCAAATTCGCCAGCGTCATCGCTGATCACGGTGACTCGCTCGTCTGGAGCCACGCCGCTTGCAAAGAGAAATTGGTCCAGCCGCGCGGGCGCCGATGGCACCAGCTTATGCACGTACGCGTAGAGACGCGGGGTGCGATCAGCAAGAGTTGCACGGCCCGCAACGATGTTGACATGTCGATCCCGCGGCAAGTTCTGCGCCCAAGGCGATTTCAGCTCCGCAAGGTCGCGCGCCGCTTTGCGGGTCTTGGGGCTGCTGCTGAAGCTCAGCCAAGCCGAGTCGACGCTCACGCAGCCTACGGTGGTCGATTCGCGGACCTGCTCTTCGCTGAGCGCTTTTGGTCCAGACGCGATATCGCGCTCGATCTGCGCGTCCAGCGCGCTACCGACGGCGAGGATTCGACGGCGAGTACTGCCGAAGGAAATCCCTTTGTCCAGCGGAAGGACCTCTCGAAGCAGCTCAGTGGCCTGACGGTAAGGTAGATGGGCGGCCCACTTGGCCTGGAGGTACTCCAATTCCGGCGTCACCCGCTGGCGAACGGCCTTACACAGCGGACTCACTGAGCGGCGCGGTTGACCTTGCTTTGCCGCGCAGTTGCACGCCCAAAGCCTCGGACTCGGCACGTCGACTTTGCCAAACACGGTTCGCACCACGATCGACCGGGCATCCTTGTGCGCCAGCGTCGAGCCACAACGATCGCAAGCCAATTGGCTTTCCATCCACCCAGCAGTCTGCTCTGACACCAGCAACGATTGAACCTCAGCGAGCAAGGCGCGGCCTTCGGCAAGTGTAAGTCCCAGGTCGGCGACGCTCCGGTCCTTTCGTTCCACCACAGCAACGGTCGTCGCTTTAGTCTCACTCGTTTCCCCCGCCTCCAAGCGGGCCTCGATGATCAGTCGCATAGCAACTCCAATCAGTTGGCAACGTCGCCAGCGTGCTGATACAGCGAGCGTGCCGCGGGGCCTTGCTGGGCTCTTCTCGGTGGAAACTTCGCAGATTTCAAGCGGCATATCCCATCGGGTACGCCGCCGTCTTGCCGTCTATGGCGGCCGTCGTGTCGACGGAAATGGCCTCCCACGGTTTGGTTCACTCTCTACCACGCCGGCGCACACGATCAATCAGATCGTCTTCGATACACCCACCTGACACCGAACCGACTACCTGTCCGTCCTCACGGACAGACAGCATCGCCCCCTCTGGCCGCGGCGATGATCCCCAGGTTTTGACCACAGTGACAAGCAGCGCGCGACCTCCTGCTTCAATCCACTGCGCACTGCTCTTCAACACTTCAAGGTCTACGCTGTCCATGATCAAGGCTTGCGTGGGAGTCCCGGGGTGCGACAAAGACGGAGTGTCATTCAGAAAACACTGTGGAAACGCTCTCTGCCCATGCCGCCCCTATCTCAATGTCGCAACGCGACGTCGGCGTGGACCGGGGCGCGCCAGGTGAGGCCGATGATGACGCCGAGCACACAGAGTGCGGCGATATACCAGGCGGGCGCCATGAGGATGCCCTGGCGGCCCACCATGTATGAGGCCACTACGGGCGCAGTCCCGCCAAAGATGGCGTAAGCAGTGTTGTACGACAGGGCAAAGCCCGTGAAGCGGACTTCAGGCGGGAAGCTTTTCACAATGATGTACGGCCCGAGCGTGATAGTACCGATCAGGAAGCCGCCTGTGATATAGAGCGGCCACACCGCGCTACTTCCGGAAGTCAGTGCGAAGTAGAAGGCGCCCGTTACCGCCAGCATGGCAAGGCTACCCAGCGCGTAAGCCTTGCCACCGCCAATCCTGTCTGCGGCCCAGCCTGCGACCGTGCTGCCGATGATCAGCCCCAAGATCGACCAGGAGTTGTTGGTGAAGACAGCTTTCGCCTCATAGTGAAACTGCGACTGCAGGAACGTCGGCGTGTAGAGGAAATACAGCACGAAGATGCCCGAGAAAACCCACGTGGCCAAAAACGATACGCCAATTGCGCCGCGGTGCTCCTTGAGCACAACCGACAGAGGCATGCGCGAGTCAACTACACGCTTGGCTCTGAGTGCCTCGAAGACCGGGGTTTCCTGCAAATAGCGGCGCAGGTAGACGGAGATCAGGCCGAAAATACCGCCGGCGATGAACGGCACCCGCCAGCCCCAGCTTTTGAGGCTCTCAGCGTCGAGATTGCCCATCAGGAACTTCGCACTTAGCGCACCGAGCAGAATCCCGGTGCACAGGCCCGACATCAGCAAACCGCACGCAAGCCCCACGCGGTCACGCCGCACGTGCTCAGAGCAGAAGATCCAGGCGCCCGGCACTTCACCACCCACCGACAGGCCCTGGAGCATCCGGCACAGCAGGAACAGTAGCGGCGCGACCATGCCGAGCGTCGCATAGCTCGGAAGAAGACCGATCAGAAGGGTCGGGAACGCCATCAGGAACAGGCTCAGCGCAAACATCTTCTTGCGCCCGATCCGGTCACCGAAGTGGGCGAAGAAGATGCCCCCAATTGGGCGCACAAGATAGCCGGCGGCGAAGATACAGAACACTTCCAACTGTGCGAGCCATTCCGGTGTATGCGGAGGAAAGAACACTGTGGCGAGCAGTTTCGTGAAGAACACGGCGACGATGAAATCGTAGTATTCGAGCGCACCGCCCAGCGAGGCCAGTGTCAGGGTCTTGATGTCGTTCCACGACATCGACTGCCCTCTCGGGACAGCCTCATTCGATTGGGTAGGGGTTGCGCTCATTCTGGCTCCAAACATGTAGAAGTTTACGTCTGGCAAAACTACCAACTTTCATCATCAGCACACTGAACATATTTCATTTATTCAGCATACTGACAATATAAAAGCCGAAATCCTTTGCGTGACGTTTCTTAAGTTAACTTTTAAAATTAGGAAAATATCTGCCGACGGTGCAAGCCTGACGACGTGCCAGGAAAACATCAGTGTACTGACAGATACGTTTTATCTCGAAAAAAATCCGAATGCAACAGTGGTTTTCCCTCTATTCGTCACTTGGGACAGCAGGCAAACAGATTTTGATCTCTCCTTTCCGCGCGATGCGACAGCTATAAGAAGCCATCGGCAGACAGCGGTTACACTTGTTCCGAAGAATGACCTTTCAGAAAGGATGAATATGGGCACAGTTGTCGAAAAAAAGACCGCCGTTTCAGGATCGACGATAGAGACCGGTCACTTGTGGCAGCGACCAGGCTTCCTGATCCGGCGCCTCAATCAGATCCACCTCGCGCTGTTTTTTGAAAGCTGCAAGGACTTCGCAATCACTCCGGTTCAGTACGGGTTGCTGACGACCCTGAGCGAGCGTCCCGGACTCGACCAGACGTCACTGTGCGCTGAAGTGGGAGTCGACCGCACTACGATGGCCGACGTTCTGCGGCGTCTTGAGGAACGTGGGCTCGTCAAGCGAGAGCCCAGCCCCATTGATGGACGTCAAAAAATTGCGAATATCAGTAGTAAGGGCCGCCGCGTGATGAACGATATGTATGAAAGCATGCGCGAAGCACAGGTACAGTTTCTTGCACCGCTGAATCCAAACGAGCGAATTGAATTCGTCCGCATGATGATGCAACTGGTCGAGGGTAATAACCAGTACGGCCGCACACTGCTCAAGCACTTCGACTGAGTGACCGGCACCTCGTGCCGACAACCTGCTCGCTCAGAACCGATGCAATATCCCCAAGCGCATAAGCAATTGCTTGTCGTTGCTCGACGCGCTCGATACCGCCATGATCCAAGCCTGCGGGTTGTTGTCACCACTCACTTTCTGGTACACGGCTTCCGTATACACGACCGTGCCTTTGGAAAGCGAATAACGAACGCCGAGCGAGAACTGGTTTGCCTTGTCACTCGCAAGCACAGCGTTACCTTTCATCAGCTCGTAATCTCCGCCGACTGACAGAGCAGGCGTGAACTGATATCGGGTTCCGACCTGGTACACGTTAATGGTTGCATTATTCGCGGTGTTTTTCGTGTTCGTGTACAGCACACTGACTGCCGCCAGCCCAAACTTGTACTCCCCGCCGGCGCCGAAATTTCTGATCCCCGCCATCCCGTTAGCGAGTTGTGCGTACCGTTGGTACGTGTATGCCAAGCCGGCCGAAAACGGGCCATTTGCGTAATTTGCTCCAACGCTCTTACCGTCGTTCTGCGCGATTGCGCCGGGCACGCCGCCGAAGCTGTACAGCGCGCCGGCAGAGAATCCATCGTACGTTGGCGTCGTGTATTTCACCGAGTTGGAGATAGCAGTGCCAGACATACGGTCAAAATTCGCGTTTCCAGAGGGATTTCCGGGGATGCCCAAGCCCGAGAACGGACCCTCGCGAAAGCCATACAGCCCTGCAATGTAGACGGAGTTATCAAAACGCAGCAATGCGTCGATCATGAAATCGTACTGCTCGCCGAACGTCAATTTTCCGTATTGGTCATTGGATAGCCCCACATACGCGTTGCGGCTAAAGAGACCGCCACCGTTCGTGGGGAAGATTGCGCCGGTTCCAAGATTGAACTGGTCGGTCAATTCAAAAATTGCCTTGTTACCGCCGCCAAGATCCTCGGTGCCGCGCAGACCCCACAGGTTCGGCATCGCGATGCCGTTGTCCATCGCGTAGTTGTGACCACCCTTTTGGTTGGTGACCATTGTGACCCCGGCATCCAGTGCTCCCCAGAGCTGTACTGAAGACTGCGCATTTGCCGGAATGGCAGCCGCGAACGAACATGCCGTCGCAGCAACGGCCCATGGTGCTTTCATCGCTAAACCCTATATATGAAGTTAGGCGAAGCCCTCCCCAGGCGCGGTTGCATGGGAAGATGCTTCGCGACAGGTGGATACCTTGACTACTGCGAGATGTCCCGGCGGAACGTTTCGGGAACGAAGAGCACGCCGACGATGAGAGAGATGCTTGCAATCACAATCGGGTACCAGAGGCCGAAGTAAACGTTCCCGTTCGCGACTGCCATTGCTGAGACAACGAACGGCAGCATTCCGCCAAACCAGCCGGACCCGAGATGGAATGGAAGCGACAGCGACGTGTAGCGGATTCGCGCAGGAAATAATTCGACCATGAACGCCGCCATCGGGCCGTAGACCATCGCCAAGTACACGATCAGCAGCCACATCAGGAAGACGACCATAGGAGCATTGATCTGCGCCGGGTCAGCATGCTGCACCCAGCCTGCTGCGAGCAATGCCTTCTCCATGTCGTGCCGGTCGCTGCCATGCACCGTAGCGCCGCCAATGCTGGTAGTGGCCGACTCCCCTGCTTGCAGTGGCGTTTGCTGGTACGAGACGCCTGATGCGCTCAGGAAAGAACGGATACGGTCACAATCGGTTTTTGGTGCCGAGAAAAGCGAGAAGTGGCAGTCGTCCGCGTGAACGATGACGGGCGAGCTATTCTGAAAAGCTTCAAGCTTTGGATTTGCGTAGTGGGTCAGCGCGTGAAAGATGGGCTGCGTCGTTGCCGCGAGCAGCAGGCAGGCCGCCATCATGATCCATTTGCGGCCGATGCGGTCCGAAAGCCAGCCGAAGATCAGGTAGAACGGAAAAACACATACCAGCGCAATAGCCAGATAGAGGTTCACCGTATTGGGTGCGACTTTTAGCGTGTTCTGGAGGAAATACATCGAGTAGAAGTGCCCGGTCCCGAACACGACGCCCACGCCGGAAGCCGTGCTGAACAGCATGATGAGCACGTATTTCAGGTTTTCCCACTTGCCGAAACTCTCGCTAATTGGCGATTTCGACAGCGTTCCCGCGTGCTTCATGCTCTGGAATGTCGGTGATTCCGCTAGTTTGGTACGCAGGTAAACGGAGATCACCAACAACACCAGCGAGACCAGGAAAGGCACACGCCACCCCCAACTCTGAAACGATGCATCGTCCATTAGCGCGCGGCTCGCACTAACAACTGCGATGGATGTCAGCAATCCAAGCGTTGCGGTGGTTTGCAGCGAGCTCGTATAGAAGCCACGGCGACCAGCCGGGGAATGTTCGGCCAGGTAAGTTGCCGCTCCGCCCGTTTCACCACCTAGCGCAAAACCTTGCAACAGCCGAAGGCAGACCAGCAGCAGCGGCGCCAGCATGCCAATTTTTGCGAACGAAGGCAGGAGCCCGACACCAACGGTCGCGACGCCCATCAGAACGATGGTTGCCATAAAGGTATATTTCCGGCCGATCCGGTCACCTAGCCGGCCAAAGAACAACGCGCCAAGCGGTCGTACGAGAAACCCCGCACCGAACGTTGCGAGGCTGGCCAGAAAGGCCGTGGTGTCATTGCCGCTCGGAAAGAACAACGTACTGAATGTGCCGGCGAGAGCGGCGTAGATATAAAAATCGTACCATTCGAGCAAGGCGCCGAATGACGACGCAACGATAAGCGTAAGTTCGTGCCGCGTAACACCGCGCCTCGACGGCTCAGACGTCGAAATGTCCATTCTCACTCCATGACGCACGGCTAATGTGCCACTGCGACTTAGTTATAGTTAGATTCCGCGCGACGGTGCCGGGGCGTTGGCGGACCCCGACGCACCGCACGCTGCCGCTGGAGAGGCGTAATCGAGGGCAATCAGGCATGCTTTCCCAAGGTGCCCCTCCACCCCTCTCCCTATGCTTTTTCTACAAATCTCCGAGTACTTCCAGTGCTTCGTCCTGGGTCATCACGGCCGCGTATTTTTGCGCCATGTCGAACAGGGTGGCGTCGTGAGGAGCAATAGCGCGGTCGCCCACGCAGTCGGAGAGCACGAACGGGCGGAAGCCGTACTGCATCGCATCAACCACGCTTGAGCGCACACAGCCGCTGGTCACTGCACCGGCAATCACCAGCGTCTGCACGCCGCGCTGCGCAAGCCACGCGGCGAGCGACGTGCCAAAGAACGCCGAGGGCACCGTCTTGCGCACCACCAGTTCGCCCTCGCGCGGCGTAAGTTGCGGCACGATGGCGCTGTTGTGCGCATGCTCCTTGAGCGTGAGCAGACCCGGCACCTTCAGCGTGAAGATGTTCTCGTCCGCATCATCGTCGGCGAACACAATGCGCGTGTGCGCGACAGGCCAACCGCGCTCACGCGCGTGTGCCAGCAGCGGCACGGTGCGCTCGATGGCCGGCGCGATATTGCCCCCGCCAAACACTTCGGGGTCTGCAAAGCCATTGACGAAATCAACGATGAGCAGACCCACCGGCGCCTTAGGCTCGAGCGTCGAGCCGAAGCTCTGACGCTGGTAGGTATCAAGTTCATTGGACATACGGATTCCTTATTTATCCAGCACGCGGCCATTGCGCACCATCGCTTCACCATCGAGGAACACGTCGCAATGTCGCAGCGGGATATCGATGTGACAGGTCGTCGTGCGCTTGCCGCCCGCTTCATTGTTCGGTCCCAGCGAGAACAGGAAGTTGCCCTCGAAGGCGCGTGCATCCATGCCGATGGTCGCCTCGCGATCGTATAAACCCAGCGTCGACCAGTGCGCACGAGGCTGCAGACCCCAACCGATGTGCGAGATCGCGTACGCCTCGGGGTCCATGAAGGTGGCCATGTACTCTTTGAGCAGGTCCGCATCCATACCGCCCTCGATCCGGGTGGCAAAACCATTCTCGACGGTCAGTTCAATACGGTCCTGAACGTAGCTCTTCTGCGGCAGCAGGATGTCGCCGCGGTCGATCACGATGCGCCCATAGGCACGACCTTCGTCCGGGAACGTCAGTGCAAAGCCGCTTGGCCAGTGATCCCACCGGCCCGGCTCGTCGACGAAACCGTATTCCGCAGTCGCCTCGAATTCGCCTATCGGGCAGTGAAAGTCCGTCCCGGCGGCCGAGATGATGTGCATCTCGCGGGCACGATTGATACGCGCCTGGGCAGCCAATACCCGCTCTCTATCGGCCAGACTTGGCACAAGCCGCGTGAGCACCTCGGGCGGCTCGACCGCGAGCAGAATCTTGGTGCCGGTCTTCAGGATGTCGAGCTGCTCGGGCGAGAACAGCAGCGTCATCAAGTCCAGCACTAGGTCGCTCGCCTTGAGTGCGGCGATCGCTGCAGGGTTCCCCGTGAGCGGCGTCGTGCCAAGGTACGCGAGCGGATCACGGCTGAGTGCCTTCTCGCCGTTCACCGGAGGCAGGTCTAGCCGGTTGACGATCGCGCCCATCGACTGCGTGGCGATCAGCGCGGTCGAGAGCGTTTGCGGGTGGGTCCCGGCACTCGTGAGAATCGTGACGGTCTGGCCCGCCTCGAGCCGTGAAAGCGTTAACACCTGCTTCCACGCTTCAATCATCTGGTAGTCGCTGACTGGCATAGAGGTCTCCTTAAAAAAGGTGCATCAGGCGAAGTGCTTCGCCAGTTCGTGCGGGCTCAGACCCGGGAGGCAGCCGGCGCCGGAAACGGTGCGCCGAGGAACTCGCCGAACGCGCGATAGAAGCCGGCTTCGTCGTCCCACGGCATCATGTGTCCAGCATCGGATACGTACGAGTGCACCATCTGCGGCACCAGCGTGCGGATCTCCTCGATGTCCTCGGGGCGAACTACATCGCCGCGTCCGGCGGTCATCAACATGACGGGCACGCCGACATGCGGCAAGTCAACATGCACATCGTCGGTATGAAAGCCTTCGAAGCTCGCGATCACCGCGCGCTCGTCGCAGGTGTGCAGCCACTCCGCACGCAGTTGCCTTTGCTCATCGGTCCAGGTGGGACAGAACGTGCGCATGCCTTCCGCATCCGTTCCTTCACGCGCCAGGCGCATCGAGTCGACGTACCAGGGCAACTGCGACGGATACGAACGGCGCCCCGGGCCCGACACCGGCGGGTCGACCATGACCAGCCGCGCCAGACCCTCAGGCTGCGTACGGGCGGCGCGTACGCCAATGCGTGCACCCATTGAATGGCCCACCACGCTGTAGCGTGTCAGCCCCAGCGCCTGGGCGAACGCGACTAGGTCCGCGGCCTGCGCGTCCAGGTTGTAGTCGAGCGTGTCCGATGCCGAGGACAGGCCCCGGCCGCGTATGTCGAGCACGTAGGTGTCGAATGTCGTGCCAAAGTGCTCGCCAACGAAACCCCACGTTACCGCGGGACTGGTGATGCCCGGCACGATGATCACGGGGTCACGCTCGGCCCGCGCACCCGTGGCGCCGCCGTAGCGCAGGTAGTGCTGGCGGATCCCGTTCGCGGGGACGTTGCCGCCATGGAGGAAGGTCGATGCTGCGCTCATACGGGTCCCGGATTGATCAAAGGTCGGCACGTTAGTAAGCACCCGACAGCAGCGCACCGGCACCCGGCACGACCGCTTCCAGATCGAGCTGCTTGAGCATCGCGTAAGTGGTCGCAATCGCGGCGGTGATGACCGGCTTGCCCGTCATCGCCTCGACCTTGGCCACCGCCGCCAGCGACGGCATCTGCACGCAGGCCGAGAGCACGATCGCATCGGCCTGCGATGTGTCCATCTGGGTCACAATGCCAGGCAAGAGCCTCGGGTCGTGGCGGCCCACATCGAGATTGTCGGGAATCTCGAGCGCACGGTAATCGAGCACCTCGTATCCTTCATTGCGGACATAGTCGACCACCAGTTCAGTCAGCGACTTCATGTAGGGCGCAACGACCACGATCCGCTTCGCGCCAATGACCTTCAGCGCATCGACGAGGGCGCCGGCGCTGGTGATGACCGGTGCCGTCCCGCCATTCTCGACGGTGCGCTCGTGCAGGCGCTTCTGCGATACGCGGTGATAACCATGCCCCATCGCCATGATCGCGACCAGACACGCGTAGCCCAGCACATCCACGCGCGCATCGCTCAGCTCGAGCGCACAGCGGTCCGACTCCGCATCCATTGCAGCCAGCTCTTCCTTGACCACTTTCTTCATGCGCATGCGGCTGGAATGGAACGTAAAACGCTCGGGACGGATCATCTGGCGGGCGAGCAGCATCGCCGGAATCTCCGTCTCCATTGTCGTGTTCGAACTCGGCACAATCTGACCAATTCGATATTGCTTTGTCATTGCTAACTCCAGATCAATTTGACGTTACGTACGGGTGCTCGTGGCAGCAGGCCCGGCATCACAGCTTGAAGATGCGTTCAGCGTTACCGTGGCATACAAGGTGTCTGACCTGGTCGTCGAGCGGCGCCTGCTCGATAAAGTCGGCAGCAGTCGCGGTCGATTCGTACGGGTAGTCCACTGAGAACATCACCGCCTCAGCACCCATTTCGCCAATCGCGCCAAGCAACGAAGGCGCCGAGCACACGCCGGACGTGGTGATCGTGATGTTCGTTCCGATGTACTCTGACGGCGCGCGCTCAAGACGAATTCCGTGCGAATAAACAGCGAAACGGCTATCAAATCGCCAGCGCAGATACGGCAAGCCTTCGCCCATATGGCCCAGGATGACCTTCAGCCCGGGGAAGCGGTCGAAGACCCCGCCGAAGAGGAGCCGCAACGCATGGCTGCCCGTCTCCACGCCCCACCCCCATGCGGCGCCCGTCAACTCGGGATGACCGTCGAACACCTTTGGCATTACATAGGCATCCGTAGGATGCAGATACAGCGGCACATCGAGTTCCTGCATCCGCTCCCAGAAAACGTCGTACGCGCGGTCGTCGTAGTACGTTCCCAGGGTGTGCCCATTGACCAGCGCGCCTTTGAAACCGTGCTCACGAACCGTGCGGGTCAGTTCGTCCACTGCGCCCGAGGGTGTGTGCATGGGCAGCGTGGCAAAACCGCCGAAGCGCGTCGGGTGACGTGCAATCTGTTTCGCCAGGAAGTCATTGCTTTCCCTGGCGCGGACGATTGCCACGGCCGGATCGGTCTCACCTTGCACGCTCGGCCCTGTCTGGGACAGGATGGTGTAATCGATCCCAGCACGGTTCATCTCGACGATTCGCTGTTCATCGAAATCAGTCAGGCGCGCGGCGAGATCGGCCAGTACGTCAGCCGCGATGTGCTGGGTAAAGCTTTTTGAATAGCCCTGGAAGCCGGGCGTCGAGAAGTGTTCTTCCAGTGCGATCTTGCGGATTCGATTACTCACGTGACACTCCAATTTTTCATCAGCATACTGATACTAAGGGCGCGACATAGCGTGCTCGGCGAACGAAAACCGCGTCGGCCACTATTGTCGCGACAACATTTATTCACCCCGGCCAAAGAGCCGTTTTATGCGGCCCCAGACGACACTCCACACCAGGCTGCCGACGTTGAACTTTGTGGACAATGCGCCGGAGTCGGATATCTCGCCGCCGCCAAGTTGCGCTGTGATCCGAGCGCCAAAGTCAGCAATCATCCGGCGAACGAAGTCTTTAACCAGGCCCGAGCGCGAGAACTGAGCCAGGGGTCCCTGCAACATATATTCGAGCGTGACTGCAACACGCGTCTGCGTCCCCTTCGCCTCATCGCTCAACGCGTAGGTCACGTCGCCATTTGCTTTCGAGCGGCTGATGTTGTCCTGCCCGGCCCCACGCATCACTGCACGGTGCCCGGCGTCATCGCGTTCAAGGCGCGCCGCGCCGGCGAAATTCGCTGACATCGGACCAAACTTGATGGCGATCTTCCCCTTCACCTTTTCCGAGTCGTGCTCGATCAATTCGGCGCCCGGAAGACACGCGGTAACAGATGGCAGGTCGCCCATGAACGCCCAGACCTTCTCGAGCGGAAACGGCACGACAAAGCTGTCGTCGATCGCGGTCCAGCCCTTGCGTGCACCCGTCGGCTGGACGTTTGAAACCGGCGACGCCGCATCATGCTGCGATGCGCGCGCAGGTGCATTCGAAGGGGTAGTGGCATTAGCCGCGAAGGTCTGAAACTCGACTGCTGCCTGCGGCTGGGCAACCGGTGCTGCCGCCTGTCGTACTGGGGCCGGCGGAGCGTCCGCTATCGGATTCTCCTTCAGCTCGACAAGCACGGCTTTGATCGCGTTGACGATACCGACGTACCCCGTACATCGGCACAGGTTTCCTGAGAGCTCGAGTCGAATGCGCGCCTCGTCAGCGTCAGGAAAGCGCCGCACGATATCGCGCGCGGTAATCAGCATGCCCGGCGTACAGTAGCCGCATTGCAGCCCGTGATGAAACGAGAAAGACCGGCGCAGCCGCTTCATTAGTTCATCGTCGTCGAAGCCTTCGATCGTACGAACCTTCCGATGATCACAGGCGACTGCGAACGTGATGCAGGAGCGCACCGGTTCACCGTCTACCAGGACCGTGCACGCGCCGCAAACGCCGTGCTCGCATCCAAGGTGAGTGCCGGTCAGGTTCTGATTGTCGCGAAGAAAATCGCCCAGATGCGTGCGCGCCGCGACATCGCCACGGATTGCCCGGTTGTTAATGGTAAGTTCAATGACGGACATGCAAATTCCTGTTGATTCCTGTTAACGCCCGGATGAACCGAAGGCTTGCGCAAGACAGCGCTCGACAGTCGCTACGTGCATGGATCGGTCGATAGCGTCTGCATTTGGCATCGCGTTCGCCACGCCCGCCGCAATCGCTTCCGCAGTCGCTGCGCTGGGGCCGTGTTGCGCGATTGACTGCGCGAGTGCTTCCAGCGCTGCCGGGGGACCGTCAAGCGCTCCAAGCACCACACGGGCCAAACCGGTTTGCGCGTCAAATGCGGCGGCCGCGCTTGCGTGAGGGAACTCACCCGTCTTGCGGCACAGCTTGTAATAGCCCCACCGCAAGGTCAGACCCATTTTTGGCAACAGAACCGCCGAGATGATCTCGCCCTCTTCCAGCAGCGTCGTAAATGCGCCCAGCATGAACTCGCTGGCAAGCACGCGGCGTGTACCGCTTGCCTTAGCGAGCTCGATCCTGGCGTCGAGCGTGGCAAGCGCCAGGGGCCAGTCCGCTGCAGGATCGGCGTGCGCCAAGCTGCCGCCGATGGTGCCTCTATTGCGAATCGCTCGATAGGCAATACCCGAGGCGACATACTGCATAAAACCGTTGCGCAAGAGCTCGTACTTGCCATCCTCGATTTCCGCATGAGTAATGGCGGCACCCACGCGAACCAGGTCACCTGAAACGGTCACAGTGGTCAGTTCATCGACACGCGATACATCGATCACTTTCGACGGCCTTGCGAGCCGGAGATTGAGCATCGGCCCCATGGACTGGCTACCTGCGATTGGTTTGACACCCCCGGCCGAATCGCCGAGCTCGCTGAGCGCTTGCGGCAGTGTCGTGGCCCTGACGTAATCAAAAGCGGCGGCTTTCATCGAATGACCTCGTGAACAGGTTCTGCAGCTGCCGCTGCCTTGGCTCGTGCAGCGGCCTTTGCCGTTTCAATGGCCGTGAGCAAGCGCCGCGGCGTGAGAGGTGTCTCGGAGACGAGTGCTCCCAAGGGACTCAGTGCGTCGTTCACCGCATTGAAAAGCGCCGCCGGAGGAGCAATCGCGCCCCCTTCCCCCACACCCTTCGCCCCAAACTCGGTATGCGGCGACAACGTCTCCATATGGATAATCGTCATCGGCGGAAGCTCCGTCGGCCCCGGCAACATGTAGTCTGCGAGCGTGGAGGTCAGAGGCTGGGCGTTCTCGTCGTACAGTGTCTCTTCATAGAAGGCAGTACCAATGCCCTGTGCCGTGCCGCCAATCGTCTGACCTTCGACAACCATCGGGTTGATCATTCGTCCGCAATCCTCAACAATTACGTATTCCAGGATCTCGACGTGACCGGTTTTTGTATCGACCGCGACGGCGGCCGCATGCGTTGCATAGCTGAACGCGCCGGTATCGACCTTCGGCTTGAAACCGTGAGTTGCCTCGAGCCCCGTTAAGTCGACGCCCTTAGGCAAACGTTCAGGCCGCAAGTACCAGGCGTGGCCGATATCCGCCAAAGAGACCCGTCCCGTTGCACCGACAACCTCGCCAGCCTCGAACCGGACTGCGTCCTCCATTTCACCAAGGATATGTGCGCCAATTTTGATCAGCCGCGGCACCAGCTCGCGACATGTTGCAGCCACCGCGCCGCCGGCCATGACAATGCTGCGCGATGCGTACGTGCCCGTTGAATAGGGTGTGAGCGCCGTGTCGCCGTGAATTACCTTGATCTTCTGGATGGGAACGCCAAGCACCTCGTTCGCGATCTGCGCCAACGTGGTTTCCATGCCCTGCCCATGGGAATGAATACCGGCGCGTACTTCGAGACCGCCGTCCGCGGTAATGCGCACGGTTGCCAGGTCGTAACCGGGAACGACGGGCAACCCCCACGATGCGAACACCGCCGTTCCGTGCGCCGACTGCTCGGTGAAGGTCGCAAAGCCGATACCGATCAACCGGCCGTCGGGCTCGCCCTTTTTCTGGCGCCGGCGCCATTTGGCAACATCGAGTTGATCGGCTGCGCGCTTCAGGCTCTCCTGGAAATCGCCGCTGTCGTAGTGCTTCTTGACGACGTTCGTGTATGGCATGTCCGCGCCGCGAACCAGATTGTCGTAGCGGACTTCCCAAGCCTCGCGGCCAACCGCCCGCGCAATGGCATCCATAGTCAGCTCGATTGCGAAACAGACACCCGTTCGGGCCACGCCGCGATAGGGCAGAAAGCCCGGCTTGTTGGTCGCGGCACACTGCGTACGGCAGCGATAACCGCTGAAATCGTAGGGACCAGGAAGATTGCCAAGCGCCTGTCCTGTTTCCAGTCCTATCGTAAAAGGCCAGGCTGAATAGGCGCCGCCGTCGATCAACAGGTCGCAGTCCAGCGCCAGGAGTCGCCCGTTCTGGTCTGCATAGGCCGTCAGTTCGTAATGATGCTGACGCGTGTTGGCGCCTGCGATCAGATGCTCACGACGGTCTTCGATAAATCGAAAAGGCCGCTTGTACGTGAGCGCGAGCCACGCAATGCAAAGCTCTTCTTGCTGGAGGACGCATTTGTATCCGAACGCGCCGCCAACATCGGGCGAAATCACGCGGACCTGAGCATGGTCGATTCCCAGGCATTGAGACAGCACCGTGCGGATCATGTGCGGCACTTGGGTCGACGTAATCACGACCAGTTGTGCCTGGGTATGATCCCAGTAGGCCAGCACCGCCTTGCCTTCCATTGGGACCATACACTGGCGCGCCAGATCGACCTTCTGCTTCACCACAATCGGAGCATCCTTCGCGCGTTCGTCAAAGTTGATATCCGCCTTGAGGTCGAGGAAGAGATTGTCGGTCCAGTGCTCATGCACACGGACATCGGTGCGCTCACGCGCCGCAAAGGCACTCGCAAATGCGGGCAGCTCATGCAGGTCCAGCTCGACCTCTTCCGCGATGTCCTCAGCCTCGGCGCGGGAACTCGCAAAACACATGGCGACGGGTTCGCCGACAAACCGGACCTTCCCCGAAGCAAGCGGGGGATGGGCAGAAGGCTTGTACGACGCCAGGCTGGAATCGGCCACAATGTCCGTGGCGGTATGCATGTCTTCCCGCACAATAACCTGGCCGGGGAAGCGCTCCGGCTTGCCGATGTGCTCGATACGCGCGTGCGCGAGCGGACTGCGCAAGAACGCGACTTCCTGCAGGTCAGGAAACGTATAGTCGGCGACAAATCGCCCTTTCCCATGCAAATGTCGCTCGTCTTCCCGACGCCTGACACGGGCGCCGACGCCGCCGCTTTCAATGGGCGCTTGCGTCGGTTCAGTGCTGTTCATATGCCTCTCCCAAGTCCGTAGCCCGCCAATAACATGCTCTGATCACGTCCATTCAAACAGGATAGGCCAGATCGTTTGCGATCATGGCAGTGTCATAAACAGCCTGTCGTTCCTTGAGAAGAATTTCAGCACCATTGCGCGCAAAACGATCAAAAAGCCGGCCGGCCTGATGCAACGTGGTCGCCCCTTCAACCAGCGTCTGCATCAGCATGTAGTTGCTCTGCGCCACGATCTCTTCATCGGTCACATCCAGAATGCGGACATTGGTGACGAAATGCAGCATCTGCCTGGGCGCGAACATCTGCGTTCTTGAAATGGCTACTGCACGGTCGCGGAGCATGTTCCGGCCTTCCGCGTATATCAAACCGGCCGGAAAGCCATGGGCAGCATTTTCATACTCGGTCACGCGGTAAACGCAGTTTTCCGTGAAAAATTCTGGCCACTGCTCAATGTCGCCACCGTCGAGCACAGCGCAATATTCAGCGTGAAAATCCTCCACGGCCGCGCGCGCTGCAAGCGCCTTGTCGTGTGCAATCGGTTTCTTGTCAAATCCTGGCAGCATTTAGAACCCCATTACTTCACGATAGTGCTTGTACATTGCACGAATGGCCGCTTCAGAGATCAGGCTATCCGCGGTTCCGATCTTCTCGCTGTCAAGCTTGAGAACGCTGCGGTCCGTGACGGAGCGGCGAACCCCTTCCTGAACAAACTTCATTGCTTCGTTATCCTCCAGACCCAGGAAACCCGCTGGTCCCATCAGGTTGCCCTGGCGCAGCCGATGGCGCGTGGTCTCTTCGGTGTCGTCTTCGTAGCCGAACATCGTCCAGAGCATGATCATGCTGTTCGGGCCGTTCGGGACAATATGCCGTACGCCCAAGGTGTTCATTTCGCGCTGGACAATCAGGTTTGGCCAGATCGTCTGCATGGTCACCGACCACTCGGAATCAAATTCCTTGACGTACTCAAGGAAGCGTTCGTCCTGCAGGACCATGCCCTCATGGAACGAGCGCATCTCCTTCTTCTTGTCGGCATCCACCGCGGCATAAAGGGATTCGCTTTTCGCCGATGCCATCGTCCCGTGCACGCCGCGCTTGCTGTCGGCCACCATCGCCGAGCGGTTTCCTGCAACCAGCAAGCCGAACACCACAAGAAACGAGTGCAGCAGGGTGGCGTGGTAGGGGTCCTTCAGATTCTCGTGATACATCTTCCAGTTGCACGGCAACTCGTTCTTGTAAAACCCGAGAATGCGCAGCTTCTTGCCGTTAAAGACCGTGTCAAAATCTTTCAGGATTTCGGGGGTCAGGTAATCTTCAATCGGCTCCATGTCGTGCGTGAACGAGGCGAAGACCACCCCATTGCGCGTGGTGATAGCAAGCTTCTTGAGACCGTGATCCTCGTTGCGGAAGTCGCGCGGCATCCCGCCGAGCTTGTTCACACCGCGTTTGAAGGGAATACCTTGCAGGTTCCCTTTCAGATCATAGGACCATTGGTGATACGGGCAAACAAATTCGGTATTGTTGCCGCGCGTGTGGCGGCAGAATTCGGCGCCCCGGTGGGCGCAGCGATTCTCGAACACGTGGATGGAACCGTCTTCCGCGCGCGACACGACCACCGGTGTCGGCCCCACATAAGAGCGCTTGTAGTCTCCGCTATTCGGCACCTCGGCCTCGAGTGCAACAAAGTTCCAGGTAGGGCCGTGAAAAATCCGTTCTACCTCGCGGGCGTAGACTTCATCGCTCGTATAGACCCAGTCCGGGATAGCGTGAAGGCCCTCTTGCGGCCAAACCAGTTGTTCAATGGGCTTATTTTTGACGCTCGGCGTACCGAGGCCAATGACTGTCTCTGACGAATACAAAATGCTCTCCTGGATACGTTATGAGTGAGCTTGCCGTTCAAGTTGTCGCAACTTGACGTTCGGGTCCGCGAGCGCCGTCGGATCGACCTGGTTCGCCTGCTCAACCAGACGACGAATTGCCCGCAGCTCACCTCCGTTATTTACCGCGAGTGCGTACACAATCGCGCTATCCCGCAAGCCCATGAGCAAGGTCTTGTCGATGGACGTGCGACGCTCGATCCATTGATCCACTGGAGCATCGAGCATCCCCAGCATCTGTACGTTCCAGTCGTACTGGTCTGTCCAGAACCAGGGACTTGGCCGGTACTCGAGCGACTCTCCCAACATGTTGCGGGCAGCCACAATCGCCTGGTCCTGCGCGTTCTGCCATGACTCCAGACGCAGACGCCGGCCGGACGCGCCAAACGGAAAATTCGCACAATCGCCTGCTGCATAAAAACCGGCGGCCGAAGTCTGGCAGCGCGCATCAACGTGGATGCCGTTGCCAGTCTCAAGACCGGACGCTCTGGCGAGCGTTTCATTGGGCTCCTGCCCAATGGCAACCACGACGAAATCAAAGCGCTCCGACTTATTCTCCGCGAATGTGAGAGTGACCCCGGACGCCTCTTCCGCCAAGGCAAACAGCTTGGCGCCGAGCGTGAACCTGACCCCGTTTTGTTCGTGCTTGGCGCGCAGACGCTCAGAGAATTCGCGCGGCAGCGCGCGTCCCAGCAACTGCTCAGCAGCTTCCACCACAGTGACGTCGATTCCGCGCGCCCTGGCACTGGCCGCGAACTCGAGCCCGAGGAAACCACCACCAATGACCGCCACCGAACGCGCACCAAGCATGCGCTCTCGTACTCTCATTGCGTCCTGCAGCGTGCGCAGCGTGAACACATGACGGCTGTCGGGCGTTCCGGGAAGCCGGCGCGCGCGCCCACCTGTCGTGATCAGACACTTGTCGAAGCTGATGCTTCGCCCACTTCGAAACGTCGCCGTGCGGTGCATCACGTCGAGGAGTTCAACGCTATCCGCGATCCAGTCGATATTGCTCGTCTCGTAGAAGTCGCTCGAATGCAGCCACGCGTTGAAGCAGTCGTTATCGTCCAGCGCTGTCAGCGTGGTCTTCGACAATGCCGGACGCTCGTACGGGCGGTGCTGTTCGTCACCGGCGAGCACTACCTTGCCGTTAAAACCTTGCGCCCGCAGCGTTTCGGCTGCGCGGCCGCCGGCTTGCCCCGCGCCGATGATCAAGATGGTTTCCACTTTTAAATTCCTGGCGTAAGTCAAAAGGCCGGCCGCTCAAAACTCGACCATCACGGCGCCCTTTTCTATCTGAACCCTGTAGGTCGTGATCGGCGCGGTCACGGGTGCGCAAAGCGCGGCACCGGTCTTGACATCGAATTTCCCCTGATGAAGCGGACACTCAATGCATCCGTCTTCCAGAAAACCGTCGCTGAGCAACGCGAACTGGTGCGTGCACACGTTATGCGTTGCATAGACCTCACCGTCCACCAGGTACAGGGCGATCTGTTCGTTCTCGATCGTCGCGGCATAAGGTTCATCCGCGTTCAGATCATCAAGGTTTGCTGCGAATTTGAGCGTCATTGCTTGGCCCGGTAATTTGATCAGTATGCTGATGATTTAATGGTAACAGCAATTCACCTGGAATCAATAAGGTCAAAACTATCGTTTACCCTTAAATAAGTAAGATGCACGCGGTCAAATTTGGCGGCCTGCGCGGCCCGTAACGTCAGCATCGGAAATCCCGAGCTGGAGTGTTGAAAAGTTGATCGACAGCTCTAGCTAGGCCGGCCATTCCCGAATCGTCCCGTCCACGTCCCGCAACATTAGCGATCAGCCTGCGCGGTCGCGTCCTGAAGCGTACTGAGCCATGACCTTTCCCTCATGCGAGCAACACAGTAATGTGCAATAGCACAAAGCGAACGGTCATCAGACTGAATGCGCCGACGACGGCAGAACTGGTTTGGTCGTCGTCGACCGGAGTCTCCGCGTCAGACTAGCGCCGGGACTGCGGCCTCCAAGTCCTCGCCTGGCCACTGACGTGGCAGTTTCAATCAACGCGGCCTGACAGCCTAATTGCGCTTAAAACTTGTGACGAACTGCGAGACAAACCGCGACTTGGTTCGAATTAGATGAAACACCGCAGCCCCCGGAATGCAGGCGCTGTCGAGCACCGTACCCTTCTTGTTCCCACCACCTTCTGATAGACAACCTGAAGAGAGAAATCAGTTCGCTTCGAGACGTTGTAATGAGCCATGAGCTCGGCAGTATGGTATTTCGGCTTGCCATTACCGAAGTTGCGTCCATGGTGGAAGCTGTATAGACGTCCTGCGCCCCGACGGAGAACGCAGGCATGAACTGATATTTGCCGTTCACTTTGTAGCTCTGGAACAGACGCAATGAGAGCATTCCACCGTTGATCGGCGTAATCGAACCGACATACGCTGACGTGCCGGTAGCTGAAGGCTGATCGACAGCTGTGTTTGTGTGCCGTGGCACGCGTAAGTTGCAGACGCAGGGCGATGCCGCTGTCGGGTTCTCCAGCTGCCGCTGCCAGTACGATGCGAGCACGCGTCACTATCGCAGCCGGAATCGAGCGAGAACGCGCTATCGACGTCAGTTGCGAGCGCTCATTCTCGCTCAACAGCAGTTCGGCCTTCGGCCGTCACCTGGGCATGTTGGCATCTCCCGTTCCGTTGCTACCAGCATGCCACGTGAATATCGATCGGTTTATAGATTAGTTAACGACGAAACGAAACGGAACCGAACACTAGCGAGAGTCGAACAGGGCAAGTCCCGAATCTCGCTTCCAATGCGGATACCCTACGTCCCTGCCCTGCTTGTCATTGGCACCCACGTGTCGTCCTTCACGCGATATAAAGTGGAGCTTGCATTCCTCAGGTCGCCATTTTTCTCGAACTGAATTTCTCCGGTGACGCCTTGGAAGTCGGTGGATTTGATTGACGTGTTGAAGACCGACGGCTTGACAGAATTAGCCTTCTGCATGGCCTTTATCGTGAGCGTGGCGGCGTCGTACGCAAACGGAGCGTACGACAACATATCGACGCCGTACGTTTTCTTGAAATTGGTCTGGAAGGCTTTGCCCAGCGCAAGGGTGTCAATGGGATGCCCATATTCCCACGCCATGGCGCCGTCCCCCGCGGGTCCTGCCAACTTGATGAAGTCGGCATCCATGACGCCTCCTCCGCCCACAAATTGCGCCTTCATCCCCAACTGCTTCATGCGCTTGACAACCATCGCCCCCTGCGCATCAAGCACACCGCAAAAGACCAGGTCTGCGTTCAGACTTTTTATATGCGTGAGCTGGGCGCTGAAGTCGACTGCTTTATCGTTGGTAAATTCCCGGTCGACGATCGTCCCACCGCTCGCGGTAACGGCCTTGACGAACTCGTCGGCCTCACCCTGTCCAAATGCTGTCCGGTCGTCGAGAACGGCAATCCGCTTGGCGTTCGAGACTTTCACCGCGTAGGCGCCTGCTGCGCCGGCGTTTTGAGCATCCGTCGCGATGACGCGGAAAACCGTGCTCAGCCCCGCCTCCGTGATCATGGGATTCGTGGCCGATGGAGTCAACATAGGGATTCCAGCCTTGGCGTAGATCTGCGACGCCGGCAACGTTGTACCTGAATTGAAATGACCAACCACAAATGCCACGCCGTCATCGACGAGTTGCTGGGCGGCCTGGACACCCAGACGGGGATCCGCCTGATCATCCTGCGACTCAACCTCGAAGCGAATTGGCACACCGCCTATGACCGGTTTGTGTGAATTTGCCTCCGCAACGGCCATTTTCACCCCGGCTTCGATGTCCTTGCCGTACACAGCGTTACCGCCTGTCATTGGCGCTGCAACACCAACTTTCACGACGGTCTCCTGAGCGTTGCAAACCGTGGCTCCTAGCAGCGAGAGGGCGCTCAGCGCAACCGATGACCGCCAGGCGAAAATGCGCGAATTCATAGCAATCCCCTAAATAACATTATGAAGTAATGCTACATATAACAATTGATCAACCGATCGGAATCCGCCAATCACGGATGTTTGGTTTCGTTGCAAATTCTCAATCAGTACACTGATCATATGGGTAAACTCCCCATACGAACGATTGGCCCAGAAAGTACAGAAACACGGTCCGCTTTTCGCAAGCGAAGCGTGAACTGAAATGCTCAGCACACTGACATATGACGTTGTATCCGGAAAGAATTTGCTTTGCAACAAGGATGTTCCCTATCATTCGTAACTCACAAATTGAAAGGTCTCAACGCCCTTTTTTGCATCCGGACTCCGGAACAAATAGAACGTGTTCGTCCGGTTTTGTCGGGTAGCTGGGCGCGGTCACCGGTTCTGTGCCGAAGTTTCGATATATTCGTCGCTGTTGTCCTACTCTGTCTTTGTGTGGGCGCCTGCGCTCGGGCACCGCAGCTTCGAACGCGCCAGATGAACACAAAATTAGTTGAAACATAGACACAGATTTAGTTGTATGAGCGGCGTTTGCACTCGAATAATTCCGCTAAATACGCCGCTATTAAGATAACTACCCTTATCCTAATAGCCCTTTTTTTTGCGCTAAACTCACACTCATGGAAACGCATGAGACTTTGCTCGGACCCCAATTAATCAGGCAATCGAGTGATTTGCCCGACGAAGACGCCCTCGCTGCCTTGAGGTCGTGGTATCAAGGCGTCCCCACACGTGATGCGGTCGTTCGATATCTTCCCCATTTGCACACACCCGGTGCTTCCGCTCGTAGCGTGATCAGCGGAATTCGACGCCAGCTCATCCGCTGTGCCCTCACCCGTCATCGCGACGACCTCGCTAAACTCTTTGCTCTGCGGACCGGCGAACGAGTCAAACACGCCCGGCATGTGGCCAAGGCCATTGAGGCGCTGCGCGTCGCAACAGTGGCGACGCCGTCGATCGCCGACGAAATCGAGCGCTGGCTGCCACCACGCGCTGTGCACGCACTTCACGCTCACGGCATCAAGACGCTCGCCGAACTGACACTGCGCATTCCGCGTCGCAAGCAATGGTGGACCGTCATCCCCAAGCTCGGGCAAACCAGCGCGCAGCAGATCGAGGCGTTTTTTGCTGCTCACCCGGCACTCACCGAACGCGCTCGCGCGTTGATCAAGTCAACGGGGTCCCCTATCGTTGTCCCTTGGGAAAACGTGCGCCTGCCCCATGAGATCGACGGATCCTGCGGCCTGTTCAGAGCACCGCGGGAAAGCTGTGCGCTCGATGCCAACAACGATTACGATGCGGTCCAGACGTGGTTGTCGCTGCATGAATCGCCGTCGACGCGGCGTAGCTATCGCAAGGAGGCAGAGCGACTGATTTTGTGGGCGATTGTTGAACGCGGGCGCGCACTTTCCTCTCTGACCACGGAAGACGCGATTGCCTACCGTGCATTCCTTCGCCGGCCTACGCCCCGCGACCGCTGGGTGGGACCGACGCGCGTGCGAACCTCCTCGCAATGGCGACCGTTCACGGGCAATCTCGCACCACGCTCGGTGGCCTATTCTTTGATGGTTCTGGGCGCGCTCTATCGCTGGTTGATCGAACAGCGTTATGTGCTGGCGAATCCGTTTTCTGGTGTGAAGGGCAAAGGTACGGAGCGCGCCGCGCTCGATGCATCGCACGCATTCACCGAAAGCGAGTGGACGTTGCTCAGGACAATTGCAGATGGGCTCGAATGGTCGTATGGCTGGAAAGCACCGGCCGCACAACGGCTGCGCTTTGTGCTGGATTTTGGATATGCCACGGGGTTGCGCGCAAGCGAGCTCGTGAACGTCACGCTGAAAGATATCCGCACCGATGCGCAGGGAGATCATTGGGTTGAACTCGTCGGCAAAGGCCAAAAAGCGGGGAAAGTGGCGCTGCCTCCGCTGGCTCGCGCTGCGTTAGAACGCTACCTGGTTGAGCGTGGTCTGCCCGTCTCACCAGAACGCTGGGCACCCGCGACAGCACTCATTTCCGACCTCAACGATGTCGACGCTAAAGGCTTAAGCACGGTGCGGCTTTGGACGGTTCTGAAGCGGTTCTTCGAGACAACGGCGACCCTCATCGAGACGGAGAAACCGGCATTCGCGGTGAAGCTGCGGCTGGCTGGCCCGCACTGGATGCGACACACGCACGCGACCCACGCGCTCATGCGCGGTGCGCAACTGACCTCGGTTCGGGATAATCTGCGTCATGCGTCTATATCGACGACATCCACCTATTTGCACAGTGATGAAGTTGAAAGGGCTCGACGGTTCCGGAATGCATTTATGGCGGCTTAGTACACTTCGCTCGATTCAACTCCTAAACTTTTCATGCCGCTCAACCCACAATCCTCGCTCATTCGGCTTTTCAATGCGCCCGTCAGATCCGGAGTGCTTATATGGATCGGCGTGCGGCCTGAGCGCCGCTTGGCCATGTGCCCCGTCGACGAAGCCATCCTGGATCCGCATGTCGGCATGGAAGGTGATCATTACAGTCGCGATGCAGGAATACGGCAAGTCACGCTCATTCAGGCCGAAAGTCTCGCGGCTATCGCAAGTCACCTTGGAGTGGAAACGCTCGCACCGGTGCTCCTGCGTCGCAATCTGGTTACGCGCGGCATCAACCTATTGGCGTTGAAAGATCGGAAGTTCCGCATCGGCGATGCGGTGCTCGAGATGACCGGCGAATGTCATCCCTGCTCCCGCCTCGAGGAAACCCTTGGCGTAGGCGGCTATAACGCGACGCGTGGTTTTGGCGGTATAACCGCTCGGGTAATCGCGCGGGGCCGCATTAGCGTAGGCGACGCAATGGTGCGCATTGATGAGTGATCCCGCAGCCGAAAAATAAGGAGAATCGTATGCGTGCTCACCCATCTAGGCTAGCAACGTCGAACTGATCTGGGCGATGTTGAATTTCTCAGCGGCCAAAGAGGTGAATGCCCTGCTCGAGCATATTCTTCTTCAAGCGCTGATAGCTTTGCCGTCATCTCTGATGACAGATTAAGAGCTCCTGACATATGCTAAGTCTTGGGGTCATGAAGCAAGTTCGGCAGACCGTTAGTTAATTTTTCAGGTGCGCCGCGAGTAAAAGCTCCCCTCGACTGGCCGTGATCGACCGAGGCTGTGTGAAAACGTCCAGCCCTGGCGAGTGGACACGAGGAAGGCGAAGGTGGAATCGACGACGTCCGCCATGTTCAATATCGGCTTCGCATGACAAGCTAACTTATGCCTTCATCGCTTGGATTAGCGCCGTCGTGCCCAAGATATTTACCGCTCTTTTCAAGTTATACGCTAATACGTGTAGGCTCCTTTCAGTTCGGACGCGTGGCAACGTCTCGGTCAGGAAGTGTGTTGAGCCCATCCATGCTTTTAGCATTCCGAATAGATGCTCGACGGTTTGTCGACGCAGCCGGGCTGCATGCGGTGTCTGGTCGAGTCGACGTTGCATGTCTTCCAACACCTTTTCATGCTCCCACCGCTTACCCCTTCGGTATGGACTCGGCGTGCACCGCGATTTCAACACGCATTTTGGACAGGCGGATGGCCAGTAAGCATGAAGCGTCAGACCATGCTCGACCGTTGTGAAGCGATGGATGGCTCGCTCGCCAGCTGGACAACGATACTCATCGTCCGATTCAACGTAGGCGAAGTCGCGTTTGTCAAAGCGGCCGTCAGCCTTGCTATTTGAAGTCAGTGGTTTGGGAACAAGGGGCTTGATGCCGTCCTGCTCACACTGCAATATTTGTTCGCTTGTGTAGTAGCCGCGATCAGCGAATACGGTCAATTGCTCTTCCTCAGTTGCAGTTCGCGCAAGCTTAGCCATTGGGGCTAGCTGCGCGTGGTCGTGTCCGACGTTGACGACCTCGTGGGAAACTATCATGTGGTGCTTAAGGTCCACCGCGGTCTGGACGTTGTATCCCACCATTCCTGTGCCTCGACCGCTTGTTGCCATTGAGCTAGCATCGGGGTCAGTGAGCGATATCTGACCGGCTGGAGCTGCGCGCATCTGCTTCTCGATCTCGGCGAGTTTCTGCATCTGTGCTTTGACTTTCAAAATCTTCTCTTGCAAGTGCGGGACTCGTCCCTCAGGCAGGCTCGTTGGCTCGCGATCAGCTCGGTCTAATTCATCCATATATCGAGCGATACTTTGCTCGAGTTGCTCCATGCGCGCCTGGAGCTTGCGGTCCGTGAAGTTCTTGTCGCGGTTGTTGACCGCTTTGAACTTGCTGCCATCAATGGCAACGCTCGCATCAGAGAAGAACCTCAACTGTCGGCAAAGAACTACGAACTCTCGGCAGACTTTGCGGATCGCATCGCCATTGTCTTTGCGAAAGTCCGCGATGGTTTTTAAGTCGGGCGCTAGCCGGCCCGTTAGCCAAATCAGTTCGAGGTTGCGCTGCGTTTCGCGCTCAAGACGGCGGCTCGATTGGAGCCGGTTCAAGTACCCATAGATATAAATCTTGAGAAGGGTCGCCGGGTGATACGGGGTCGACCGGTGGTCGCCGGCGCCGCACGCGCAAAGCCCAAGCTCACCAGGTTGAGTTCATCGACGAATACGTCAATCACACGTACTGGATTGTCCGCATCGACATAGTCGTCGAGGGATTCAGGTAGCAGTGCGAATTGATGACGTGCGGTGCTTTCGACGAATCGCTTCATGAGTCACCTAACCTACACGCGTTGATTCAGTTTAGGTGATAAATGCGTTTTCACACAGCCTCGACCCACAAGAGACGGTCAACTTTCCAGACAGCGGTCTTTGGTAACTTCGACAAGTGAGAGGGTGCGCGACACGGTTCGCGCCTCAATCTTCCAAATTCAGCGTTCAAGCGTTGTCCTGCCTGCCAAGTCAACGGGAAAAGAACCTCAAGAAAGTGCATTGGCGGCCGTTAATACAATCGTCGAGCAATCGAAGTTCACGATGGACAGTTCAACCTACGGCATACCAATGAAGAACAAAAGACTGGCCTGCGTTCTCGGACTAACGTGCACATTGCTCGCGGGATGCTTAACAACGATCCCAAAGATTGACGCGCAGCATTCTGGAGGCGTCCAGACGAAACAAGCGATTTCAGACGGAATTCAACCGCCGAAAATCGATGCGAACGGGAACCTGGTGACCCCGTGGGTCCGGAATTCGATGATGTCGGCATTTTATATGCGAGCCGCCCACCTCGGGATTAAGATCAATCCGACCGGTGTGCCAGTAACTATTCACATTACAAGCGTCAGAAGTAGATCGGACACCGCTCGCATACTTTTAAATTTTGTCGATGGTGCCGATAACCTTGACGGCGTCGTCGAAGTCGGCGATGCGAGTTTCACGATCCAAGAGGACACGTGGCTATATTGGCCAATTACGAACTGGCGTTCGATCGAAGAGGTGTCTAATGCGGTAGGTGAGCAGGCGGCGAACGGAATCGCGTTGATCGCTGGACTGCCAATCGAAGACTGACTCAGGCCGGACGTCATCATATTGACTGCGACACGATAGCTTCGCGCAAACGGGCGCAAGATGCAATCGACAGGCGCTACATTGTCGGCAATTTAGATAGCCTTGTCGAATGGCTGAAATTGGCCGGACCCGGTCCGACGTCGAATCGGCGAAAAGAGATCGGGTCAACGGATCTGCGTTACGTAGAGTCGACCGGCACTTTGTCAAAACGCGTGGCGCTACGACCTAGCTATAAAGTCGGCTTGTAAGAACGCTCAATAGGGGTCGTAACCCTCCGGGTAGGGTGAATCGACCGCCTGAAACCTAGTGTTTTTGAATTTGACACAACCTCGACCCACATGTAACGGTCGTGGCGATCGATATCGGACATTGAAAGGTTTCCCGGCAATGATGCGCGGCCAAACCGGAGAGCCCCTTTCGCCTTGACGAGAGGCGCAGAGAGTCAACGGAAAACTTATCCGAAAACCCGAACCCATGCCGTCCGAAGACGTCGCGCGTGGTCTTCGAAGAGATACGAGGCAGCCAGCGCAAAGAGACCTGCAATAACACCCGTTACGATGTGCTCGACGTAGGGAATGCGGTAGTGACTCGCATGGGAAAAGGCGTCGCCTACCGTTGTCAGGATGCCGACGACCAGCGAATTGCCGTATCGATTCGTGTAGAGCTTCGCCGCGGGCGTGAAAGTCAAAAAGACAGCCAGGAGTCCGGTGAGCAGACCTGTGTGGAATGCAATCGTCCAGTGGCCAAGGCTCATAATATTGCCCCAACTCCCCGGCATGCAGGTCATGCATGCACTGGTCGGCTGCCAGAAACGCTGGATAAACAGCCGGAAGCGGAGCTTCCACTCAGCTGACATGACGTATTTCCGATTAATGCCGTTTTAACGGCAGGAGCACTATAGATATCGCCGGAGCAGCTTCCAGTCTTTTAACCAGTTTGCCGCCCTTGTCATGGATGCGTTAGATCCGCACACTGTCAACGCGCGGTAGTAACCTGGACATGGTGAAATACTACACCGTGAATGGACGACCGCCGTTTCAACCGTGACCGAAATTCGGGCCGCCGCGTTCGATGCGACGCCATCGATGACGGCTCGAACGAGCGCTCCACGCGAAGTTAGGTTCCGAACTTGACCCTTGCGGGTCGATCGTCATCGAACGCATCCGATGTTCGCTTGCGATATACAAAGGCCATTCGGTTCTCGGATCCGTCCGGCGTCCAGCCAGTGGTTGCGGCGGATCAATGCCGTTGATCGCGGCAACCCAGACCTTGGCATTCTCAGTCCGCCGTATGATCCGCAAACTTTTGATAAGCCCGATCAACCAGAATTGCCTGCCGCCCCTGTTGCCGTCTTATTGTCACGATGCTATAAAGCTGTGTCGGAAAAGGCAGACTTGGTTTGGTAAGCCCAAGTCCTTTCGGTAACGAAAGCTCTGGTCTTTGGCCTCGCGCACAAGATTCCCACGACGAACATTTGACGCTGCATTGGCGTCTGAACGTTCGTCCGTGTGGATCTCAACCGAGAAACGCTCCGGTCGGACTTCGACATAGGAGCAGTTTATGCGCACACATCATTCAGATATCTACGACGTTGTAATTGCCGGGGCCGGTCCCGTCGGCCTGTTTCTCGCTTCCGAGTTGCGCCTGTCTGATATCTCGGTCCTGGTGCTGGAGCAAGCCGAAAGCCCGCATTCCACTTTAAAGCGCCTTCCATTCGGCATGCGCGGACTCTCGGCGCTTACCCTTGACGCGCTACATCGCCGAGGACTGCTGGACGAGGTAGTCGCGATGCAGCGTGAAAGCGATGCCGCAGGCAAGACAGCGAGCACCCCGCATTGGATGGGACAGCAGCGCCGAGCGGCCGGCCACTTCGCTGGCATCCAGTTCTATCGCGACAATATCGACACCTCAAAGTGGCCGTATCGCCTGCCAAGCCCGGCCGGCACCAGCATGGCGATCGCAGTAGAAACACTCGAAACCGTCTTGGCCAACCGCGCTATTGCGATGGGCGTTAAGATCCGGCGCGGCTTAAGCGTCGACGCAATTCATGCTTCAGACGACGAGGTGAGCGTCCATGCGGGCGGCCAAACTTTTGTCGGACAGTGGCTTGTCGGTTGCGATGGTGGCCGCAGCGCAATACGCAAGGCGGCAGCGTTCGAATTCGTTGGCACCGATCCCGAATTCACCGGGTATTCCGTCGAAGTCGAATTGGCTGACCCCGAGGCACTTCGACCCGGTCGGCACCACACGCCGACCGGTATGTTCACCTATGCGCAGCCCGGCACCATCGCGATGGTGGAATTCGATGGCGGCATCTTTCACCGGATCCACCCAATCACGCTAGAGCACGTGCAAGCGGTGTTGCGCCGGTTGTCCGGCACGGATATCACCCTGACGAAACTTCAGCTCGCTACCACTTGGACGGATCGCGCTTTCCAGACGACGACCTACCGCAAAGGGCGCGTGCTGCTAGCGGGCGATGCTGCGCACATCCATTCTCCATTGGGCGGTCAAGGGCTCAATCTGGGTCTGGGAGACGCGATGAACCTGGGCTGGAAGCTGGCATCGACTATCCGCGGCGACGCGCCGAGCGATCTCCTCGACAGCTATGAGCGGGAGCGGCATCCGGTGGGAGCAGACGTTCTCGACTGGTCGCGCGCGCAGGTTGCACTTATGCGCCCCACGCAGAGCACGCGCGCGCTTTCAGCAGTCATCCGTGATTTGATCGAGACCCGCGATGGCGCAACCTATTTCGCTGAGCGTGTGTGGGGCGTATCGCTGCGCTATGACCTTGGCTGCGACCATCCACTGGCCGGCCGCAGCGCGCCTGATTTCGAGCTAATTGACGGAACTAAGATCGGTAGCCAGTTGCGCGATGGCAAGGGCCTGCTCCTGCAGTTCGACTCGAGCGCGTCGCTTCAGGCGCTTGCAAGCGGTTGGCGAGAGCAGGTTACCTATGTCGCGAGCGATGCCAAGGAACGGCTGGGGTTGAGCGCTGTACTGCTGCGTCCTGACGGATTTGTCGCTTGGGTGAGTGAAGCAACTCCTTGCGTCAAAGAATTTGCCGTAGCCTTGACGAGATGGTTCGGCGGATCCAGAGATGCGGTCGGATCCGCTTAATCGATAGCGTCATCGGCATGGCCGCTTTACCTGATACATCAGCCGTTCGAATGTCGTTTCGATCGTCCGAGCAGATGTCCCTTCATGGCCGATAGCGCCAGTTCAATTAAGGCCCCTGAAGCCTGCATCGCGGAGACTGCGACGAGCTCGCCAACAACCGCAAAGGCCGATGACCGGCCGAGAGGCGCGAAGACATGGATTACGAACACCCCCCGCGCCTACCCACGCGAGGTGAGTAAATTTATGGCCCGATGCCAGCAGATCGGTTTCACG
>NZ_CAXUPU020000016.1:0-147841 GCF_964252755.1 Caballeronia sp. LjRoot29 | reverse complement strand
GTCGCTTTGGACAAAGAAATGACGCGCCGCCACGCGCAGTGGCTAATAGAGCGAAAAAAATCAGCTAACATAAAACGCGCGAAGACCTGGAAAGCAGCAACCCGGCATTGACTCCGTCCGCTAACGCAGAACCCGTGCAACCCGGCATCGACCCCGACCACAGACCCCACTAACAGTAAAGCCTCGTGCGCAACCAGATGGGGACCAACAACGCTATCGACCAGTCATCGCCAGCAAATCACCTTCCCACAGCATCACCGACCCAACCCACTCGCGGCGACTTGCTGCTCCACATATTGAGCGAACAGCGTATGCAGACGCGTCGACGGATGAATATCGTCAGCGAACATATACGTTTGATCTGCATTGGAGGTCACATATGTCGCCGGCGAGCACAGCAACGCGGTGTCATCGGGCGTTTTCGCAGGGTCGCAAGCCGTGCTCGTATTCGATACAGCAAAGCCATTCGCCTGGAAGTTCGCAATGATTTGATCCGTCCATGTGTAGGAATCGACCTGGATTACCTTGCCTTGCAGACCATTCGCCTGCAAGGCGGCATTCAAGTCACTATTAAACAACTGCGATAACTGCGTCAGGTTTGCGCCGCCATCGGATGAAGTAATGCCCTTAGGCGTCAGCCCAATATTCGGGACATTGACCACTACGACATGCGTAGCGCCGCCCTGCACAATCTGTCCGACAATTTGAGCCAAAGCGGTTGCTGCCGTCTGCACGACCGGCGCGGCAGCCGGCAGTGACCCGGCACGAAGCACATCGTTAGCGCCAGCCCAGACCAGCACCAATTGACCGGAGTTGAAACTACCGTGAGCAGATAAATAGCTCGAAACCTGCTGATTGACAGGCATTTCTACATTGCCGATCACGTCAGTCAGGAAGTCATTCTGGTCAGCCGGCGTTGCCACCGTGGAGCCGCCCTCCGCGTAGCCAAGGCCGCCTTGCGCGCTTAACTCGTGAGCGAGGTTGATCGTAAAAGCCGCGGTGAGCGTATCGCCGTAATATTGCGCGACATCCTGAGTCCACACTTGTCCCGGATTGGTCGTGAAACGGCCGCCGCCGACCGCGCTGGCGATTGGCGCATAAGTCCCGACGTCGGACAAACTGTCGCCGAAAGAGACGACTTGCAGATCGATGCCGCCCGCAGGCGCAGCCGCGCCGCTCGAGCCGCTTCCGCCGCCACCGCCACACGCCGCGAACAGCGACACCACACCGGCAAGAATTGCAGCGCGTACCTTGTTATTACTTCCTCGCATAGATCCTCCCCGCGGGTCGGCAGGGCAGCGGCCTTATACATCGGGCTTAAGCCGGGCTTATCGCCAGCCTGCATATCGCTATTGCGATACGGATGTTTGCTCAAGCAAAAAGCATGCGCTATCTTTTGAATGCGGCGCGGTTGCGGAGCATCTCCGATAACGTCGCGCAGTTGAGCGCACCAACGGAGATAAACGGACACAATAGACACAATATGCACGACTTCCCCGCACAGGCGAATGAAACGTGACCGCGCGCCGGTCCTGAATCCTCTGCAACTTTCTCAGGAGACAAGCTTCATCATGGAATATCGTCAACTCGGTCGATCTGGCCTCAAGGTCTCAACCATCACACTTGGCACCATGACAATGGGCGGCAAGGGCAAATTTGCGAACGTCGGCGAAGTCGGCCTGGACGAAGCGCGCCGGCAGATTGACATGTGTATCGACGCTGGCGTCAACCTGATCGATACGGCCGACGTCTATTCGAATGGCGCGTCGGAGGAAATCGTCGGCGAGGCGCTCGGCGGCAAACGCAAGGGCGGCGTGCTGATCGCCACCAAAGCACGCTTTCCAATGGGCGAAGGCCCGAATGACAGGGGTCTCTCGAGGCATCACTTGATCCAGGCTTGCGAGGCGAGCCTGCGCCGCCTCAAGACCGATGTAATCGACCTCTACCAGGTTCATCAATGGGATGGGCTGACGCCGCTTGAAGAGACGCTCGAAGCGCTCGACTTGCTGGTCAAGCAAGGCAAGATCCGGTACGTCGGCTGCTCGAACTACTCGGGCTGGCACCTGATGAAAGCATTGCATGTGAGCGAACGGGATCGCCTGCCGCGTTTTGTAAGCCAACAGATTCACTACACGCTCGAAGCACGCGAAGCGGAGTACGAGCTCGCACCCATTGCACTCGATCAGGGACTGGGCATCCTGGTCTGGAGCCCGTTGGCGGGCGGCTTGCTCTCAGGCAAGCATCGCCGCGACGCAACGCCAGAAGGCACCCGACAGCTCGCCGGATGGACCGAGCCGCCAATCCGCGACGAAGCACGGCTGTGGTCGATCGTCGACGTACTGCTCGAGATCGCCGGCGAACACAACGTCTCGGCTGCACAAGTTGCGCTAGCGTGGACGCTCGGGCGGCCTGCTGTCACGTCGGTAATCATCGGTGGACGCAACGAAACGCAACTGCGCGACAACCTTGGTGCGGCGAATCTCACGTTGACAGATGAACAGCGCGCGCGACTCGACAAGGTAAGCGCCCCGCCCCTGCTCTACCCGTACTGGCACCAGGTGCAAACCGCACACGACCGTCTTGGCGGACCGGATTTGTCGCTACTCGGACCGCATCTGAAGGCTTAGGCTGATCTGATTTGATCCAGTCGCTCTCAGGCGCTCTGCTATGGAGAGCGCCCGTGAGCAATGATTCTTCAATACTAAGGATACCGAATGTCACCGTGATCGAAAGTCAGTCAGTCGGTTTTCTTGCTGAACGCCTCGAACGCCTGCTTGTAATCCGGATGCCAGCGCGACAACGGCGGACGGTTCTCCACAATATCGCCCGCCGCCCACAGGATGCGCCGTTCGTCGAGGGCACGAGGTACGTCGTTGTCGGGGCAGAGAATGTAGAAGTCGCCGGCATCCAGGCGTTCCAGCATGAAATCGACGGTTTGCTCAGGCGTCCAGGCAGCGGCCGGCTTCTCGCGGCGACCATGCGCGGCAAGGTTGGTGAACACGAAACCCGGGATCAGCAAATGAGCGCTGAGCTTGCAATCCGGCGTGTTGCGCAGCTCGTGCTGCAGCGCTTCGGTGAACGCCTTCAGGCCGGCCTTGGACACGTTATAAGCCGGGTCGCCGGGCGGTGTAGTGATCCCTTGCTTGGAGCCGGTGTTGATAACCAGACCCGGCCGGCCGCGCGCGATCATTGCAGGAACGAAAGCCTGAGTGCCACGAATCGCTCCCCACAGGTTGACGTCAAGCACCCGCTCCCAGTTCGCGACCGGACCGAACACGGCGCTGCCCGGTTGAATGCCGGCGTTGTTCATGAGGATATCGGTGCCGCCGAAGCGATCTCGAACCGCCGTCTCCAGTCGGCTCAGGTCCTCGGTGCGGCTGACGTCGGTCTCGATAGCCATGACATCGTCCGCTCCATGGGCTGCCACAGCGGCGATTTCCTGCGCTGCGTGTGCGAGTCGATCCGCGCCCAGATCCGCGATGCAGACGCGAAGTCCGCGTTGCGCGAATCGCTTGGCAGCGGCGAGGCCGATACCGGCAGCACCGCCCGTGATAACGGCGACCGATCCGGCAGTGAAAGCAAAGTGTGTCATCGATGATCCTTCGTGGACGAGTGCCAGGCACCCTACGGTGTCAATTATCCCTGAGTTAGCTCCGCTCAATCAGAAAGCGCGGTCACAAGCGCGAATTGACATCGTCACATCCTGCGCAACGAACGCGATTGCCGCAGCATGCCAATGCATACATCCGCCAGACTCTCGGCATCACGCGGCAGGACGATCGAATCCTGCTCCAGCAGCCAGTCTCGCAACACGCCGTCGAGAAACGCATGCACGATGCCGGATGCGCGAACCGTATCAAGGTCGGACGGCAACTGACCTCTTGCGATCGCATTTTGCAGCACCCGCTCAAGCTGCTTTCTGCCGTTGCGGGTGGCGTTGCGTTGTCGATCGAATACAAGATCCATGTCGCGTGTGTACTCGCACTTCGTGAACAGGACTTCAAACACGCGGCGGCTGTGTGGTTCCACCGCGGTCCTGCGAAGACAGAACACCAGGAGTTGCCGTATCTTGCCGAGCGGATCCGGCTCTTCGGCATCGGCCGATGCCAGGACCAGCATCTCCATCGGCAACATGACGCGGTCTGTCATCGCGACAAACAGTTCGACCTTGTTGCGAAAGTGCCCATAAATCGCGCCGCGCGTGAAGCCCGCCCGCATCGCGACGTCTTCAAGCGTCCTGCGGGCAACGCCATGCTCGGAGAAGACCCACTCGGCCGCGTCGAGAATCCGGTCGCGCGTTTCCAGCGCCTGTTGCCGTGTTCGTTTCATCTCTCGCTGCGCCGGTGCATGGCTAATCGAGCGCGCCACATCCGGCGCGCGGAGTCTCGCTAGGCTGGCGTGCCCTCCCCTGCGGGGTTCGCGCGGCCTGTGCCGCCACCGTCATGCTCGCCACCGCCCGGCGGGTTGCCATCGTGGCCACCCTGGCTATCTCCATCGCCGTCACCGTGGTGGGGCATCTTGTGCGATACCTCGTCGAGCTTGTCGCCAAGCAATTTCCGGACGACCACATAGAACACCGGAATCAGCAGTAGCCCAAGGAAGGTCGCAAACAACATGCCGCCGATCACGCCAGTACCAATTTCGTGACGCGAAGCAGCGCCTGCTCCCGACGATATAACGAGCGGGAACACACCGAGGATAAAGGCCATCGATGTCATCAGGATCGGGCGCAATCGCAGACGAGCCGCGCTCAGGACGGCATCGCGCAGCGTCATGCCTTGTTGCTGGCCCTCCACCGCGAACTCGACAATCAGGATCGCGTTCTTCGCCGCGAGGCCGATCACGGTCACGAGACCGATCTTGAAGTAGATATCATTTGGTACACCGAACAAGAGACAGAACGCCAGCATCCCGAGCATGCCAAGCGGCACGACGAGCAGCACAGCGGCCGGAATTGACCAGCTTTCATACAACGCGGCAAGGCACAGGAACACCACCACGATCGACAGCAACAGCAGCGTGATCGCCGACGACCCTGACAGCAATTCCTGGAACGACTGACCGGTCCAGTCCGCCGCGAAACCCGTCGGCAACTGGCGGTCCACAATATTCTGCAGCACGTTGATCGCCTGTCCGGTCGAGTAGCCCGGGGCGGAGTTGCCGACGATCTCGATCGCGGAGTAGCCGTTGTAGCGCGGCAGCACCGTGGGTCCAAAGCTCCATTTGGCATTCACTACGCTCGCGAGCGGCACCATGTTGTAAGGGCTGATCGATGTATTCGCAGGAGACGGGTCGACGGGCGTCGTGAAGCCGTTCGACGCAACCGTGCTGCTCGCAGCCGAGGCCGAACCGGTGCCGTTGGTGAACAGGCTCGGCGTATAAAGATGCTGGAGCGAGTCGATTCCCATCCGGTACGGCGCATCCGCCTGGATATAGACGCGCTTCACGCGCCCGCCGTAAGTGAACTGATCGATATAAAACGGCGCGAGCTCTGTCTGGAGCGTGGAGTAGACATCGCTTAGCGACAAGCCCATTGCCTGGGCCTGAGTACGGTCCACCGCGATGTCGAGTTGCGGGGCGCTCGGCAACGAGTTGGGGCGGATGCCGAACAGCACCGGGCTCTTCGTCGCTCCCGCGAGCAGCGTGCCCGTGGCTTGGCCAAGCTCTGCGCGCGATTGGCCTTCACGTGCCTGCAGATACATGTCGATCCCGCCGAACTGGCTGAGACCGCGAATGGTCGGCAGATTCACCGCGAAGATCTGCGCATCGGTGATGCCATGCAGGGTCTGGTTGATCTTCGGAATCAAAGTCATCGCGGTGTCATGGCGCTTGTCCCAATCCGCCAGCTTGATAAAGGACATGCCGACGTTTTCACTCGTACCGACAAAGCTGAAACCTTCCGGCTGGAAGATCGCTACGATCTCCTTGCTGAAGGGACTGTTCGAAAGCTTGTCGCGGACCTCCGTCATCACGTGGTCCGTACTCTGCAGCGTCGAACCGGGCGGCAGGTTGATGAGGGCGAGCACGAAACCCTGGTCTTCATCGGGCACGAAGCTGGTCGGCAGTTTCGTATAGAGAAAACCCGTCAGCACCACGACGAGCACGAATACGATCATCCAGCGCGGCGCATGAGTGACGGCGCGAGCGGTCTGGCCGATATATTTTTTCGTCGTCCAGTCGAACGTGCGGTCGAACCAGCGATAAAACCAGTTCTTTTCCGTTGCGTGTTCGGGCTTCAGGATCGCCGCGCATAGCGATGGGGTAAACGACATCGCGAGGAACGCGGAGAATCCCATCGACACTGCAATGGTCAGTGCGAACTGCGCGTAGATAATGCCGGTCGCGCCCGGCTGCAGCGCGGACGGGATGAACACGGCGGACAGCACCACCGTGATCGCGATGATGGCGCCGGTGATCTGGCCCATCGCCTTGCGGGTCGCCGCTCGTGGCTCCAGATGCTCCTCGGTCATGATGCGTTCTACATTTTCGATCACGACGATTGCATCGTCGACCACGATACCGATCGCCAGCACCATGCCGAACAGCGTCAACTGGTTGAGCGTGTAATGCAGCGCCGACAGGCCAATGAACGTCCCGAGCAGCGCGACCGGAATCACGAGCGTTGGAATGATCGTCGCGCGCAGATTCTGCAGGAAGATCAGCATCACGAAAAACACCAGCACGATTGCTTCGACGAGCGTCCGGATCACGTCCACGATGGACGCGGTAATGAACGGCGTGGTGTCGTAAGGCACGCTCCATGTGACGCCTTCCGGAAGATCCTTCGCCAGCGTCGCCATCTCGGCCTTGACCGCCTTCGCGACCGCTAGCGCGTTCGCGCCCGGCAGCAGGAACACAGCCATGCCTCCCGCCGCCTTGCCGTTATAGACCGGCGCGAAACCGTAGGTCTGCGAGCCGAACGAAACACGCGCCACGTCGGAGAGCTTGACCGTGGTGCCGTTGTTGTTGGCGAGAATAATGATGTCCTGGAACTGCTTGATCGACGAAAAGAGACTATCGCCCGTCACGTTCGCCGTAAACACCTGCCCTTTCACCGCGGGATCCGCGCCAAGCGAGCCTGCTGCGAACTGTGCATTCTGCGAGCTCACGGCATTGAGCACCTGGGTCGTCGACAAGCCATAACTCTGCAGCTTGTTCGGGTCGAGCCAGATACGCACTGCGTACTCCGAACCAAGCAGCGTGGTATTGCCAACACCGTTCACGCGGCCAATATTAGGCTGGATCTGCGAAGCGAGGATGTCGGAGAGACGCCCAGCATCAATCGACGGGTTGTCTGATTGCAGCGCGACGAACAACAGGATGTCAGGGCTCGCCTTGGCCACCACGACGCCCTGCTGCGTGACCTGCGAAGGCAGCAGCGGCTGGGCGAGCGTGACCTTGTTCTGCACCTGCACCTGCGCAATATCCGGGTTGGTGCCGGTCGCGAACGTGAGGGTGATTTGCGTCTGACCATTGGAGCTCGACGTCGAACTGAAGTACAGCAGATTGTCGATGCCGGTGAGCTGCTGCTCGATCACCTGCGTCACCGTCGATTCCATTGTCTGGGCGCTCGCGCCTGGATACTGCGCAGTGACGGTCACTTCCGGCGGCGCGATGTCCGGGTACGAATCGATCCCCATGCCGTGCACCGAGATGATGCCGAACAGGCAGATCAGGATCGCGATAACCCAGGCGAAGACGGGGCGGTTGATGAAAAAACTCGGCATGTGCGTTTCTCCTACTGGGCCGAGCCGGCCGAAGCCGCTGATGCTGTGGAAACCGGCGCGGTCGAAGGTGCCGTCGAAGCCGCCGCGGTAGCTGATGCCGCATTAGACGCAGCAGGCGGCTGCCACGCGACCGTCTTCACGGGCGCGCCTTCCCTCACCATCTGCACGCCGGTCACGATGATCTGGTCGCCGTCAGCGAGCCCTTGCGTGACGATCCAGTTATTGCCGAGGCTATCGGTCGCCACAACGTCCTTGCGGCCCACCTTGTTGTTCGCGTTGACCACGAACACAAACGCGCCGACCGTGTCGCGCTGGACGGCCTGCTGCGGAACCAGGAACACATTGTTCTGCTGACCGAAGTTAACCGTCAGCGTCACATACATGCCGGGCAGCAGACGCCGCTGCGGGTTCGCAACGAGCGCGCGCAGGTTGACCGCACCGGTCGCCGCATTGACCGATACGTCGGAGAAATCGAGCGTGCCCGCCGTGCCATACGCCACACGATTAGGCAGCGCGATTCGCACCGTGGTGTGACTCTGCTGTGACAGGTCGACTGAGCCCGCGCTCTGGGAATCCTGCAGCGTCGCGAGGTCAGCCGAACTGATCGTGAAGTTCACGTACATCGGATTGATCTGCTGAACCGTGGTCAGCAGCGTGCCGCTGCCACCCGCGTCTGACGTGCCGTTGCCGACCACCGCGCCCGCCGTCACTTGCTGTTGTCCGGCGATACCGCCTATGGGCGCCGTCACGCGTGTGTAGTTGAGCGAGACCCGTGCGCTCTCGACAGTCGCCTGGTCCGCCTTGACCTTGGCTGCGGCGCTGCGCTCGGCGGCATCGGAATTGTCGACGGTCTGCTGCGAGACCGAACCGACCGGCAGCAGCTTGCGATTGCGCACGGCGGTGATGCGGTCATTGACGTAGGTGGCCTGATCTTCGGCCAACAACGCGAGATCATTGTTGAGCTGCGCGCGATAAAAGACTGGATCAATCTCGAACAGCAACTGCCCCGCGCGCACCTGTGAGCCTTCCGTGTAATTGCGCCGCAATAACACGCCGGACACGCGGGCCGTTACGTTCGCGCTGTAGTAAGGCGAAAGCCGGCCGACGAACTGACGTTCAAGCGGCACCGATTGTGACTGCGCCTTCACCACGGCAACTTGCGTGGGCGGCGGCGGCGGCGTGCTTTTCGAGCAGGCGGCGAGCACGATCAGACACAGATACGACAGCGCCGAGCGCTGAGAACGTGACGTCATGAGAACTCCGTTCTTGCTTGAGTTCAGCGCGCGCGGGCTCCGCTGCGTGCTGGAGTCGAATGGAACAGCTTGTAAGTCAGTCCGCGACCGCCTCCGAGGCAGGCTGCACTGGCACTTGCGAAACGGGCGATGAAACATGCGATGAAGCAACGGCCGGCATCGAGGCGACCTCTGCGTCATCGCGCTGCCAGCCACCGCCCAGGTTCTTGACGAGTTGCACGTTACTCTCGGCGAGCAACGCTTGCGTGTCGCGCAGATTCTGCTCCGCCTCGAGCAATGTCAGCCGTTGCGTCAGCAAGCTCTGCTGACTAACCGCGCCGGCATCGAACTGCGCCTGCTCGCTCGCGAACAACCGGCTGTTGCTGTCGTACACCTTCGCGAACGCGCCGGCCTGTTCCCGCAGGTGGTTCATCGACGACAGGCTGTCCTCCACGCTCTGGAACGCAGTCAGGACCGTGTTCCGATAGATCGCGACGTCTTCGTCGTAGGTCGCGCGCGCGCCGCGCACAGCGGCCGTGCGGGCGCCGCCGTCGAAAATCGTTTCCGCGAGTTGGGGGCCAAGCGTCCAGAAGCGGTTCGGGACCGTGAACAGATGTGCCAACGTGTTGTGCGCGAAACCACCTTCAGCCGAGAGCGTCAGCGACGGATAGAACGCAGCTTCGGCGAGGCCTATGCCCGCATTGGCCGCCGCAGCCGTGCGCTCGGCACTGACCACGTCATAGCGCCGTTCGAGTAATTGCGAAGGCAGTGCCGGCGGTACGGCAGGCGTAAGGAAGGAATAGTTTGGATCGGCGGCAACGGAGAATGTCTCCGGCGGCACGCCGGTCAACACGGCAATTGCGTGCTCGTCCTGCTCGCGCGTTGTTTCGGTCGCCTGCAAGTCGGCGATGATCGTTTCGAGATTTTCCTGCGCGACCAGTACGTCGTCGTTCGACGCGAAGCCCTCTTTGAAGCCGGTTTGGACCATCGACAGAATCTGGCTGTCGACGTCCTGCTGTTCCTTCAGCGCGTGCGTGTCGAAATCAGCCTGGCGCAACTGGAAGTAGTCAGTGACGACACTCGCCGTGATCGAGATGCGTTCACCGGCAAGCTGCGCATCCGATGACTGGGCGTTCGCTTTCGCCTGCTCGATCTCGCGCCGTATTTGTCCCCACAGGTCCAGTTCCCAACTCACGGTCCCGCTGGCGAGCACGCTGTTGCCCGCTGCGGCAGATGAACCGGAACTCGCGGCGAGTCCTCCAATGTTGCCGCCAGAACGCGCACCGGATACACCGGCCGTGACGATCGGAAACAAGCCGGCCTGTTGGGACTGAACGGTGGCGAGCGCGACGCGATAAGCGGCTTCCGCCGACGCAATCGACTGGTTGGCCTTCAACGACTGCTCGACCAGGCCATTGAGTTTGTCGTCGCCGTACATGCGCCACCACGTGCTCGAGATCGCGGCCTGCGGATTCGCTTCGGCGCGATGCCAGTCGACGCCCTCCTTGAACCCTTCGGGTATCTGGACCTCGGGCTTGCGATAGTCCGGGCCGACCATGCACGCAGCGAGGGATGTGGCGACGATAAACGCGACGCCACCCTTCACCACACGCCGCAATCGAAAGCGTGCAGTACTTACATAAGTGACATCCGAGGTCCGACAATCACCTTTCAAGTGAAGTCTCCTGTGTCGATCGGAGTCAGCGCTTAACCGGGTTCCATCCATGGTCCCTTAGCGCTTCCGCCGGTCTCATGCAGACTCGTTCTGCATACCGGATAAGCAGTCCAACAACGAGATGGATCGTATTCTAGCCAGCCATAGAAGAACTTGCAGATTTGAGCGCGCAAGAAACATGGATGACAATCGATGTCGCGTCGCATCTAATTGTTTTAGGCAATCTGGAGTGAAGGCTAGGTCTGTCCGACACTCGGAAGTCACTAGCGATTTAGTTAGCAATACATCCAGTAATTCAATGCATAAGCTTCTTCCTCACGCTAACGATGCATGCTTGGTCGAACCTGAAATATTTGGAAAAATGCGGCGGAAATTGTGAATTCGATGCGGTCCATCGAATAAGCCGCGCACTTGCCGGCTTGAGGAGCGCTAGCTCCAAAGCTATTCGAACCGTAAGTTTCTACTGCTTACGGTCATCGAACATTTCGTCAGGCAAACGAAAACTCAGGTCGGGTCGACCATTCGGTTTAATCGTCGTACCTTAGCGATACGCGATCAATATCCGAACTTCTCACCTGATATGTCCTGCGTCCGCGCGTCTGCGCGCTCTATCTACTATTGCGGCAACAGTAGCCTGAGCCTGCGTGCGCCGCGTAGCCCGGACAGTGCGAACTATTTTCCCCTGGCTATCGGGATGAAGCGCCCAGTAAAGCGCTGCGATCCAGCACACCACCGTCCAGCCGAACAAGGCGTTCAGCAGCGCCAGCAACAAGACATTGCGACGCCCTTTGCGGTCAGCCAGGATGGCCGGCAGGAAATACACCACGACTGCGGCCGTAACCGCAACACCTTCAAACAGGTAGCGAAGCATGTTCACCTCCAGCCGGACACATGACGTCAGAGAATTGCCATTTGTCCAAAAAGATAAACTCAATACTACGATTACAGGTATTTAACTTAAAGAGATATTCCGCGAATACATTATTCGCCCGAACGCAAGAATCGCGGTTTAAGCCGCGGTTAAACCTGACAAAACATGACGGCCGGCTTTAAGGCGCTCTTAAGGAATGTCGGACGACACGCATGCTAAGGATACCTATACGGACGTCGTGCCGAGCCGCGTTGTGAAGAAGCCGGCCCGGGGTTGCATTCTTAGGCCGAAATTTCCGGGCTGCCGTCACTCCAGTGCTGGCGCTTAGCGGCGTCCGATGTCCTCAAGAAAAACTGATACCTTGGTCAACCCCTCTTGAAGGACATCGAGCGGGTTGGCGAAACCAATCCGGATATATCCCTCCATGTCGAACGCGCTGCCCGGTGTGAACATCACGCCGGTTGCCTCGATCAGCGAAGTACAAAATTCGGTCGACGACATATCGACATCAAACTTGACCAGACATACCGTCGCGGCCTTGGGCTTCACATACGACGCCAGCGACTCCTTGCCAATCCAGTCGTCGAGCACTGCAAGATTCGTCCGCGTGATGGCGTGGTTACGCGCAAGAATCTTGTCCTTGGCCTCAAGCGCAATGGACGCAAGATAATCGTCGATCATGCCTACGCTGATGGTGTTGTAGTCACGATGAATACACACCGCGCGAATCAGCTCGACCGGTCCGGCAATCCATCCCAGCCGCAACCCGGCCAGCGACCACGTCTTCGACATGCTTCCGGTGCTGATACCCCGCTCGCAAAGATCAGCGACAGAGGCGGTGAACCCTGAGCCTTCCTGATCCGTGCCCCGATAAACCTCATCGCACAAGAGGTATGCGCCGCACGATTGAGCGATGGCCACCACCTCCTTGAGGAAGGCTTCATCCATTAGCGAACCCGTCGGGTTGTTCGGATTGTTGATGGCGATGAGCTTGGTTTTCTGTTTTGCCAGTTTGCGAAGCTCGTCGAGATCCGGCAGAAAGCCGTTCTCTTCGCGCAGCGTCACGGTCTGCAGATCCGCGCCATAACTTTCGGGAATCGAGTAATGCTGCTGGTAAGTCGGCAACACCGCGATGACCCGGTCGCCGGGTTCGATCAGCGTCTCGTACACCAGCGCATTACCGCCAATGGCGCCGTGCGTCACAACAATATTCTCCGGCGTCTGCCGCTCATATAAAGCCGCGATGTTGGCCCGCAGCCGGTCCGAACCTTCGATCGCGCCATAGGTCAGCTTCATCGGCAGAAGCTCGTCGAGCAGACTATCCCGCTTGCCCGTCAGATCGAGCAACTGCGCGACTGTCAATGATTCGACGCAGGTTTCAGCAAGGTTATAGCGCGCTTCATGCTCGTACCGGTCCATCCAGCGTTCGACAAGAAAGTCCTTGATCTTCATTGCAATCTCCGTGGATCAGCTATCGCTAACAATAGCCCAAATGATGAGCGAAAAAACACAACCGGACGAGTTCATCTCGCTGAACCGGCCGGCATCGACGCAGCTAACTTTCCGTTTGACCAATTATATTTTACAGTCTATCTTAGACTAACAAGTACATTTCGATAAACGACATGACGCTATCGACTGAACATTCCGAGTTGCCCAGCCTCTCGCCGGGCGCCTCGCATCGCCTGTTGAAACACAACTTCGAGGGCGCGTCGGATGGGTCCGCTGGTTCGGTTGGGTCGCACCTCAGTGCTTATATACAAGCGGGTTTGCATGCTGACGAGTTGCCCGGGCTGCTGGTGATCCAGCATCTGCTTGAGGCATTGGTCCTGCTGGATAATGCAGGCCGCATTCGCGGACGGATCGTCGTGAGGCCGTTCGCCAACCCTGTTGGTCTGGGTCAGCGTGTGTTCGGCGCGCATGCCGGACGCTTCAATCTCGACAACGGCGAAAACTTCAACCGCCGTTTTCCCAATCTGACCAGCCGGGTGGAAACGGCGCTGGCTACTCGCGATATCGGCCATAACGACGTCAAGCGCGCGAAGGCATTGTTCGCCGATGTGGCGACAGAAATAGCGCCGCTCGACCCCGTCGCGGCCATGAAGGCAGCGCTCCTGACTGAAGCGTTGCAGCACGACATCGTGCTTGACCTGCATTGCGATACGGACGGCATCCTCCACCTGTACAGCAATCGCAGCCAGCGCGCACAAGCTGTCGCACTGGCTCGATGCATGCAGATCAAGGCCGTGTTTCTTGAGGATGTCGCGGGCGGAACTCCGTTCGACGAAGCCATCGCACAATGCTGGTCGGTGCTTAAAAAAGCAGGCGTGATCGATGATGAACACGCCGCGTTTTGCACGTCGATCGAACTTCGGGGGCAGGCTGATGTGTCAGACGATTTCGCACGTGCCGATGCCCAGGGCATTTTGCAATACCTCGCTTTGCGCGGCCTTATTGATGTCGATACTGACAACCACGACCATGTACGCCCGCTCGCTGAGCACGAGGTGATGGTGTGCCCGCTCGAAGGCGTGTCGCATGTGCCGGCACCCGTCGGCGGTCTTGTCTCCTATAAGAAGCGGCCCGGCGATGCGGTCAAAACCGGTGAGCTCATTGCCGAGATTATTCCGCTGCATGGCGTTATTGGCGCGGCGCGTCATCCGGTCTTCAGCGACGTCGATGGCTTGGTGGTCGTGCAGCAATACATGAAGCTCGTGCGGCCCGGCCAACGGGTCGCCTTGCTCGCGGGCAAAGAGCCGCTGCCTCATAGAAAACCGGGTCAATTGCTCAACGACTTTTAGCGGCATCAAGGTTGGCCACGTTTTCTCCTGGACCTTTTCATTCTTTAAATACGCGGAAGTGAGGATAGTCATGAGGCAAAATGCGTTAAGTGCCATGCTCGCGGTTGCGCTATGTGCGGCGGCGTCCATGTCGGTATCGGTGCGGGTCCAGGCCAAGGAGATTTCGACCATCCGCTTCGGCGTGGAAGCGTCCTACCCGCCGTTCGAATCGAAGACAGCGGACGGCAAGCTGCAAGGCTTCGACATCGATCTCGGCAACGCCCTGTGTGCGCAGTTGAAAGCGAAATGCGTGTGGGTGGAGAATGCGTTCGATGGCCTGATACCCGCGCTGCAAGCACGCAAGTTCGACGCTATAGATTCAGCGATGAACATCAACGCAAAGCGCAGCGAGCAGATCGATTTCACCCAGCCGCTTTACCGAACGCCGGCGCAACTGGTGGCACGCACGGGCAGCACTTTGCAGCCCACGGCGGCATCGCTGGCATCGCATAAGGTAGGCGTGCTGCAGGGCTCGATCCAGGAGCAATACGCGAAGGAAGCGTGGGCTGCGAAGGGCGTGGATGTAGTCAGCTATCAAACCCAGGACCTGGTCTACGCCGACCTGGCCGCGGGACGGCTGGACGCGACCTTCGTTGATGCGACTGCCGCGAGCCTCGGCTTCCTGAACCAGCCCACAGGCAAAGGTTTTGCATTCGCGGGGCCGGCGGTCAAGGACGCAAAGGTCATTGGCACAGGGGTGGGTATCGGCGTGCGCAAGGGTGACAAGGAACTGGTCGACGCGCTCAACGGCGCGTTCGTGGAGCTGAAGCGCAACGGCACTTACCAAACGCTGTTGAAGAAATATTTTACGGTCGATCTCGCGGTCGACTAAGCCGCACGTGCGGAACATCGCACGACTGTTCCGCACGAATCAATATCGAACAATGACCAAAGCACGTAACCCGAAAATAGCTTCTGGACAAGCTTCTGAGCTCTTAGTGAAGCCGCCGCCCAAGCGAGCGGTCAAGCGCAGCGAGCCACAACCGTCGGCCGAGTTGCTCGGTCGCTACAGCGCCATCGCTGACGGTATCGTCCTGTTGTTTCCGCCGTACACGGAGGTCGTTATCCACGACCTCAACACGCAAACCGTGGTGCATGTGGCCAACAACCAGTCAAAACGCGAACTGGGAGACGAATCATCGCTCGACGACATCGAGTTCGATCCCGATGAAAGCGTGATCGGCCCGTATGAAAAATTGGGCTGGGACGGCCGCAAGATTCGCTCGGTCAGTATTGTCGTGCGCAGTGACGAGGGTCAGGCAATTGGCGTCATGTGCATCAATTTTCATATTGCGGCGCTGGAGCAGGCAAGGCAGGCACTTGACCTGCTCCTCTCCAGCACCGCGCTCCAGCCGCAGCCCGAGAAGCTGTTCCAGGACGACTGGCAGGAGCGCGTGAACATCTTTCTCAATCACTGGCTGCAGGAACGCAAGCTGGCGTTGTCCATGCTGACGCGCGAGCATAAGCGGGCGCTCATAGAAGCATTGCATGAGGAAGGCGCATTCAAGGGCAAGAGTGCGGCTAACTACGTGGCGAAGGTGCTGTCGATCGGCCGCGCCACGGTGTTCAATTACCTGAAGGAACTGAGGGGCAACGAGTGACGAATGATCTGTTTCAGCACATTGAGGAAGCGCATCGCGCTATTCGGCCGCAAGTGAGCGTGACACCGCTTGCGTTCAGTCCGATGTTGTCGAAGGCAACCGGATGCGAGGTATACCTGAAGTGCGAGCATCTGCAGCATACCGGCTCGTTCAAGTTTCGCGGCGCGACCAACAAGCTCCGCCTGCTCGATGCAGATGCGCGCCGCAACGGCGTGCTCACGGTATCGAGCGGCAATCATGGTCAGGGCGTGGCGCTCGCGGGCAAGCTCGCGGGCGTGCCCGTCACGGTCTACGCGTCCACATCCGCAGCGGCGATCAAGCTCGACGCTATTCGAGCGCTCGGCGCCGAGGTCATCACGCTAAACGATACAACCCTGGCCGTCGAACTGGAAGCCGCCCGGCAGGCAAAGCTCAAGGGCATGGCATTCGTGTCGCCGTATAACGACCTGGATGTCATAGCCGGTCAGGGCACGATCGGCATGGAACTGCATGAGCAAGCAAGCGATCTTGCTGCCGTATTCGCTTCGGTAGGCGGCGGCGGGCTGATTTCCGGCATTGGCACGGCAGTCAAGACGCTGAGTCCGAAAACCGATGTGATCGGCTGCTGGCCGGCGAATTCGACCGCTTTGTATAGTTCGTTGAAAGCAGGAAAAATCATGGACGTTGAGGAAACCGAAACGATTTCTGACGGTACTGCCGGTGGTGTCGAACCCGGCTCCGTGACCTTCGATATTGCCCGGGAGATCATGACCGGCACGTCCCTGGTAACGGAGGAAGAAATCAAGGCGGCCATGAAACTGCTTGCGCAAACAGACCGCTGGATGGTGGAAGGCGCGGCCGGCGTCGCGTTGGCGTCAATGCTGCAGCTTAGCCACCAGTACCAAGGCGGTGCGGTAGCCGTGGTGCTGTGCGGACGCAACATCATGCTCAATAAATTCATCGAGGCTGTTAAGTGAAAATCTGGACGAAAGACGAGATCATCGCGCGCTTCAATATGGAACGCGCGGTGCGCATGATTGAAGAAGGTTTTGTGGCCTACTCCCGCAAGACCGTGCAGGTGCCGCCGGTTCAAAACTTCCAGTTCGATGCGGTCAACGGCGATTGTTGTGTCAAGTCTGCTTATGTCGACGGCGCAGCAGCTTTCGCGGTCAAGGTGTCTACGGGCTTCTACGATAACCCCAAGCAAGGCTTGCCGAGCAACAACGGGCTGATCATGCTTTTTTCCGCCACGACAGGTGAACCGGTCGCGCTGTTGCAGGATGAAGGCTGGCTCACCTGCGTGCGTACCGCGCTCGCCGGACAACTCGCGGCACGTTTGCTTGCACCGCGCGAGGTGCACGGAATCGGCATCATCGGCAGTGGTGAGCAGGCGCGATTGCAGCTTGAATATCTGCAGCCGGTGACTGACTGCAGGGACATATTCGTGTGGGGACCGACCGCGAAAAATCGCGGACTATTCGTGGAAGAGATGTCGGAACGCGGCTTCAATGTGCGGGCGATGGACTCCGCGGAAGCCGTTGCGGCGCACGCCAACCTGATCGTAACCACGACGCCATCACGCGGACCCTTGCTGCGTTCGGACTGGATCCGCAACGGCACGCATATCACTGCAGTCGGCGCCGACGGCGCGGGCAAGCAGGAACTCGATCCGGCAATCGTTGCCCGGGCCGGGGTGATCGTGGTGGACTCAATCGATCAATGCAGCAAATACGGCGAGATCTCGCATGCGTTGGCTGCCGGGCTGATTCAACCCGCGCAGTTGCTTGAACTCGGCGCACTGCTGGACGCCGGCCAGCGCGCGCGCAACGATACCGACTCTGCCCAGATCACGGTGGCCGACCTCACCGGCGTGGCAGTGCAGGACGTGCAGATTGCGGGTAGCTTGGGGATTTGAACGTTTTTGACGGCTCGCAATTTCAGCGCGGTCACGGCGCTTGCCGCGATCAACCCGCCGCGCTGAAACTCATGCCGTAGTACGGCTGCGATAACGTCTTCGCCGAGCGTATGAGGTCTTCGAGCATCGCCGCGCGCTTGTTTGAATCAGTGTCGCGGCTGGTCATGAAACACAGCGCCGCCACCGCTTGTCCGTTTTTGTCGCGCACGGGCGCGGCCATGCAATATCGGAACGTGTGGGACAGGCCTTCCGTGCAGAAATATCCTTGTTGCACGGCGCGCTCGACATCGCCCAGGAATTCGGGCACTTCGATTCGCTTACCGTTGTCGAGCACGAAGTCTTCTTGCGGAATCAATGCGCGAATCTCGTCCGCGCTCAAGTGACCTAGCAGCAAGCGGCCGGATGCGGTCCATGGAATAGGGACTTTCACGCCTATGTCCGAACTGATGTTGAACGGACGCGAGCTGTTCTCCGACAGCACGACGGTGTACTTGTTCCCCTCCAGCATGCAGAGTTGCGCTGTTTCGTCGTGGCTCCGGACAAGGCCGAGGATGGCCTGGTGCGCGCGGCTGATCAGGTCGTTGTGGACCGCATAGTCGGACCCGTAGTAGTGCATCTCACGGCCAAAAAATACGCTGCCGTCCGCGCCCGCTTCCAGCCAACCGGCCTCGGTCAAAATTGTCACGAGTTCATAGATGCTTGAACGCGGCGCACCCGTTGCTTCGATCAGTTCGCGCATGGTCATGGGACGTCGCACGCTATGCAATTGCTTGAGGATGGAGACGACCCGGTCGACACCCCTCGCCCTCGAAGATTCCGTTACAGACATGACTCGAACTCCGTCGGCAGTATGATTCGCTTGGCTTGTCTTTGTTTGGCGCGAGCCTGGCGCGTGAGCGCTTGCAAACGGCGGCTGCGCACCAGTCGCACTCAATGGTCGAGTACCCGGTGCAGGAACTGTTGCGTGCGCTCGTTTTGCGGGTTCACGAAGATCTGCTCAGGCGCGCCCTGTTCGGCTATCACGCCCTTGTCCATGAACACCACGCGATCCGCCGTCTTGCGCGCGAACCCCATTTCGTGCGTGACGACCACCATGGTCATGCCATCGCGCGCAAGGCCGCGCATGACCTCGGTGACTTCGCCGACGAGTTCCGGATCGAGCGCAGAGGTGGCTTCATCGAAGAACATGATGCCCGGCTCCACGGCGAGTGCGCGTGCAATGGCAACGCGCTGCTGCTGCCCGCCCGATAACTGGCTTGGATAATGATCCGCGCGATCGGCGAGACCGACGCGGTCCAGTGCCTCCATCGCACGCTTGCGTGCGTCCGCCGGATTCATCTTGCGTGCCTTGATCAAGGCCAGCGAAACATTCCCCAACGCGTTCTTGTGCGGAAACAAATTGAACTGCTGGAACACCATGCCTACATGACCCCGAATCTCGCGTGCGCGGCGCGCGTCGTGCAGCGGTACTTCGTTGACCCAGACCTCGCCCGCGTCAGCCGTTTCAAGACCGCTCATGATTCGCAACACGGTGCTCTTGCCCGAACCGGAGGCGCCGATCAGGACGAGTACTTCGCCCTGGCGCACTTCGAGATTGATCTGCTTGAGCACCTGGGTCGTGCCGAAGGACTTGGTGACGCCGCTCAAGTTGATGATAGGTTTGATGACGGACTCGGATGCAATGGCGGTATTCATGACAACAGGCTCCTTCTTCGATCATGGCGGCGCACCCACCGCGACAGGGGAAAGCACACGATGAAATACAGCACGGCAACCAGGCCATAGATCTCCACCGGCTTGCCGATCCGGTCGACAATCGCCTGGCCTTGATGCATCAGTTCCGACATGCCGATCATGCTGACAATCGATGTATCCTTGATGAGGGACAGGTACTGACCGATCAATGGCGGCAGCACGATCTTTCCCGTCTGCGGCAGGATCACCGAGAAAAAAGCCTGCGTCTTGCTAAGCCCAAGGATCTGGGAGACTTCCCACTGCCCCTTCTGGACCGACTCGATTCCCGAGCGGAAAACCTCCGCGATATAGGCACCTTGGTACACGCTGAGCCCGATCACGCCGGCGGCGAATACGTCGATCGCGTAACCAAAGTACGACACGCCGAAGTAGATGAACATCAGCGTGATCAGGACCGGTGTGCCGCGAAAGAGCTCGGTATAAAGCCTCGCGAGACGAGGGCTACCCCAGGGTCCGAAGGTTCGTAAAACAGCCGCCAGCAGCCCCACAAGCGTACCGCCCACTATTGCCGCTACTGAGAGAATCAGCGTGGTTAGAAGACCTTGAAGCAGGATGGGAAGGCTGGACGTCAACAGGTCGCTTGTCATGGTCACTCTCCGGTTCCAGCGCTCACGCGGCGCCTCATGAACAATGGCCGGCGCGCGCGTTTTGCCAGTACGAGCGGTGGATGAAACAGCCTCGCGCCGATCATCCCGGCGACCCACGACAAGAAGTTGCTCAGTACCAAATATGCAATCAGCGTAATCGTGAACGTCTGGATGTACAGCAACGTGCGCGCATTGATCACGGTCGCCATGCCGGTCAGCTCCGGCAGCGCGATAGCCGATAGCAGCGACGTCCCTAGCAGAAGCTGGATCAGGTTGTTCACGATCGCGGGATAAACCGCCCGCGCGGCCTGCGGCATGACCACCTCAGTGAAGATCTGCGAACGCTCCAGCCCGAGAATAGAAGCTGCTTCCAGTTGACCACGCGGCACGGACTGAATACCCGCCCTGAACACTTCGGCGAGGTAGGCACCCACGTTAACGCCGAGCGCGATCACGCCGGCCGTGTAGGCATCGAGCGTGATGCCCATTGATGGCAGGCCGAAGAAAACAATGAAGATTTGCAGCAGCACCGGCGTGTTGCGGATCACTTCGATATAACAACTCGATATCGCGCGCAGCACCGCGACGCGCGACGTGCTGGCCAGTGCAGCCAGCAGGCCGAGCAGCATCGCGACGACGAAGGCTAGCAGTGTGACCTGAAGCGTCAGCCACGCCGCCCTGACAAAGTCGTTCAGATAGCCCGACAGGGTCACCCATTGATAGCTCATTGCTCCTCCGTCGTCAGCCTTGCGCGATGCTTGCCGCGTGGCATTGAGTACTGTGGCATCAGTACCGTGGCTTTAGTGCTGCGGCTTAGTACTGCGGATTCAGCGGGAAACGCGGGTCAGCGCCAAACCACTTCTTGTAGAGCTGGGCATTCTGCTTCGACGCGTTGATCTGGAACAAGAACAGGTTCAGGTAATCGAGCCAGATCTGATCGCCCGCCTTCACGCCGAACGCGTTGTATTCAAGCGGAACCAGCGCTTCGTCGGTCACGGTCAAGTCGGGGTCGAGCGATGCCTGATATGCGAGGAAGTTATTGTCTTCGATCATCGCGTCGGCCTGGCCTTGCTTTACCGCGAGAATGGCGGCCTGCGAACTGTCGAATTCCTGGATCTTCACCTGCATGTTCAGCGCCCGGACTTCGTCGCCATTCGTCGATCCCTTGACGGTAGCTATGGTGCGGTTGGACATGTCCTTGATCGACTTGATACCGCTGCTCTTCTTGACGAGCAGCGCCTCGCTGGCCACTACATAGGGATTCGTAAAGCTGATTTCCTTGGCCCGTTCCAGATTGCGCGTGAAGTTGCAGAACACCACGTCGACCTTGCTGGTCTGCAGGTTTGGAATACGGTTGGCGCTCGTCGTATTGACCACTTCCAGCTTCACGCCCATTTGCTTTGCGAGCTCTTTCGCCAGATCGACGTCGTAACCGTCGGCGGCACCGTCCTTGTTATAAAAACCGAAGGGCGCGAAGCTCAGGCAGTCGCCGACACGCAGTGTGCCGCGCTGCAGGACCGCCTTTAGCGTGGACTCAGCCGAACCATCTTGAGCGGGCGTGGCGACCTTCGTACAGCCAACTAGCGTCAACAGACCGGCCACCGCGAGTGAACAGGCGATACGTGCGCTTATTTTGACAAGTCTCATTTGGGTCTCAGCCTTGAAAGTGAAAATGTCAGTTCAGGGACAACGGCGGCGACCAGAGAGGACCCTGGATTCAACGCCCTCACTGTGCGGGCGCAAGGGCCTGCATATAACGATATTGCGCACGGCTCGGTGCCGCGTGAAAGCGCGGCCAAGCCGGGTAGAGCGAGTTGTACCGCGTGTCTGATATATCGGAATCATGTCCGGCACAGCAGATGAACGAAGTCTTTCACAGAAAAAAACACGTGGCAATGGGGAATCGCGCTGATTTGGAGCGGCGGTTTTGAGCGTCTGGATCCGGCCTTTTGGTTCGATTACTGACGCCGTAAGCGTTGCGAATGCTCGTTGCGCAGAGCTTGATATGGGGAGGTTTGCCAGGTCTAGGCAAGGGAGATGGGCTGGGTGAACCTGGGGTTAGCGGGACGTGGAGTTGGCGGTCGGGTTCAAGCCGGGTTGCACGGGTTCTGCGTTAGCGGTCGGGTTCATTGCCGGGTTGCTGCTTTCCAGGTCTTCGCGGGTTTTACGTTAGCTGTTTTCTTTATCACTATTAGCCACTGCGCGTGGCGGCGCGTCATTTCTTTGTCCAAAGCGACAAAGAAACGAAGCAAAGAAAGCGCTTTTAACAGCTCTACCCTAAGTGTCCACAGCGTGCAGTTCCATTTCATGGGTGCCCCAAAAGCACGGTGCTCGCCAGAGCCACGGATGTGTGAACCCCTCTTTCTCCGAACACAGATACCCCACGCTTCGCCACCAGTGAGTGAACCTGCCCGAAGAGCACCCCGCGCTATCCGCGTGAACCAACCTCCGAATTTGTACGCACGACGAACCACGTCGCCAACCGACCTCCGAACCGGGCCACGCAGACGCATGCCTTTACCCGCTAAAATAAATGGGCTGGCCAAGTAGCTAACCCACGAAAAATCGTAGCGGCAAGAACGCGTGTAGCCGTGCTGATCCGTGGAACACGGGTGCTTGCCCGAGAGCGTACGGGGCGAAGCGTTTTACTGTCAGGATTCGCGAGAAGGAGGGGTTCACACATCCTAAGCTCTGGCGAGCACCGTGCTTTTGGGGCACCCATGAATCAAAACTGCACGCTGTGGACACTTAGGGTAGAGCTGTTAAAAGCGCTTTCTTTGCTTCGTTTCTTTGTCGCTTTGGACAAAGAAATGACGCGCCGCCACGCGCAGTGGCTAACAGTGATAAAGAAATCAGCTAACACTAAACGCGCGAAGACCTGGAAAGCAGCAACCCGGCATTGAATCAGAACCGCTAACGCCAAACCCGTGCAACCCGACATTGAACCAAACCATTAACCCTCGAACCACCCCATCCACCCCAAGTGCAAACGAAAACCAATTTCCTGATAGCCACAAAACCAAATCCAGAGAAAAATCATACGTAAAGCTAAAACTTCCAACAACTCCGCTAGCCTACTTAACCTCCGACACCTGCACTAACGCATCAATCGCAAGCGCATAACCCTTGACACCCAGACCCACGATAATCCCACGCGCTGCCGGCGAAATATACGAATGGTGACGAAACGATTCCCGCGCGTGGACATTAGAGATATGCAACTCGATCAGCGTGACGCTCGCGCCCTTAATGGCATCATGCAACGCGATCGACGTGTGTGTAAAAGCGCCCGGGTTCATCACAACGCCCAGCATGTTGCCCGCCGCTATCTCGCGACCCGCTTCATGAATCCAGTCGATCAGCACACCTTCGTGATTCGACTGCCGGCACTCCACCTCCACGCCGAGCCGATCACCGGCCTCCATGCAAAGCGCCTCGATCGTAGCAAGCGTGTCGGACCCATACTGCGCGGGTTCACGCTGGCCCAGCAGGTTCAGGTTAGGTCCGTTGAGAACGAGCACCTTCTTCATGACACCACCTCATCAATATTTGATCTGCGAAACCGCGCGCAGTTGCTCAGGCGTGGCCGTGCCGAAACCAAAAAATTCAAGGTAGGCCGGTATCATTTCGAAGAGCATGTCGGTACCGACCTGCACCGCACAGCCCTTCTCTTTGGCAGCGCGCAGCAACGGTGTGTATTCGGACTTCATGACGACCTCGCCAACGAACGTGCCGGACGAAATGCGGTCGATATCGAATGGCAACGGGTCGCCCTCGTTCATACCGAGCGGCGTTGCATTGACGACCACGTCGTAACCCGCAGGATCTTTGGACCCTGTCGTGACCACAAGCTGCGAATAGTGCTTGCGCAAGCGATCGGCGAGGGCTTCGACTGCCGGGGTGTTGGTATCGAAGAGAGCAAGGTCCGCGACGCCCGCCGCCGCCAGCGATGCCGCGATAGCCGAGCCCACGCCGCCGCTGCCAAGTACAAACGCACGCGCGCCCTTCAACGGCCGGCCCTTTCGTTCGACGCCTCGCGTGAACCCCGCACCATCGAACTGATCGCCGAGCAGCGTGCCGTCAGGGCGTCGAAGAATGGCGTTGCACGCGCCGGCGATGCGAGCCGTCGGTGTCAGTTCATCGACGAGCCTCGCCGTCGTGACCTTATGCGGCATGGTCACCAGCGCGCCGCGAATGTTGGTCAGCCGGAACAACGACGGCAGCACGTCTATGTAGTCTTCCGGCTTCACGCCCATCGGCATCACCACTGCGTCAATGCCGTTCTGCTCGAACCAGGGGTTATAGATCATGGGCGCCTTGAATCCCTCCGTCGGATAACCGAGGTGAGCAATCAGGGTGGTTTTTCCGCTAATCATGGTTGCATGCCTTAATAAGTTCGCCGCTCAGTCGGTCAAATCAATCGGCTAAATCAACGCGGCGTACATCGCCGACAATAAACACATAGGACAGCGCACCAATCAGCGCGGCTGCTCCGACGTAAGCCAACGCATAGGAGAACGAGCCGGTCTTCGCCACGATCACGCCGATCACAAGCGGCGTGACAATACCCGCAAGGTTCGCGCAGAAGTTGAAGATGCCGCCGGTCAGGCCCATCAGGTTCTTCGGCGCGATGTCCGAGATCAGCGTCCAGCCAAGTCCGACCATGCCTTGCCCGAAGAACGCGATAGAAAGGATGGTGATGACCATCGCGTCGCTGTTGACGAAGTTCGCCGAAATGATGGTCGATGCCCCCAGCAAACCGACGATAATCGGCAGCTTGCGGGCAATGTTGGCCGAGCCGGTTCGCTTGAGCAGAAGGTCGGACACCCAGCCGCCGAACATCACGCCGACCGCTGCCGCAAGGAACGGCATGACGGCGAAGAAACCCACTTTGAGCCAGCCCATGTGGCGCTCGGTCGCAAGATAAGTCGGGAACCAGGTCAGGAAAAAGACCAGCGTGGTATTGCCCGCGAACTGGCCGAGGCAAGCACCTGCGATCTGGCGGCGCTTGAGCAACCGGCCGACGTTACTCCATGAGAACGCCAGCGTTTGCTGTCCGCCGGGCGGCTCGAGTCCGCCGCCAGCGGCAATGTAGTCGAGCTCGGCTTGATTGACGGATTTCGAATCGCGCGGCTCGCGGTAAAAGATCCACCACACGATCCCGAACGTAATTCCGAGAACGCCGACTGCAATGAACAATGCACGCCAGCCGAAGTTGCCCATGATCCAGAACAGCGCCGGTGCGAAACACGCAAGTCCGAGGTATTCCCCCACCGTATAGATCCCGGTCGCGCGAGCCCGCTCGTGCTGCGGAAACCACGTGGCGACCACGCGGCTGTTGACAGGGAAACACGGCGCCTCGCTAACGCCCAGGCCAAAACGAAACAGCAGCAATGACTTGAGGCCAACGGCGAATCCCTGGAACAACGTAAAGAGCGACCAGAACGATAATGCAAGGAAGTACGTGACCTTGCTGCCGAAGCGATCGAGGAAGACGCCGCCGGGTATCTGTGCAAGCGCGTAGGTCCATGAAAACGCGGAGAAGACAATCCCCATCACGGCCGCGTCGATACCGAGTTCCTTGGTCATCGTCGGCGCGGCAATACCGAGGACCGTACGGTCAAGGTAGTTGATCATGGTGCCCAAGGCGAGCAGCGCGAGGATCACGAAGCGCGTACGCGAGCGTGTGCGGACCGCGGCGCCGGCGTGCACCGCCGGGGATTTATGAACGTCTTGCATGAGGCGTCTCCTGACTCAAAGTAGAGATATACCCACCCTGCGAGTGTGTTTCGCGAGCGATGTTATTGGCGTGGTGATCCCGGCGGCGATCCTGGAGCATAAGCCCGCACAACATTGAAGCTCGCCGCGGTCGCCGGGTATTCACCAAGATAAGAGCGGCGGCGTGCGTAGCAAGCCTCGTATCAGAAGCGGTGAATGATACCCACCCCTGCCGCAAACTGGCTTGGCGACGAGGAAGGCGCGGACTGGAATCCATCGCCCAATGTCGCCGTTGCATTGATGATGCTGGATGCACCCGGCGTTCCCAGTGTCTTGCCCTTCGCGCGCTGGTACGCCTGCAATGCATACAAGCCGGTTCGTTTTGACAGCGAGTAATACTCGGACAAATTGAACTGGTGGTATTGGGCGACGCTGTCTATGCCGTTCGATTTCGTCGCGCGCGTGTAGCTGTATCCGGTCGCCAGATCGACCGCTGCCGCCGCGTGCCAGTGAAGCACGGCGCCGGCCGTGTTGAAGATCGCGGTATCGCGGAACAGCGAGTGAATACCGGGAATGTACTGCACATTCGAATAGACAGCGGACACGTCCCACGCGCTGTTGAACGTATAGCCGGTACCAACGGCGATCCGCTGTTGCGCCTGCGCCGTCTGGTACCCATTCGTCACCGCTGATACACCCGACTGCCCGCCAGAATTCGTGGTTGAGTCCGTTCCGAATGCGCCGCCGCCCGGCGTCGAGTTGTTGATGCGCGTGATGGCCGCTGCAATCCCGAACGGACCGTTGGCGTACTGGACCGCGCCACTCCAGGTTGAACCCTGGTTCACGCTGCCCGGCACACCCGCGAATGAATACGAGCCGCTGAACGTGAAGCCGTAGAGTTTCGGAGACGTATAGACCAGCGAGTTATTCGCGCGGTAGAGGGTGTCCAGTTCATCGAGATCGCCGGGATGAGCGCCGTAGAATCCGGTCAACCAGTTGGTCGGGCTATACGGCGAGAGCAGCGTGTAATAGGACGTGTACTGGCGTCCGGCCGTGAACGTGCCGTACGTAGGATTCGTTACTCCAACCCATGATTGCCGGCCGAATTCGGCGTTGGAGTACTGCTGCCCACCGGTCGCACTATTAAAACCCGACTCGAGCTGGAAGATCGCCTTGGTGCCGCCGCCGAGGTCCTCTGCCCCCTTCAGGCCAAAGCGGCTTCCCGCCCATACGCCCGACGACATCTTGATGTTGGAACGTCCGCCCTTGGTTGAACCCAGCGTGGTCTGGCTGCTTTGGTAAGTCATCGAGTTATCGACAATACCGTACAGCGTCACGCTGGTTTGTGCATGCGCCGTCGTGGCCATTGCTACTGTGATGACAACCGCGGCTCCCGCTTGTCTGGATTGCTTCATCTATGTCTCCTCCGATTCAATTGGTTGGGGTAGTGCTGCAAGTATTTTTAATCAGCTTTCCTAACCTATATCGCTAAGTGCCGATGGCAGTCGGAAGGTTCTGGTACTAAAGGAATTTTGATGTCGCCTGAATGTGCCGCTGTTTCGTTGTTAAATCAGCACGTCCTCAGAATAAAGTGATGTGCAAACGCGGGCAATGTTTTGGGCTTGAAAGAAATCGATTATCGAACGCAAACGTCCGATAATCGCACACTAATGGGGTTTGCACTGAGACTGGAAATCGCTCGCGCACAGAGTGGGCAGTGCCTCGCCGGCCGGACGGCGATCAAGCGGTTTAGTCAGACGCCTGAGTTGTTGTATCGGCGGAGATGCCGCTCACAAGAGCGAATACTCAAGCCTCCCGCGCCTTGCCGAGAGCAATCAAATTCCCTTCCCCGAATCCGTGATCGCCACGCCTCTCCACGATTTCGAAAAACATATCGCCGCGATCGCGTTGGATAAATGTCTGCAGGAAGAGCCGCGTGGTCCCGTCCGCGGCAATGGTCCCATCCACCAGGATGCCCCTCGAACGAAGCGCTTCGACGTCCAGTCCATGCCCGGGTAGACGTTCATCGAGTTGCTCGTAGTACCGTGCCGGCGGTTGCACGAAACGAATGGCTCGCGACCGCAGGATATCCACCGATGCGAAAATATCCTTCGCGACCAGCGCTATATGCTGGACGCCCTCGCCCGTGTGATCGGGCAGATAGTCCTGCATCAGGCCTGTGCGGTACGTCCCTTCCTCATACACAGGAATGCTCAACGTCTGGCAAGGTGACACGATCACAGGCAGATCCTGCGCCACCTTCCAGTCCGGATGTACTGCATGGATTTCCTTGAAATGAAGGACCTGCAGATAAAACTCGAGCCAGTCCGCCAGCCGCCCCGCTCCCACCGTCTGCGTGAAATGGTCGACCTTGCTCAACCCCGCATCGTTGGAATGGAGCGCCGTGCGCGTCTCCTGTGGGTCGAGCCAGGCGAAATCAATATCGTAGATGGACCGGGCCTTGTCGCTTGGCGCCTGCCGGCCTTCCCAATGGTCCACGAAGTAAATATGTGAATCGCCAATACCCTGGATCGCGGGTATCAACAATTCGTTCGGGCCAGTACGCTCGCCCTCGAAATCCCACGCCCCGGATTCAACGGCACGTTCGTGCGAAGTCTCCGCGTCGAACACCCTCAGCCCGATCGCGCAAATACCCACCCCATGATTTACCGCGAAGCGTGCCGCAAACGAATCGTCGTCGGCGTTTATAAGGAAATTCATGCTGCCCTGACGAAACAGGGTGACGTCCTTGCTCACATGGCGCGCCACTTGCGTAAAGCCAAGCTGCTCGAAGAGCGTCCGCAACCGCGCCGGGTCCGGGCTCGAAAATTCCACGAATTCAAGCCCGGCGACGCCCAGCGGATTGTCGCTGTCCTGCAGGGTTTGCGCCGAGGCAGCGCCAGGCAGGGAAGCATCGTTGGTCATCGGAAATCACCTCTGAGAAAGTCCGGTCCGTCTCTGTCTGTGCATTCGCGCGTCAGTCGTTGCACCTTGTCCTGCCGCGCTGACGTCGACACAGATTATCGTCTCCGGTAGCAAGGCGTCAAACTGTCGAGCACTACTCATGCCGGCAAACCACGGGCTCGGTCACGTCTTCCAGTCATCGCTCTTGATGGCGTCGCTGGGCATGGGCCGCGAGGCGAACCGGCGCGTTCACCGCGCCATAACCGTCGTAACCGCCCTTGCGTTGCACGACCTCCAGGAAAAACCGGTCCGCGAACTGCTCCGTGTAAACCTGGAAAAACTCGGCGCCCGCGTTGTCGCGGTCATACAGGATGCCGCCTTCACGCATATGTGCGATCTGGGCCGGATCGAAATCGTAGCGCACCTCGAGATCGTCGTAATAGTTGCGCGGAATGTGCAGAAGCGGCACACCCCGCTCGCGCAGTTCCGCGACGGCAGCGAAAATGTCGTCGGTCGCGAATGCAACGTGATTCAGCCCGGAACCGCGATAGGTCGACAGTGACTCCACAACGGCCGTATGCCGGTCCGCCGACGCGTTGAGCACGATCCGCACGGAACCGTCGCGGCTGCGCACTGCGCGGCTTCTCACGAGCCCGTAGGGGTCTGGCAACAGGACAGACGGCTCGGCATCGAAACCAAACGTCGCCTTGAAGAAAAGCACCCACGTATCCAACGTGTCGGCGGGCAGGTTCAGGCACACGTGGTCAATACGGCGAAGGGCATCGGCCCGATCCTGCTTGCCGGTATCGGTCAGGTTGAAGTCGGTTTCGTAGAGCGTGGGCTCGCCCGGCGCCTCATCGACGAAGTACTGCAAGCTGTTGTCGGGCGCCTGCACGCTCGGCACCACGCGCTCGTTGGGACCCACCTTGCCCGAAAAAGGCGCGTAGCCAAAAGCGGCCGCGCGCTCGAAGGCTTGCGCGGCGTTATCAACCCGATACGCCGACGCGCACACCGACAAGCCATGCGCCTGGTGAAACGCGCTCGCAAAGGAATCGGATTCGCCGTTCAGGAGAATGCACGCGTCGCCCTGGGCGTAAAGCGTGACATCCTTTGAACGATGCCGGCCAGCCGCGCGAAATCCCAAGCGCTCGAGCCATTGCGCAAGCGTTGAACCGCCGGCTGGATCGACAGCGAATTCGAGGAACTGGAACCCCGTATGTGTAGGCGCGGCTGGCGGATGGAACGAGGTCTCTTCAGACGCAGGTTGTAAAGCGCCCGCACATTGCTCTTCCAAAAACAGCAGCGAACGATAACCATCGACCGCCGTCGCAGCGTTCGGCGCCGCGCGAAAACCGTCATTGAAAATTTCCAATGACAGCGGCCCCGCGTATCCCGACGCCAGCACCTGACGCGTAAAGCCAGCCACATCGAGATCGCCTTGCCCCGGGAAACACCGGTAATGCCGGCTCCATTCAAGCACACTCATTGCCATCTTCGGTGCGTCCGCGATCTGCACGAACGCGATCCGGTCTGCTGGAATTCGAGCGATCTCATCGACTGAATCGCCGATGGAAAGCGTATGAAAACTGTCAAGAATCAAACCGAGGTTCGGATGATCGAGCGTGTCGACCAGCTGCCACGCATGTTTATAGGAGTTGACGTGGCGCCCCCAGGCAAGCGCTTCGTAACCCGCCATCACGCCTTCCGAGCGCGCGAGATCGGCGAACTGGCCGAGCTGATCCGCGATCAATGAGTCATCGCCGATTGTGTCCGCCGATGCGTTGCTGCACACCAGCACGCGATCCGTGCCGAGTTCATGCATCAGTTCGAACTTGCGCCGTGCGCGTTCAAGATTGCGTACCAGTCGTTCCGGCGATACCCCCTCGAAGTCGCGGAAGGGCTGGAACAGCATGATCTGGAGGCCGAGGTCGGCGCAGATGCGCCTGACGTCCGCGGGGGAGCCATCGAAATACAGCAAGTCGTTTTCAAAAATCTCGACGCCGTCGAACCCGGCGCGGCTGATGGCCTTGAGCTTCTCGACCAGCGTGCCGCTGATTGAAACGGTGGCAATTGAACGTAGCATCGTGAGTTCTCTTTCAACGGGCAGGCCATCGCCGAGATGCGAGGCATCGCCGTATTCCTGTAGCTATATCGGTTACCGGCGGGAGGCTAAAGCGCCGGTAAATGCAGCAGTTCCCGGGCCTGCGCCGCAGTTGCAACCGGACGGCCGTAGTCGCTGCACAGTGAGGCCACGCGGCTCACCAGCTGCGCGTTGCTCGTAGCAAGCGTGTCCTTGTCCCAGCGAATGTTGTCTTCGAGACCGGTACGGCAATGACCGCCCAGTTCAAGCGTCCAGTGGTTCACCTCAAGCTGGTGCCGGCCGATGCCCGCGGCGGTCCAGGTTGCATCGGGCAGCTCGGCGCGCAAGCGCTCGACTTCGAACGAGAGGATTTCGCGCTTGGCGGGTAATGCGTTCTTCACACCCATCACGAACTGGACATGAACGGGAGACGCCAGCAGCCCCTGCGCCACCAAATCCACAGTGCTATAGAGCATCGCCAGATCGAAGATTTCTATTTCAGGCTTGACCCCGTGATCCAGCATCGATTTCGCAAGCGAGCGTACGAAGTCAGGCGGGTTCTCGTAGACCGTGGTTGGAAAGTTGACCGAGCCCGTCGCGAGGGAAGCCATGTCCGGCGCCAAGTCGAGCATCGCGCCGCGCTGCTCGAAAGAACGTCCGCGTCCACCTGTTGAGAACTGGATGATGATGTCCGGGCAATGCTGCCGGATACCGTCCTGAAGCGCCTCGAAACGCGAGCGATCCGAGCTTGAATTCTCCTGCTCGTCGCGCACATGCAGATGCACGAGCGATGCGCCCGCTTCGTATGCCGCATGCGTGCTCTCGACCTGCTCGCTGATCGAAATAGGCACTGCCGGATTGTCCTTCTTGCGCGGCACGGAGCCCGTGATTGCAACCGAGATGATGCAAGGATCAGTCATGATTTTATTTCCATTAATGAGGGATGCGCGTCCATACGGAGAACTCAGCGCTTTATGCTCACGTCCGCTTCATGCCGCCGGCGACCAGCACGGAAATCAGGCAGCCAATAGCCAGGTACGCCGCAACCGGATGCCACGAACCGCCCGCGAAGCTCACCAGCGCCACGGCGATGAACGGCGTGAAGCCCCCGCCGACCACGCTCGCCACCTGATAACCCACGCCTGCGCCGCTGTATCGATACTCGGTGCCGAACAGTTCGGTGAACATCGGCTGCTGGACGCTCACCACCATGTCGTGCGCGATGTTCGCCAGCATCACCGAGAAGATCACGATCCAGACGGTCGAGCGGGCATCGAGTGCGAGGAAGAACGGAATGGCGCTGAGCATGCCGACGATCGCGCCGATCATGTAGATACGGCGGCGTCCAAAACGGTCGGCGAGAATCGCGAAACACGGAATGGTCAGGATGCTGACCGCGCCCACCAGCAAGCCGATGTTCAGGAAGAACTGGCGCGGCATGCCGAGGTTGGTCGTTGAGTAGCTGAGCGCAAATGCGGTGACGATGTACATCGTGAAGAGCTCGGCAAGGCGAAGCGCGATGATCAGCAAGAATGCTTTCGGATGCTGGCGCAACGCTTCGAAGATCGGCAGGCGCCCGGCGCGCTGCCCCTTCTCGATGACCTTCTTAACGAACTCTTGCGACTCTTCCATGCTCGATCGCACCCACAGTCCGATCAGGACCAGTACGACACTGAACACGAATGGAACGCGCCAGCCCCAGGTCTTGAAGGTGGCGTCGTCCATGGTCTGGCTGAGGATGGAGACAATGCCGGTTGCGAGCACCAGTCCCACACCGTAACCGACCTGCACGCCGCTGCTGTAGAACGCCTTCTTTTTGCCGGGCGCGCTTTCGACTGCCATCAGCGCCGCGCCGCCCCACTCGCCGCCGACCGCGAAGCCCTGGATCGCACGCAACGCAATGAGCAAGACCGGCGCCCACCAGCCAATGGTCGCGAACGTCGGCAGCAAGCCGATCATCGCGGTCGAGAGACCCATCATCATCACGGTCAGCACAAGCATGCGCTTGCGGCCCAACCGGTCGCCGTAGTGGCCGAACACGAAGCCACCCAGCGGACGAAACAAGAAGCCAACGCCGAAGGTCCCGAACGCGGCGAGCGTGCCCATTGCAGGGCTGACCTTCGGAAAGAACTCGGTGTTGAAAACGATCGCGGCAATGATGCCGTAGAGCAGGAAGTCATACCAGTCAACCACTGCACCGACAAAACTGCCAAGCGCCGCCTTGCGCGCCCGGCCCTTTTCCCGGTCGACGGCTGCAACGTCTGAAGGCTGGATAGCGATAGTCATTACGTTGTCTCTATGTGTATTGATATGGGTTGCAGGACGTGTCCGGCAGGTGAAAGCGCATGGCGCGCCGCGGTGAATGGAGCATAGGGCGGGGGCATCATCCAATCAATGCTTGCCGCAAAAATGAAAACGATTATCGAACGTGAATGTGCGATTAGCGATCGTTTTCGGGGTTAGCACTAAGCGGGGATACCGGTGATTTGCGGGTGATCCGGGGAGTCTGAACTGCGCCGCAGCGCGTCCGGCGTGATCAGGTCCAGCAGATATCCGTCGTCCGAACGAACGGACTTGGCAAGCTCCGGATAACCGAAAAACTCGAGATAAAGCGGCGTTTGCTGGATGAGCATATTGAAGCCGGGTTCTGCAATCAGTCCCCGTGAGCGCGCTGCGCGCAACAACGGCGTGGGCTGGTTTTTCATCAGGATGTCGCATACGACCGCGTCCTTCCGAATTGCGTCGACATCCACGGGAAGCGGATCGCTATCCTTCAAACCGAGTGGGGACGCATTGATGACCACGTCGTAATCATGCGGATCATTGGTCGGAACATCGCTAGCCTCGATATGGAAATCGCGCCTCAACATGGCGGCCAGATGCTGCGCTTTACCGTGGTCAGGATCGAAGAGCGTGAGCTTGGCCACACCGGCTGCGGCGAGCGCAGTCGCCACCGCCGACGCCGCGCCGCCAGCGCCCAGCATCAGTACCCGGCGGCCCGCGTAGGCCAGTCCTGCGCGGTCCATCAAGCCGATAAAACCAACGCCATCGAACAGGTCCCCTTCGAGTTCGCCGTCCGGATTGCGCCGGATCGCATTGACCGCATTCGCGGCCAGCGCAGCGCGGGAGCATCGGTCCACCGTCGCCGCCGCTGCCACCTTGTGCGGGATGGAGAGCGACACGCCGCCGACTGTCGGTGAAGCGAGAAGGCAACGCAGCGTTGCCGCAAGATGGCCTGCGGTGACACGCAGCGGCACCATCACGGCGTCGACTTCATGCCTCGAAAACACTGCGTTAAAGACCTCGGGCGCACGCACTTGATCGACGGGATCGGCGATGCAATAAAAAATCCGGGTCGTGCCGGTGATTCTCATGATGAGCCCCTTCGTTCCTTAAGCTAGTGGAACAAAGGATAAGGATTGCTCGTGTTTACACGAAGCAATGTTTCGAGAATCTGCGCGATAATCGCTCACACGTCACCACTGATCGCACGGAATGAGGGTTAATGCTTATGACTAAGCGACCGCCACTAGACAAGCGCGACTGGATCGCCGGACTTGAGAAAGGTTTGGCGGTACTCGAAGCATTCGACAGCGAGCACGCCCGCATGACCCCGACACAAGCAGGCGCCCGCACCGGCATGACCCGGACCGCGGCGCGCCGGCATTTGCTCACGCTGGAGAGTCTTGGTTATGTTGAAAGCGACGGCAAATTGTTCGGCCTGACGCCGCGCGTATTACGTGTTGGCTGGTCGTATTTCGATTCCGCGCGCTTGCCGAAACTGGTGCAGCCTTACTTGCAGCAACTGAGCGCCACACTTAACGAGTCGGTTTATATCAGCGTGCTCGATGAATGGGAGCTGGTCTTTATTGCGCGCAACGGGACCTCGCGGGTCATGACCACGGGGTTCGTCCTGGGTGCCCGCGTGCCTGCGCCGCTGACGTCACCAGGGGTCGTTCTCCTTGCGTACAAGCCCGACGAAGAAGCCGTTCACGAGTGGTTGAACACGACCGTGCTGACGCCGTTTACGCCTCATACGCTGACGAATACCGTGCGTCTTGCTGAGAAAATCCGGCAGGCCCGGGCCGATGGATTCGCCGTCATCGAACAGCAATTGCAGGTAGGTGTGCGAGGTATTGCGGTGCCCATGAAGGACCGGCATGGTGAGGTTGTGGCGGCGCTAAGCACAAACATGCCGATGGGCAGGGAGACCACGGAGGCGGCAATTAACCGGGTAGTACATCACTTGCAAGAGACCGCATTGGCAATGCTGAATGTGCTTTAGGGCCGCGGCTTTTTGCAACCGGAGTTCTTCGCTCGCGTCGTCCCCAGTACCATCGAAAGCCCGACGCAGCCCGCAAATAGAGCCGACACAATCGCAATGCTCACCTGATAAGCATGCGCATAGTCCGCAGCCGATGTCCCCGCGGACAGAACCGAAAAGAAAGCCCCGCTGATGGCAGTCGCGCCGAACGCCGACCCGATCTGCAACATGGACGTGACCATACTCGATGCAAGTCCCGCCTGCGCCGGGCCAACTTCCCCGATCACAATCCGCACGACCGACGGCAGCACAATGCCATGCCCCATGCCGGCGAGCAGCAGTCCCGCATAAAACAGCGGGCCCGGTTCAACCCCTAGGAACAGCGCCCCCCCGGACGCCGCAAATCCCGCAGCGAGCAATGCAAAGCCAATGACAAGGATCCGGTTGCCGACCCGTCGCACAAGCAACGGCGACAACAACGGTCCGAGAATTGAACCGGCTCCAAACGGGAAAATGGCGAAGCCCGCCGCAAGCGGCGAAAAATGCAAACCATTCTGCAGATAGATACCGTAAGTCAGGAAAAAAACGCTGTCGCAATAGAAACAAAAGGCCAGTATCAAGCCAATTGCAAAAACAGGATTCCTGAAGAGTTCAAGGTCGACAAGAGGATCGCCGCCTTTCAGTTTCAATCGATATTCCAGCAACAGGAACATAGCTAAAACCGGCACACTCGCCGCTAGTGCAATGAGCGTCCATGCCGGCCATCCTGCCTCGCGGCCCTGTGTCAGCGGATAGATCACCAGCCCCATGAACAGGGACAAAAGCACCAGGCCCATTACGTCGATACCCGCGCTTCTTTCCGGACGATTCTCCGGCACGAAACGCCATGCGCCGATCAAAGCCAGCACTCCGACCGGCAAGTTGATCAGGAAGATCGATTGCCAACCCAGGCCGAATGGACGCAGCGTGATCAGCGCGCCGCCGCCGATCTGCCCGACGACCGACGCAAAGCCATAGATGAATCCATACAGGCTCATGACTTTCGTCTGCTGCTCCTTGGGGAACACTGTCCTGATGGTGGCAAGGATCTGCGGCACCATCACCGATGCCGACGCGCCCTGAAGCAATCGCCCAATCACCAGGACCCTGCCGTCCGGCGCCCCGGCGCACAACGCCGACGACACCACGAAGCCCGCCATGCCGAGCATGAATATCCGCTTGCGTCCGAACATGTCGCCAAGTCGTCCACCCGTCACCAGGAAGACGGCGAAAGCAGCCGTGTACACGGACACGATCAGTTGCAGCTCCGCCGAACTCGCATGCAAGCCTGAGCGAATGGCCGGCAGTGCGAGATTCACGATGAAGTAATCGAGCGGTGACAGGAACGCGCCCGTGAGCAATACGAGCAATGCCAAGGCGCCGGTCCGGGTCGATGCCGAATGCATGCCGACAGACGCGTTCTGCACAATTTGATCTGAGTTCATGACTGTATAGTCAATAAATAGGCAAAAAAATCAGCCCAAGGCACGCATGGCGACATCGACGGCCGAGGTCAGCCGCTCTTCGTCATGCACGATCTTCCCGAGAACTCGCAGGCCCTGTGTCATGCACAGCAGAAAGTCACCCACTGCTTTCTCATTCAGCCCCGGATTGAAGACCCCTTCCGCTTGTCCGCGAATAACGGCTGCAGCGAGCAAGGTTGATATCCGCCGCATGATCGACTCTATCCGCAACGCTACCTCGGGATCGCTGGGGATCATCTCTAATGCAGTATTCGTGATGAAACAGCCCGGTATGCCGGTCAAGGCCGACACCACCCGTGTATGGTGAAGCAACGCTTCACGCAAAGCCTCGTGAGGCGGAAGACCCGAATTCAGCCGCTCGGACAACCTGGCTATAGCACCCTCGGCGTAGTAATCCAGCGCCGCCAATAGCATGCCCCGTTTGTCGCCGAAAGCGCCGTAAAGACTACCGCGCAGAAGACCCGTTGCCTCGGTAAGATCGTCCAGCGAGGTCGAGTGATAACCGCGCTCCCAGAACACAAGGCCGGCGGCCTCGGATACGGAGGCCACGTCAAACTCACGCGGTCTGCCGCGCTGCATGGCCGAAGCCGATTTTTTCGGACTGGAATAGGAACTCATGTCCAGAGTTTATGACTACGCAGTCAACAAATCAAGCACGGTTTTCCTGAGTTGCTCAAGGCGGTCAGCACGGAGCCACGAGGTTTTGATAACCTCTGCCGGTCCTTGACGCCTGATATTGTTTTCGTCACGCATGGCCTTCGCCACCACCTGCTCCTTGAACCACGCAACCATGAATCTCCGACACCTGCAGGCCTTTGTCGTCCTCGCGGAAGAACTCAACTTCAGCCGCGCGGCGGAGCGGCTGCACGTCGCGCAACCCGCGCTGAGTCAGCAGATCCGCGCACTCGAAGCACGCATGGGCACACAGTTGGTCGACCGCGGCAGCCGGCCGCTAAGGCTCACGGAGGCGGGCAGCTATTTGTGTATTGAGGCGCGCCAGATTCTTGCTTCCTTCGATCAGGCCGCGATTGGTACCCGGGAGATCGGCTTGGGCATGCGAGGCTGGCTGGGTATCGGCTTCACTCGTTCGGCCATGTACAGCGTGTTGCCGCCTGCGCTGAAGTCGTTTCATCGGGATTACCCCAAGGTCGAGTTGAAGCTCTTCGAAATGCTCACTGAAGAGCAAGCCGATGCACTGCATGAAACGCGCATTCACATCGGCATCGGGCGGCAGGTTCCTCCCATAGCGGGATGCACTACGTTGCCCCTGCTGCGCGAACGCGTGATGGTCGTGCTTCCGCCGGACCACCCGCTTGCGGTCGAAAAGAAAGTACGGATCACGCAGCTTGCCGACACGCCTCTCGTGCTTTACCCAAAGCACTCGAATGCACAGTTCTCACATTTTGTTGAATCGCTTTATCGCAATGCCGGCATTACGCCGCATATCGCGCATCGGGCTTACGAGATCCAGACGGCTATTGCACTGGTTGCAGCGGGGTTGGGCGTGACGTTCGTGGGTGAATCGGTCGCGCGGCATGGACGCTCCGACGTAGTGTATCGGCGCCTGAGCGGTCCGCTGGCGTCGCAGACCACGACGCTTGCGGCAAGCTTTCGCAGCGATGACAGCTCGCCCCATCTGCGCGCCTTTCTTACCAGTTTGTCGCCAACAGGGAAAGACTTGCCGCCAAATTCGCCTGAACTATAAGAAAATTATTATAAAAGGATAAAAACACAGTCTTGGACGTCCGGCACGGCGGTTCGTACCATGACATATCGAATCAATGGGGTCACAGGGCGCGCCGATGCCGATTTCGACCTTGTTCATGACATGTGCAAATCAAGTGCAAGCGGCATGCATCGCGCGAGATCGCCGGACGCCGGAATAATGATTTTCGGATAACGCCCGTTTGCCACCGGTTTTCAACCGGCCGCGCGTCGTTGCCTCCTTGCTTATAGGTTCTTGTCGCGCTTTGGTTGGCACCCGTCGAGTCTGTTAGCAATGCTCAGCAATCGTCGAACCACGCAGAGGCACTTCAAACGGCCTTCAGACGCTGTACCGGCGGTATTGGCTGCGTCGTAAGCGCGCCCGAAGACTCGCGGCAGGGCTCCTGAATTTGGCCGAGGCGCCTCGTAGTCACAAGCAAACCGCAACGACGTCCGACCCTACGGGCGCTCTACAGCAGGAGACATTTGATGATCGATCCGATCGAAAGCACGACCATGCGCCGCGTCTACGGCCGCCTCATGCCGTTGCTCTTCGCCATGATGTTCTTCAACTATCTCGACCGGATAAACATCGGCTTTGCCGCGCTCGACATGAACAAGCAGCTCGGCTTCAGCCCAGGCGTGTTCGGCTTTGCCGGCAGCATTTTTTTCTTCGGCTACATGCTCCTTGAAGTGCCCAGCAACCTGCTGCTCCATCGCGTTGGCGCGCGGCGCTGGATTGCCCGCATCCTGCTGACGTGGGGCGCGGTTGCCGCTGCAACCGCTTTCGTGTTCAACGAGTACAGCTTCTACGTGTTGCGTTTCCTCCTGGGCGTGATGGAGGCCGGGTTTCTTCCCGGCGTAGCCGTGTATCTGACGAAGTGGTTTCCACAGCGTTATCGCGCGCGGGCGGTCGGGGGTTACATCATCGCGGGCTCGTTCTCCGCCGTGCTTGGTGGCCCGATATCGACGGCGCTCATGACCTACGCGAATGGGCCGCTAGGCCTGCAGGGATGGCAGTGGATGTTCATCATGGAAGGGGTTCCGGCCATGCTCCTTGGGCTCCTGACGTTGCGCCTGATGACCGAGCGCCCGGCCGACGCCGATTGGCTGACCGACGCGCAAAAGCAGTGGCTCGAGTCCACGCTCGCGAAAGAACGCGAGGCCTTGGGCGCCGACAAACATTTTCCGATGCTGCGCGTAGCCAGCGACATCCGCGTATGGAGCCTCGCGTGCTTGTTCGGCTGTGCGCTCGTGGGTGTGTACGGCTTGTTCCTGTGGCTGCCGCAGATCGTCAAGAGCCTCGGTAACCTGAGCAACCTGGAGGTGGGTTTCCTGTCCGCCGCCCCGCCGCTGCTCGGTGTCCTCGGCACGCTGGTGATCAGCCGCAGTTCCGACCGGACCGGCGACCGGAAGAAGCATCTCGCGTTCGTGTACGGAATGAGCGCGCTCGCTATTGCAGGCAGCGCCTATGCGCCGAATCCGGTGATCGCCTATGTGCTCCTGTGCGTGACCGGGCTGTTCATCTATGCCGGCAACCCGCTGTTCTGGAGCCTCGCCTCTTCGTTCAGGACCGGCGCTGCCGGCGCCGCGACCATCGCGCTCATCAATACCGTCGCTCAGTTTGGCGGACTCGTCGGCCCCTGGAGCATTGGACTCGTACGCGCCGCCACGGGAAACTTCAAGTTCGCGCTACTGACTATTGCGGCTTTCCTGGTGGTGGCAACCATCATCGCGCTGGTCATGCGGGTCGCGCCTCCGGAAGAAGAGATTGACGCACTGCCGAGCGGTGAATCCCGTGCCGGCCACCTTCACTGAAATTCGCCTTAAATTTCGATCTGGAACCTCGCAATGATCATCGACTGCCATGGTCACTACACGACCTCCCCGCGCGAACATGAAGCCTGGCGCGCCGCCCAGATAGCCGCGCTCAAAGACGGTACTTCTCCCCCGCCACGTCCTGTCATTACGGACGAGCAGATCCGCGAGAGCATTGAATCAGGGCAATTGCGCATCCAGCGAGAGCGCGGCACGGATCTCACGATTTTTTCTCCACGGGCTGCGGGCATGGGTCATCACCTGGCCGGCGCCGACGCCAATGCGCACTGGTCGCAGGAAAGCAACGACCTGATTTATCGTGTCTGCCAGATGTTTCCGCGCAACTTCGTGGGAGTCTGCCAGTTGCCGCAAGCGGCCGGAGTAGCGCCTGAGAACTGTATTCCCGAGTTGCGACGCTGTGTCGAGCAGCTTGGTTTCATTGGCTGCAATCTCAACCCGGATCCATCGGGCGGTTACTGGACCGGGCCGCCGCTGACGGACCGCTCGTGGTACCCGCTCTACGAAACAATGGTCGAACTGGACGTGCCGGCCATGATCCACGTGTCGTCGTCCTGCAACCCCAACTTCCATGCGACCGGCGCGCATTACATCAACGGCGATACCTCGGCGTTCATGCAATTGCTCACGGCGGACTTGTTCGCCGACTTCCCCGACTTGCGGTTCATCATTCCCCATGGCGGCGGCGCCGTTCCTTATCACTGGGGACGATATCGCGGGCTCGCCCAGGACATGAAACGGCCGCTGCTCAAGGACTATTTGCTCAAGAACGTGTTCTTCGATACCTGCGTGTACCACCAGCCCGGCACCGACCTGCTGGCAAAGGTGATCCCGGTCGAGAACATCCTGTTTGCATCGGAGACGATCGGTGCGGTCCAGGGTATTGACCCCGAGACAGGTCACTACTACGACGATACCCGTCGTTATATAGACGCTATCCCCTGGCTCACGCCGGCCGATCGCCAGCGGATCTATGAAGGTAACGCGCGTGCCGTGTACGGGCGTTTATCAGACCAGCTTGATAAGCAATTTAATCATCAGCTTTCCTAAAGGAGATGAACTTGACGAATCCACCCGGATGGCGCCGTCATGCGTCAGCACCACAAGTCAGCCCGGACACATTGGAAGCACTGCGCGGTCTCGCCGTCTCCCTGCTCAGTGACAACATGGCGCGTGTCAGCGGCACGATCGGGCTCATTCCGTATCATCGTCCCAAGCCCATGGCAGGGACAGCGGTGACCGTGCGCACCCGTCCCGGCGACAACCTCGCCATTCATCGTGCATTCGATTTTTGCCGCCCCGGCGACGTGCTCGTGATCGACGGCGGCGGTGATATTACGCAAGCGCTGATGGGCGAAATCATGGCGACCTACGCTGAAAGCCTCGGCGTGCAGGGGTTGGTCATCGACGGCGCAATCCGCGACGTGGGCGCCATTCGCCAGCACGACTTCCCGGTCTATGCGCGTGCGGCTACGCATCGCGGCCCTTATAAGAATGGCCCCGGCGAAGTCAACGTGCCGGTCACCGTCGGCGGCATGGTGGTGCAGCCGGGTGACATTATCGTAGGCGATGAAGACGGTGTCCTGGCGATAGCGCCAGCGGACGTGGCGGCGGTCATCGAAGGAGCGAGACGGCAGGCGGACAAGGAAGCGGCCGCGTTACGTTCCATTGCCGAGGGCCGCTTTGATCGTGAATGGATCGGTCCGCAAGAGACGAAGATGATGGGTGGCTAAAAGAGCCTTGTTTCATTGCGGCAGCGCCTGCGGCGGGAGAGTCTGGAGAAACTCAGCGACATAGCTTTTCCAGACTTCGGGATGATCGATCGTCTCGTTCCCGTAAGAGCGCTCGCTCTCCGGCATTTCGACAAAACGCCCATGCGGCACGCGCGGTACAAGACGCTGCATGATGCCCAGGTCGGTCGGGTTCATCAGGTCATCAGAGAAATTGACGGCGAAGAGCGGTGCCTTGATTGCCCCAAGGCCCGCTTCGGGATCGTAGTCCCACGACGACTCGAACCAGTACATCACGTCGTTGGCATCGTATTGGCGACCGCTGTAGACGGCGGCGTCGTAGGACCATCTCGAGGTACCCGGCGTAGGCGATAACGCCTGCATGCGTGCGGGATTCTTCGTGATCAGCGTAAAGACGGGCATGGCGCGCAACCATTGAATCGGCTGGCGCAAATAGTTACCGTCGTTCCAGTCAGGGTCGCGCCGGATGGCGTCGATAATCATCTGCCGCCAGAACCCGTTGCGTCCGGTGAGCGCCACCGGCTGGCTTGCAATAGGCATGAGGCCGTCCATCATGTCCGGATAGCGTTCGCCCCATAACCACGTCTGCATGCCGCCCATCGAGGTACCGAGCACAAGCCGCACATGGTCAATGCCGAGTCCTAGCGTGACGAGCAGGTACTGCGCGTGGACGACATCGTTGTATCCGTACTCAGGGAACTCCGTGCGCAGCCCGTCGCTGGGTTTGCTCGATCCGCCCCGTCCGAGGCCATCCGGAATGATGATGAAATAACGGCTGGCATCGAGTGGCTGACCGGGCCCGAACAGTTCCTGGCGCATGGCAGCAGTAAGGAAAGCGCGGCCCGTGCCGGTTGTGCCGTGGAGCAGCAAGATAACGTTGGTGAAGTGTCCGTTGCCATCGCAGTGAGGCACGCCGAGGGTGACGTAATGGAGCTTGACCTGGGGCAGCGACGAGCCGTCTTCGAAGTGAAAGCCGGTGGCAATGAAGTCGCCGGATTGCTCGTATAACGGTGCCTGTTGCGCGGCGGCAGGGGGAACAAAACACACCAGGGCAAGCGCGAGCAGGAGGGAGCGCATGGTCTCCTCGCTAGTTGAGGTCTAAGCTTTTAGTTTAGGCCGATCCTTGCCGGCTCATGCGTATTTCTATATCCCGATGCGACCGGACACAAACACGAACCCTTACGCGCGCCCCGCTCCGTTACGCAGTCGCCGCAACGTCTCCGATGGTAATTCGCCGAACTGCTCGCGATAGTCGTTGGAGAAATGGCCAAAGTGCCAGAAGCCCCAACGGGTCGCCGCGTCGGTGACCGAGCCGGCATGCAGCAGATCCTTGCGGACACGATCAAGCCGGACCGCACGCAGGTACGAGGCCGGATTCGTGCCGAGGATTTCATCGAATGCGTACTGGACCGTGCGCCGGCTGACGCCGAGCCGCAAGCATAGATCAGCGACCGATAGCGGGCAATCCGCCGACGCTTCCACCAGTTCGCGCACGGCGCCAACCAGTTTCCAGTTGCGTGACGGTCCGGTACGCGTGTCGGTATCACTCACATCGAGTAGCAAGTCAGATAACCCCACGATCACCGACCGCTCAAAAGTCGCGCACGCGGTCGCGTCGGCGAGCGTCGATGGCGTGGACGTGACCGTATCCAGCAGACCCGCCAGCATGCTCCTGAACGCTTGCAACCGGGCGGGATCGGCATTGAGCACCCCCGGCTGATTGCCGAGCGCTTGCTGGACGTTGTCCATAGCCAGGCGAAGCAGCGGGTCCGACAGTTCCAGCGGTGCTATCTCCAGATTCACGACCACGTGCTTGTCGGGCGATAAAAACTCGAACCCTCCGGGCCCCGAGAAGACATGCAGCCCATCGAGATGACTCACCTGGCCGCACAACAACGCGTGACCTTCGAGCTGGAACGGAATGCCCACAGCGATCCGCGAAACATCCACGCATCCGCGCTGGTACACCGTCCGGTTCATGCGTTCAACCAGAATACGCACCGCGCCCGCATGCACGGAGCTGACCGAGCCGTCGAAAGCGCCCCGCGAGATCTGGCAGTAGGTCTGGTTCCAGCTTTCGAGCAGCCGGGCCTGCTCGTCAATGCTCCGGCAGCAATGGATATCGACGGCCGGACGCACAAGTTGGACCGCTTGCATAAAAACTCCTTGGCGGACGGTACGCGTCAAAAAAGTGTAAACGACCAAAATCCCTGTCGATCATTCTGGCGTTCGCCGAGCGCCACGGCAAGCGCCCTGCGTGCGCGCGCCCATCGCTGAAAACCCTGTCCAGCGGGCCCTCGAACCTCCGCACGACACCGTTTGTAGTTTTTTTCCGATCTATCTCGCCCCTTTGCCAATTTTGGATAGTGCGTAAATTGTGTCGCGCCTAGCCTAAATAAAGGATAAACAACGAGAGGTCAGGAATGGGCAAATCCGAGTCTGTTGGCGGAAAACTCGCGGGCAAGATCGCGATCGTGTCGGGCGGGGCCACCGGTTGCGGCGGTGCGGCCTCCGTGCTGTTCGCCAAGGAGGGAGCGCAGGTCGCCATCGTCGATATCAACGCAGACGCCGGCACGCAGGTCGCGGCACAAATTCGCGAGAACGGCGGCGTGGCGGAGTTCTTCAAGGCGAATGTCGCGAAGACCGATCAGGTAGAAACCGCCGTGGCGCGGATCGCCGAGCGCTTCGGCACGATCGACGTGCTGTTCAATCACGCGGGCAGCATCGTCGTCAAACCCTTCCTCGATACCACCGACGAGGACTATCAGTGGCTCATGGACGTCAACGTCAAGAGCATGTTCACGATGACCCGCGCCGTGCTGCCGCACATGCTTGGGGCGGGCGGCGGCTCGATTGTCTGCACGGCGTCGATCTCGTCGACAGCGGCCACCCCGCTCGAAGTGCTGTATTGCACGACCAAGGGCGCGTGCGCGATGTTCGCGCGGGCGATTGCCGTGGAGTATCGCGAGCGTGGGATTCGTTGCAACGCGGTGTGTCCAGGTTTCATCGATACCCCGCACGGGCAGCGTGAAATCGCCGCGCTCGCGCAATACGGTTTCGATGCAAGCGAAGCAGCGCTGTCGCTTCAGCAAGGCCGTCTTTGTGCGCCCGAGGAAGTGGCCAAGGCGGCGCTTTTTCTCGCCAGTGACGACGCCAGCTTCATCAACGGCGCGCATCTCTACGTCGATAACTGCTTTACCGCCGCTTAAGTTCACAGCTGGTTTGCAGCTCCAATCCAACGTCCACCAGAAGCTTCAGCCATAAGGATCGACCACCATGGACATCAATACGGCAGTTCCGCCGCCAGAGAGCGCGGATAGCGACGTTTCATTGCTGCACAAGATGGGCTATGCACAGGAGCTCTCGCGCCGCATGGGCGCGTTCTCCAACTTCGCCGTATCGTTCTCTCTCATCTGCATCCTGTCCGGCGGAATCACCTCGTTCCAACTTGGTCTCAGCGCGGCCGGCGGTGCATCGATCGGACTGGGCTGGCCGCTCGGGTCCGTCTTCGCCTTGGTGGTTGCCGCCGCGATGGCGCAGATCGCCTCGTCTTATCCGACGGCCGGTGGCCTGTATCACTGGAGTTCGATCCTGGGCGGCAAGACCTGGGGCTGGCTCACCGCCTGGTTCAATTTGCTGGGACTCGTGTTCGTCGTTGCAGCCATCAACTTCGGTACCTGGGACCCGTTCTTTCGCACCCTGATCGCCCCGATGTTCGGTGTCAAGCCCGAGTCGCTCGGCTGGTGGCATCAGACCATATTTCTTACGTTGATTACTGCGTCGCAAGCTTTCCTGAATCACCGGGGTATCCGGATCGCCAGCAAGATCACCGACGTGTCCGGCTACCTCATCTTCGTCGTCACGGTGATCCTGGTTGCGTCGCTGGTGATCTATTCCCCGGTCAAGGTGGACTTCTCGCGACTCTGGACCTTCAAGAATTTCACGGGCGTGGACGGCGGACAATGGCCCGCGCAAACCATGGCGATGGCGTTCCTTTCAGGGCTGCTGCTGACCGCCTATACGATCACCGGTTTCGATGCCTCCGCGCACACGTCCGAGGAGACTCACGATGCTGCGCGCAACGTGCCGCGCGGGATCGTCAAGTCCGTGTTGTGGTCGACCTTGTTCGGGTACGTGCTGGTCTGCTCGTTCGTTCTCGTGATGCCGGACATTGGCGCAGCGATCAAGCAAGGCACCGGATTTTTTGAAGCCATCCTTGCGCCGATTCCCGGACCGCTGCGGATCGTGATCGAGTTGCTGCTGTTCTTCATCAACTACGTATGCGGGCTTGCCGCGGTGACATCGACATCGCGAATGATGTTTGCGTTTGCACGCGACGGCGGCCTGCCCGGGTCGAAGTTCCTGCGCAAGGTCAATGCGCACCGCACGCCCGGCATTGCGATCTGGGTGTCGGCCGTGCTGGCCATTGTCATCACGTTATATGGCGATGCATTTTCGGTGTTGAGCGCAGGCAGCGCGGTTTTTCTGTTCATCTCCTACGCCATGCCGGTCGCCGCCGGGATCTTCGCCGAAGGCAAGACGTGGACTGAAAAAGGGCCTTTCCAGTTGGGAATGTGGTCGAAGCCGTTTGCTGTTGCGGCAGTGATCGGTGCGTTGATTCTTGCTTATGTCGGCATCCAGCCACCGAATGAAAAAGTGATTTATGTGATTGTCGGCTTGCTCGCGGTACTGATGCTGATCTGGTACGGCGCCGGTGTGCGCAAGAGTTTTGCCGGGCCGCCAGTAGGCAATCTGTCGAAGGAACGGCGGGAGAAAATTGTCGGGCTCGAAGCGCAGTTGGAAGAGAACGTGGAGTAGGTTTTCGCTCGCGCCGGTGAACGGATCAACGTTTTACCGGCGCGAAAAAATCACATCGTCCGCCGCCGTTCAAACGACGCTATAAACAAAGCGTTATCCGCGGCGCTCCCAACACTCACCCGTATGCAGCTTTCATAACCCGGTTCGCGCCACGGCTTCACAATCACTCCATCCTCCAGCATCCGGCCAGCGAGCCTGGCCGCGTCTTCCCCGCAATCGAAGAACAGGAAATTGGCCCGCGAACGCGCCGGATTCACGCCCAGCCCGATCAACGCAGCGCGCATCCATTCGCGGCCGGAGCGGGCATCTTTCACGCTGGCCGCGACATGCGCCTGATCGCCAAATGCAACGGCGGCTGCCTGCTGCGCAATCTGGTTGATATTGAATGGCGTACGCACGCGGTTCATCAGCCCAGCGAGTTCCGGCGCCGACGCCACCCCGTATCCCACCCGAAGTCCCGCCAATCCATACGCCTTTGAAAACGTGCGCAGCAACAACCACGGCAAGCCTGATTCACGCAGCACGGCGAGACTGTCCGGGTAACCGTCTTCATCGCAGGCGTATTCGAAATAGGCCTCGTCCCACAGCACCAGCGTCCCCGGCGACACTGCGCTCAACAGCCGGCGCATTTCATCCACATTCATTGCGCATCCGACCGGATTACCAGGATTGCTAATAATCAACATGCGCGTACGTGACGAAATGGTAGAAACCAATGCGTCGACATCGAATTCGAAGTCCGACCGCATGGGCACAGTGACCACCTTCGCACCCACGCTCTGCGGATAGATGATGTGCAAGCCAAACGATGGGATCACGGTGATCACTTCGTCGCCGGGTGCGAGGAACGTATGGGCCGCGATGGCGAGCAAGTCCTCGGAGCCGTTGCCGAACAACAACTGCTCGGGATCGACCGCAAGCCGTTCAGCAATCAGCGCGCGTAGCACGCTGCATGAAGGATCGGGATAAAGCGCGAGCGCGCCGGACGTTGTCGACTCTGCAAGATGCGCAATCACAGCTGCGCTGGCACCACGCGGATTTTCATTGCTGCCGAGCTTGGCGACATGCAAAACGCCATAACGCGCCCGGACGTATTCCCCCGACAACCCCGCGTTATACGCAGGCAAGCCCCGCACGTCCGCGCGCAAGCTTTCTATAAACGCAGTTACGCTCATTGAGTTCCTTGTTCGGCAGCGGGCAGCACCTTGCCGGGATTGAGAATGCCGTGAGGGTCGAGTGCATGCTTGATCGCGTGCATGCAAGCGAGTTCGGCGGGGCTACGCGAGTAGCCGAGGAACGGCCGTTTAAGCACACCAATGCCGTGTTCCGCCGATATCGAACCGCTGTAATCGCGAACCATGCCGTACAACGCACGATCGACCTCTTCCACCGTCACGCCGGGAATAGAACGGGCGTCGAGCGTGACATGCAGGTTCGAGTCGCCAATGTGGCCGAAGTACAAACCATAATGCGCCGGCCAGCGTGCAGCGAAGTCCTTGCGGCAGGCATCGACGAAATGACCGATCTCGCCGACGGGCAAGCTGACGTCGAAATTGATCGGCTCGATCTGCACCGGCAATTCAGCGGTCGCTTCGCGAATGGCCCACAGCGCCTGAGTCTCCGCCTGCGACTGTGCAACGACCGCATCCAGCACCACGCCCGCTTCAAGCTGCGCGTTAAGCGCCGCGGCAAACCGCTCGCCGTGGTCGTCGGAGAACCCGGCCTGTTCGATCAACGCATAGAGCGGATACGCCTGACCAAGCGGTGACTTGCGGGAGCGTGTCAGCCCGACACCAAAGTCGTAGAACTCCGGCCACATGATTTCGAACGCGCCGATTTCATCGCCGAAAGTGGCTTGCAGCGAGCGCAGCAACGCGACTGCATCGTCGTAATCATTCAGTGCGCACAACGCGGTGTTGCGTGCCGCGCGGCGCGGTTTCAAACGTAATACCGCACGCGTGACCACGCCAAGCGTTCCCTCCGAACCGATGAACAGGTTTCGAAGGTCGTAGCCCGTATTGTTCTTGACCATCTTGTTCATTGAACTGAGCACGCTGCCGTCGGCAAGTACGACTTCGAGTCCGAGCACCTGGTCCCGCGCCGTGCCGGACTGCAGCACGCGCACGCCGCCGGCGTTCGTGGCGAGGTTGCCGCCGATCTGACATGAGCCGCGCGCGCCGAGGTCAAGTGCAAATTCAAAACCCGCTTCCTGCGCGGCGTCCTGCACGGTTTGCAACGTGGTGCCGGCAAGCACCGTCATGGTCGCTGCCGCGCGATCAACCTCCTCGATGCCCACCAGTCGTTCGAGCGACACGCAAATATCGCCGCCGGAAGGAATGGCACCGCCCGCCAATCCGGTCATGCCACCCTGCGGGACAACGCTCTGACGGGCTTCGTTGCATAAGCGCAGCAGCGTTGCCACTTCGTCGGTTGAACGCGGCAGCACGACCGCCAACGGCGGCACCGGCGAGCGCCCGCTCCAGTCGCCGAGATAGCGCGGTTCGATGGCATCGCCGGACCGCACGGACCCGGCGCCCAGCGCATCGATCAGCTTTTGCACTATGCCGCTCATTGCGTTCTCAGCCATTTGCGCGCTTCTTTCTATAACCCATTGAATCGTTGATCCGCCCCAGGATGTAGTCGCCCGCAGCCACCGGTTCATACAGCGGCTGCATGCCCTCAAGCCCAAGATCGCGCGGGTCCACGCTCGCGCCATAAGTCGGGTCGTAGAAGGTCGCGATCGAATAACGTTCCTGGCCCGAGCGATTGATCACCCGATGCAGCGTTGATCGAAAGCGGTCGTTCGACCAGCGCGCAAGCAGGTCGCCGACGTTCACCACCAGCGTTCCGGGAATGGGTGGCGCGTCAATCCAGCTATCGGTTGCAAGCTCCTTCACCTGCAAACCACCCACGTTGTCCTGCCACAGCAGCGTGATGCATCCGTAGTCCGTATGCGGCGCCACGCCGAACTGATCCGCGTCCGACTTGGGCGCTTGGGGCGGGTAATAGACCATCTGCGTGCGCTGCATGCGCTTCGTGTATTTGCTCACGAAGAACGTTTCATCGATATCCAGGCTCACGGCCACCGCGCGCAACAGATCTGCACCGCATTCGCCGATCGCTTCGTAGTACCCATAAAGTGCCGGTCGCAACGATGGCATGAAGTCGGGCCAATTGTTCGGACCGCGCAGCGCTTCACCGGCGAGCACGCTTGGATCGTCTTCCGGCAACTCCAGTCCGATGCTGAAAAACTCCTTGTAGTCGGGTTTGGTGGCCTGATACATGACGGCATCGCCCAGCGCATTAAAACCCCGGTGCCGACGATTCACCGCGACACGCCGCTTCACCTCGGGCGGATACGCGAAGAATGCGCGCGCTGCTTTCACGGCGCTTTCGAGTACGTCGGTTGGCACGCCATGATTGCTGACATAGAAGAAGCCGATGCTCGTGCACGCGTCACGGATCGCGGCGGCGGCTTCACGCAAGCCAGCAGGATCCAATGCACGAACCGCCGCCAGATCGACGATAGGAATGTGAGAAGTCGAGGTCATCCAGGCACTCCGAAGTTTCATCGCCGTCTATACCGTGCGGGCTGATTGCGCTCCTGCACGTTGGCGACGGACATCATGCCGAACCGGCGCAAGGCGCACGGCCGGCCCAAAAACAGTATCACTGCGCCTCGGCGCGTGATGTTTTCGCGGGACGCGACACATCCGGCGATGCACTGCCGGGACTCGGCCGCAAGCGTCTGCAGATAAGCCACGAGCGCCCGCCGAAATCCAGATCAAGTCTCTGTATATACCGCCAATTCGCGGAACGCAACCCGGCGTTTTCGCGAAGTTAGTAAGCCTTGAAATAGTGCGGCCGGAAGTATTTTTGACACGCTTGGCAATGCAAATTGACGGTATATACTGAATCGCACCACAGCAGGTCGGCGCACCGGTTCGCACCTTTGCTCAAGCCGGGTGCACTTTTAACCAGGGGAGTTCAAGAATGAATTTTTTCTCGAAGTGGAAGGGTCGTCTGCTCGTGGCCGCGCTGGTCGCGACAGCGGTTTCGGCGCACGCGGAAGACCAGTTGGCGAAGGTCAAGAAGGCAGGCGAACTGGTCGTGGGAACCGAGATGCAGTTTGCACCGTTCGACTTCCTGGAAAACGGGCAGCAACAAGGTTTTAATAAGGACTTCTTTGCAGAATTATCCAAGGAGATGGGGGTGAAAGTACGCTCCATCGACCTTCCCTGGCCAAGCGTGCTGCCCGGCCTTGAAGCCGGCAAGTTCGATATTGTCAGCGGCCCGGTAACTATCACCAAGGCGCGCATGGAGCGTTACGAATTCACCCTGCCGATTGCCGACGGTACGGTTGCGTTGCTCAAACGTGCCAATGACACGAGTATCAAAACCAACGCCGACGTGGCTGGCAAGACGGTTGGCGGCGGCAAGGCGACCGCGCAACTCGACCAGTTGAAGCAGTACGTTGCCACGCTGCCGGGCAAGACGAGCGTGCGTGAATACATCGACAACAATCAGGCCTATGCGGACCTCGCCGCTGGCCGGATTGTTGCCGTGGGCAATTCGTTGCCGAATATCGCGTACGTAGCGCGTCAGCGTCCGGATACCTTCGCGGTTGTGCAGCCGCCGTTCGGCACGAAGGTGTATTTCGCTTATCTCGGCCGCAAGGACGCGGACAGCAAGCCGCTTCTTGACGCGATCAATCAGGCAATCGTCAAGATGCACGGCGATGGCCGTCTTGCGGCGCTGCAGAAGAAGTGGTTCGGCGTCACCATGGACACGCCCACCACCATGCCTTCGCCTAACTATTGAACGTGTTGTACTGCCGAATCAGCGGATCATTGATGCCCTGCAAGGCGCCTTAGCGCCTTGCTCTTTGCCGGACAGCCCATGTTCAGCCTTCACGCGTTGCTCGATGCCCTTCCGTACCTGATCAAGGCCGCGCAAGCCACGGTCCTGATTTCACTCGTCGGGCTGGTGGCTGGTTTCATTATTGCGATCGCCGTGTGCAGCGCAAGACTCTCGAAGAACCTCTTCATCTCGAAGCTGGGCGGCGCGTATGTCGGCTTCTTTCGTGGCGTGCCCTTGCTCGTGCAGCTTCTGCTTACTTACTATTTCCTGCCCTTCATCGGCATCAACGTGCCGCCGCTCGTCGCCGCCGCTGCCGCCGTTTCGCTATGCGAAGCCGCTTATCTCGCCGAGATCCTGCGGGGTGGATTTATCGGCATTCCGCATGGGCAACTCGAAGCGGCGCAGTTGCTAGGCCTGTCGCGACTGCATGCCGTGCTGCGCATTCAAGTGCCTCAGGCGCTGCGCACGACGATGCCCTCGCTCGTCAACGAGATGGTCATGCTCGTGAAAGCGTCGTCGCTGATTTCAGTGGTGGGTGTCGCCGATATCACACGCACCGCGCAGAATATTGCTGCCAGCACGTATCGGCCGCTGGAGGCGTATGTGGCGGCCGGGCTGGTGTACCTGGTCATCAACGGGGCGTTGTCGCTGGCCGGGCATCGCGCAGAACGCCGCATGGAACGGGCTTAAGCCAAGCGCAAATATGTCCATTCAATTCGATCCCACGGTTCTGACCGACTCCCTGCCCGCTCTCGCCGAGGGGTTTGCAACGACTATTGGCGTGTGGATCGGCGGCGTGTTGATCGGCATGGCGATCGGTTTCGCCGTCGCGTTGCTGCAGATCTTCTGCGGCAAATGGGTGCGCGGATTCTTGCGTGCTTACATAGAAGTGTTCCGGGGCACACCGTTTCTCGTGCAGCTTTTCGTGCTGTATTACGGTGGGCCTTCACTGGGGCTTTCGCTTGAACCACTAACGGCCGGCATTGTTGGATTGGGGCTTTATGGCAGCGCGTATTTCGCGGAAGCATTCCGCTCCGGCTTTACGTCGGTGCCACGCGGTCACATAGAAGCAGCCGAGTGCCTCGGCTTCACGCGGCTGCAAGTCATCATGCGCGTTCAGTTGCCTCAGATGCTCGTCATCATCGTGCCGGCGCTGACCAACCTGATCATTGTGTTGAGCAAGGAAACCGCGGTGCTGTCGGTCGTCACGGTGCCGGAGCTGACGTTCGTGCTGACCGGTATCGGGTCGGAGCGGTTTGCGTTCGTCGAGACCCTGCTCGCGCTGTGCGTGTGTTATCTCGTGCTCGTCGAAGTGGCGTCGCGAGCCGGACAGTGGGTCGAGATCCGCGTAGGCCGTTTCCTCACGCGGTGACGCGCGTTGCGTCCCATCAAACTGAGCTGATCATGAAGAAACCCAATTCTGGCAACACGCTGACGTCCGCCGAATATCTTGTCGATGCACGGCATGTCGGCAAGCATTTCGGCGCGCTGAAAGTGCTCGATGATGTCTCGCTCGCTGTGAGAAAGTCGGAGGTGACTTGCATCATCGGGCCGTCGGGTTCGGGGAAAAGCACCCTCCTGCGTTCGCTCGCGTTCCTCGAGGAATACAGCGAAGGCGAGATCTATATCGAGGGCGAATTGATCGGCTATGTCACCGATCGCAGCGGCCGCCGTGTGCGGGCGCCGCAAGCCGAAATCAACCGCGTGCGGCGCAACGTGGGCATGGTGTTCCAACAGTTCAACTTGTGGCCCCATATGACGGCCGTGGAAAACGTGGCCGAAGCGCTGGTGCGGGTGCGCAAGCTCCCCAAGGCCGAGGCTCGCAAGCGGGCGCTGGCCATGCTCGACAAGGTCGGTCTCGCCGACCGTGCGGACAATCATCCGGCGCGGCTCTCCGGCGGGCAGCAGCAACGTGTGGCCATTGCCCGCGCACTGGCGATGGAACCGCACATCATGCTGTTCGACGAACCCACGTCCGCGCTCGACCCCGAGCTGGTCGGCGAAGTGCTGCAAGTGATGAAGAACCTTGCAAACGATGGCATGACGATGGTGATCGTCACGCACGAAATGGGCTTTGCGGCGCAAGTCGCGGACACGGTCGTCTTCATCGATCATGGCAAAATCGAGGCACACGGGTCCCCCGAGGACGTGTTCCACAACGCGCGGCAGCCGAGGCTTAAACAGTTTCTGCAAAACTATCTCGACCGGAACGCGTTCTGGGCACGACGTGAGGAACCGTCGGCGAGTACGGTCCAACCGAGCACCGAATCAGCGGGACATAACGAAGCTGAGAACCAAACCTGAGCTATAAGTAAGCTATAGATAAGCCAGACCTGAGCGAGACATGAATACAACCAGCCTTTCGAATCCGGCATCCGCCACCGCGCCGCTCGCGCGCTACGAGCGTGTGAAGGAACATATCCGCACGCGCATCCTCTCCGGCGAATGGCGGCCCGGCGACCGGATTCCATCGGAGATGACCCTGGTCGGTGAGTTGGGCGTGTCGCGCATGACGATCAATCGCGCGTTGCGTGAACTGACGGAGCAAGGCGTGCTGACGCGCTTCTCAGGCGTGGGGACGTTTATCGCGGAAGAAAAACCGCAGTCCACGTTGCTGATGATCGCGCACATAGGCGATGAAATTCGCGCGCGCGGCCACGAGTACAGCTATGCGATCGTGCATGCCGCGCGAGAGGCAGCGGCCAGTGATGTATCGGCAGCACTCGGACTCGTGCCGGGCGCATCGGTCTTTCATGTGGTGTGCGTGCATCGCGAGAACGGCGTGCCGGTTCAGCTTGAGGACCGTTATGTGAACCCCGATGTCGCGCCGCATTTCCTCGAGCAGGACTTCGCCGCGGTGCGGCCCTCGGAGTATCTGTTCAATACCGTGCCGGCACACGAGGTCGAGCACGTGGTTGACGCGGTGTTGCCCTCGCGTGCGGATGCGAAACTGCTTGAGATCGGTCCGGACCAGCCGTGCCTCACGCTCGTGCGGCGGACCTGGGCGAATAATGTTGCCGTGACGTTTGCGCGCTTCGTGCACCCGGGAACGCGGTATCGGCTGGGATGCAGGTTCAGCGCCGACAACATGCAGCGGCAGAGCTGATCGCCGCTGCTGTCACCTGCGTTCAAGCGGTGAAGTTGAAGCCTCCCCTTCGGATGCGAAATGCAGCGGGCAGAATGCGGCAATCACTCCGCTTGTTACCTGCTTCGCCACGGCCACTATGTCTGTCACAACGCAGTGATCGAGCGCATAATGTTCGACATCCGAACGAATCGATTGCATGACGGGTTGAAGACGCGGGCTGGTTTGATGCGGTGCGCGCAGATCGACGCCTTTCGCGCAATGTTGATTTTTTGCGGCTCCGAACAGGAGCAAGCCAGTAATAAACCACAGCCCCTGTGACTGTCTATACCACGCCATCAACTCAGCGCCCTCCGCTCAACGCCGTAGCCGCTGCCGCAGTTCTTGTCTCCACGCCCAGTTTCTCGAAGATGTGCTCAAGGTGTTTGTTGACAGTCCGCGGTTTCATCCCAAGAATCTCGCTGATGTCGCGATTCGTCTTGCCTCGCGACAACCACAGCAACACCTCCGCCTCGCGCTGCGTCAGCCCAAAACGCAGCGCCAGATCTGCCGTATCGCGCCCATCGGCATGCTCCTCGAAAACCACGATCCAGGTGCCGCGATTCGCCGCACCGGCAATGCGTGCGACCAGCCGTTCACCGCCGGGCAGGATCTCAACGGTTTGCGCCCGGTCCTCGTCCGGGGCGGCGGAATAATCCAGCAGCCAGCTCGTCAACGCTCCCGGCAGCCTCGTCAACGGACTAGCCGCAACCCCCACGTCGCCGTCGTCACCATAGAAATGCGCGAGCCTTTGCGGCGCAAGCGCGCTATGCCAGTGGACTTCACCCTGAGCCGTCGCAATCACAGCCGCCCGCGAGTTCAGTTCAAGCACGATATCCGCGTGGCGCTGACTCGCTGCCCGGCGCACATGGGCCGCAATCCGCGCGACCACTTCGTCGGGACGAATCGGCTTCGTCACATAGTCGATACCGCCGACCCTGAACCCCTGCACCACATGCTGCGTGTCGGCCAGCGCGGTCATGAAGATCACCGGAATGTGCTTGTAGAGATCATTACGCTTGATCTGCTCGCAAGTCTCGAAGCCATCCATCCCGGGCATGATGGCATCGAGCAGGATCACGTCGGGCGTAAGACGCGCGATACGCTCAAGCGCCGAAGCACCATCCAGCGCCACCAGCACCGCATAACCCGCCGCCACGAGCGCGCTGGACAGCATGGCGAGATTGTCCGGTGTGTCATCGACAATCAGTACTACGGGGCGTCCCAGCGGAATATCAGGCTGCATCGGGTGTCGCTGCATCAGGTAGGGCTCCGTCGACCGCGCGTAACTGCCGGTCAAGGTCGTCAAGCATGAAACGGCGTGCCGATTCGCGCAGCGGCGCGAGGGTATCGGCGAGGTCAGGATGGTTCTGCCCGGCTTCATCAAGCTGCGCGACGAAACCCTCCATGTACCCGAGTTCGAGGAAGCGGCGAAGCTCGAGCGCAAGCGCCGCAGGCAGCGGCAATGCGGTTTGCGACGACGCGGCGGTATCGTCAACCGGCCCCGTCGCCTCGGTCAGCCATTCGATATCGAGCAAGGCGGCGACCTTGTCGAGCAGAAGCGGCAAGTGCAGCGGTTTGGCAAGGTAACCATCACAACCGGCCGCCGCGCCCTTCTCCAGATCGCCCGCGAACGCATTGGCCGACAGGATCAGGATGGGCGCTTCGCTCAGCCGATGCTCACGAATCAGCTTGCTGACTTCGAAGCCGTCCATCGACGGCATGGCAACGTCCATCACGATCAGGTCGACGTTATGGGTTGCAAGAAGTTGCAGCGCCTGCGGTCCGCTATTCGCCTCGATCATGGTGAAGCCGAGCGGTTCGAGCACGCTGGTGACAATGCGGCGCTGGTCTGTGAGGTCATCGGCGACCAGGATGGAGCGGCGTGACCCCGGATATCCCAGCACGTCGCGAGGCCGCGTGACGAGCACACGCGGGTCACGCACTTCGGGCAGGAACAGTTGCAAGACGAAGCGCGTGCCGGACCCGACCCGGCTCTGCACGTCCAGCCGTCCGCCCATCATTTCTGTGAGCAAGCGGCAAATGGTCAGTCCAAGGCCAGTGCCATGATCGTTGTGGCGCGCCGCCTCGCCGCGCTCGAAGGGCAGGAAGATCGCTTCGAGTTGCTCGTCAGGAATACCCGATCCGGTGTCTTCAATCTCGAAGGTCGCCAGGCCCCACGCATGACTTGTCCGCAACCTGACCGAACCATGCGACGTGAAGCGGACCGCGTTGCCCAGCAAGTTGATCAGGATCTGACGCACGCGTTTTTCATCGGCACGAACGACCTCCGGGATGCGGCCGCTGGTCTCCAGATGGAACGCCAGGCCCTTCTCCGCCGCCTGCGGTTCCATCATTGCGCCGAGTTGGGTCAACAGGTCGGGCAGCGCCACTTCGGAGACATCAAGCTGTAGCTTGCCGGCTTCTATCCGCGCGACGTCGAGCAGGCCGTCGACGAGCGCAAGCAGATGTTCCCCGCTGCGATAGATGGTCGCGAGCGCATCGCGTTGGGGTGCATCGACAGCACCGGAGCCGCGCAGCAGCAACTGCGCATAACCCAGGATACTGTTGAGTGGCGTGCGCAACTCGTGGCTCAGGCCAGTCACGTAGCGGCTCTTGGCGCGATTGGCGGCATCCGCGGCGGCGCTGGCTTGTTGCAGGCGGGCATCGGTCAGCCGGTGCGCCTCGATCTCCTGCATCAGCAGCAAGGTCTGCCGTTTCGATTCCTCCTGCGTCACCGCGCGGCTCTCTTTCGCGAGCACGAGCCACCAGACGCCGATGCAACCCACCAGCGCCAGCGCGAAGAACGCCTTGAGATACCCGCGCAGCAGCGTGTCCAGCGCGCTCTCGTTGCTGGTGGCAAGCGTCAGCGCGGTCTGGCTGTACGAGAGGTAAAGCATCGCGCCAAGCAACGACAGCGTGACGGACAGGTAGATCAGGTAACGTCCGACCCGCAACGTCTGCGACGTGGGTTCCAGGGTCGGAAACGCGCGTTTGAGAGCGACCGTCAATTGCGAAGAGAAGCGCGCGTGAGGCTTGCAGGTGTCGCCGCAACGTGAATCGAGCGAGCAGCACAACGAACAGATAGCGCCCGCATAGGCCGGGCATGACGCCATGTCTTCGCGCTCAAACTGGTTCTCGCAGATCACGCAACGCAACACCGACCCCGCTTCGAGATCCGCGCTGCCACGGGCGAGATAAAAGCGGCCACGGGTAGCGATCGCGATCAACGGCGCACAGATAAATGCAACCGCCAACGCGATGAACGGCGCCAGCGCTTGCGCAATTTCGCCTAAATAACCTGCTTGGGACAGCGCCGCTGCCACCGATGCCACCAGCATCGCGCCGATGCCGACCGGGTTGACGTCGTAGAGATGCGCGCGCTTGAACTCGACGTCCTTCGGGCTGTAACCCAGCGGCTTGTTGATCACGAGATCGCCGACGAGCGCGCCAATCCACGCGATCGCCACGTTCGAATACAACGCCAGCACCTTGCCGATTGCACCGAACACGCCAAGCTCGACCAGCATCAGGGCGATCAGCACGTTGAACACCAGCCAGACCACGCGGCCCGGATGACTGTGCGTGAGACGCGCGAAAAAATTCGACCATGCAAGCGAACCGGCATACGCGTTGGTCACGTTAATCTTGACCTGCGAGACGATCACGAAAAGCGTGGTGGCGGCCAGCGCAAAACCGGGGGAATCGAAGACATAGCGGAACGCGACCAGATACATTTGCGTGGGCTCGGTGGCCCGCGACGGATCGATCTGGTTCTGCAGCGCGAGGAACATCAGGAACGCGCCACCGAGCATTTTCAGCGCGCCCGGCACGATCCATCCGGGACCGGCGGCGAGCATCGCACACCACCAGCGCACCCGGTTCTTCGCTGTGCGCGGCGGCAGGAAACGCAGGAAGTCGACCTGCTCGCCGATCTGCACCACCAGCGCAAAAATCACCGTGCAGGCCGCGCCGAACGGCATCAGGCCGAATTCCCGGCCGCCTTGCGCGTAGCCCGCGAAGGTCGCCCAGTCGGAGAACAGATGGGGCTCGCGGATCAGGATGGCGATATACGGGGCGACCAGCAGCACGATCCACACGGGCTGCGTCCAGCTCTGCAAACGGTTGATCAGCGTAATGCCGAACGTCACGAACGGCACGATCGCGAACGCGCTGATGAGATACGCGACCGCGATCGGCATGTGGAAATACATTTCCAGCGCGAGCGACATGATGGCCGCTTCGAGCGCGAAGAAAATAAAGGTAAAGCCCGCATAAATCAACGACGTGACCGTCGAGCCGAGATAACCAAACCCCGCGCCACGCGTCAGCAGGTCCATGTCGACACCGCAATTCGCTGCGTAGTAGCTGATGGGCAAGCCGGTCAGGAAGATCAGCACGGACGTCACCACGATCGCCCACACCGTATTGGCGAAGCCGTAATTCAGCGCAAGCGAGCCGCCGATCGCTTCCAGCGCGAGGAACGAGATCGCGCCCAACGCCGTGTTCGCGACCCGGAATTCGCTCCACTTTCGAAACGATCGGGGCGTAAAGCGCAGCGCGTAGTCCTCGAGGGTTTCGTCGGCGACCCAGGCGTTGTAGTCGCGCCGGATCTTGACGATGCGCTGGGTGCCGAGCGCGGGCGCGGCGGCAGGGGAATCGGATGGATGCATGACTCTCGCGGGTACCGGTCGGGCGGAATGGGCATGAAAGCGGCACTGGGCCACGCGGCGATGAGGCGTTGAACCCCACATTGCACGCGTCGTGTCGTGAGGTCTCGTCATGAGTCTAGCGAGCCATAAATACGCGCGCTGTACGTCAAAAGACGTATTTCGGTGCGCGTATCGGCCACTTAACTTCTGCCCCATGCCAGCGCAACGTCAGCGCGCCGGAACAAGCCCACGCCGCCTACCACGAGCCTCCAAGGAGAATGTCCCATGCCTTTTGACGACCAGCACGACGCACCCGATGCAGCCAGTCCATCCGACAGCCGGGAGATGATCTCCCAGCGCCGCCGCAAACTGCTGCTCGGGCTTGCCGCCGCGCCTGCGCTTGCCGCGCCCGCTTTCGCCTTAAGCCAGTCGATGTCGACTGCCCAGGTGAACACGACCAAGCTCGCCGTCACCGATACCGAAGTCACCGTCGGCCAGCTCCATTCCGCCACGGGCACCATGGCGATCTCCGAGACCGGCTCGATACAGGCCGAGCGTCTCGCGATCGACCAGATCAACGCAGCGGGCGGCGTGCTGGGCCGCAAGATCAAGATCATCCAGGAAGATGGCGCGTCCGACTGGCCGACCTTTGCAGAGAAGTCGAAGAAGCTGCTGGAGAACGATCACGTTGCGTGCGTGTTCGGCTGCTGGACCTCGGCGTCGCGAAAGGCTGTACTGCCGATCTTCGAGCGCGACAACGGACTGCTGTATTACCCGACCTTCTACGAAGGGCTTGAACAGTCGAAGAACGTTTTCTATACCGGCCAGGAAGCGACCCAGCAAATTCTGTGGGGACTTAACTGGGCATCGGAGACGAAAAAAGCTAAATCGTTTTTCCTGATCGGATCGGATTACATCTGGCCGCGTACGTCGAACAAGATCGCCCGCAAACATATTGAGGACCACCTGCACCTCAAGGTGGTCGGTGAAGAGTATTACCCGCTCGGACAGACGAATTTCAACTCGCTCATCAACAAGATCAAGATCGCCAAGCCCGATTGCATCTACGCAATCATCGTCGGCGGATCGAACGTCGCGTTCTACAAACAATTGAAAGCGGCCGGCATTACCGCCGACAAACAATTCCTGCTGACCATCTCGGTGACCGAGGACGAAGTGCTCGGCATCGGCGGGGAAAACTTTGCCGGCTTCTATTCGGCAATGAAGTATTTCGAGTCGCTCGACAACGCGAACAACAAGGCCTTTGTGGCCGCGTTCAAGGCGAAGTACGGACCCAAGTCCGTGATCGGCGACGTTACGCAGGCGGCCTATCTCGGGCCGTGGTTATGGAAGGCCGGGTGTGAAAAAGCCGGCAGTTTCGATGTCGACAAGGTCGTGGCTGCGTCCCCCGGCATCGAGTTGAAAACAGCGCCCGAAGGCTACGTGAAGATCCACCCGAACCATCACTTGTGGAGCCGCACGCGCATTGGCATGGCGCAAGCCGATGGGCAGTTCAAGGTGGTCGCGGAGTCGCCCGATCTGATCGAGCCGAATCCGTTCCCGGAGGGTTATCAGTAAGTAATCCTTCAGTCGTTAGTCGTCTGTGTGGCGCACGAACGTGTGCGCCGCACAGACCAGGTTGATACCAAGGAATCCGCCATGTCGGCCACCGATATTCTGAACATTACGCTGATGCAGGGCTTCGCCGGCCTGAGCCTCTTTAGCGTGTTGCTGTTGATGGGGCTCGGCCTCGCGGTGATTTTCGGTCAGATGGGCGTCATCAACATGGCGCACGGCGAGTTCATGACGATCGGTGCGTACACGGTCTACGTGTTCTCGAAGTGGGCCGAGTCGATGGGCGTCGTCGCCACCAATACGTTCCTGCCACTTGCCATTGTGGCTGCGTTCGCGATTGCATTCGTGTTTGGGTGGATCGTGGAATGGTTGCTGATCCGCCACTTGTACCGGAGGCAGTTGGACACCCTGCTCGCGACCTGGGGCCTGAGCCTCGCGATGCAGCAGATGTTCCGCTCGACCTTCGGCCCGAAGGAAGTCAGTCCAACGCTGCCCGACTGGCTGATGGGATCGTGGTCGCCCGCGCCGGGTCTCGACATCCCGATCAACGGCCTGTTCGTGATGTGCCTCGCCATCGTGCTCACGGCTGGCGTGCTGGCAGCCATGTATCGCTCGCGCTGGGGCCTGCGAGTGCGTGCCACCGTCAATAACCGGACGATGGCCAACGCCGCCGGCATCGATACCAGGCGTACTGACCGGCTCACGTTCGCGATCGGCTGCGGCATGGCCGGTGTTGCCGGCGCGGCGTTCACGACCATCGGCTCGACGGGTCCCACTAGCGGGTCGCTGTATATCGTCGACTCGTTCCTCGTTGTCACGTTTGGCGGTGCAGCCAGCTTGCTCGGCACAGTCGCCTCAGCCTTCGGCATTGCACAGACCCAATCCATCAGCGAGTTCTTTCTCTCTGGATCGTCGGCTCGTGTGGTTACGTTGCTCACCGTCGTGCTGATCCTGATGGCACGCCCGCAGGGACTCTTCGCTTCAAAGGTGCGGCGCGTCTGAGCGTACCGAACCTGCCCCCTCTTACCGGAGTTCGCCATGAACCGCGTTACCGATTCGCCACCCGCTTCCGCTCCGTCGCGACTCGCTGCGCTGCGCGACTGGCTAGCCTATAGGGGCTTCGGCAGCTTCGTGCTGCTAGCACTTGTTTTGCTGGTGGTCATGCCGCTGATGCTTGACGTGTTCCGCCTCAACCTCGTCGGCAAGTACCTGACCTACGCGTTCGTGGCTATCGGTCTTGTCATGGCCTGGGGGTACGCCGGTGTGCTGAGTCTCGGCCAGGGCGTATTTTTCGGGCTTGGCGGCTACTGCATGGCGATGTTCCTCAAGCTCGAAGCTTCAGACCCCGTCAGCACGAAAATCCAGTCGACGCCCGGCATTCCCGACTTCATGGACTGGAACCAGCTCAAGGCGCTGCCGTGGTTCTGGAAGCCGTTCGAGCATTTGCCTTTCGCGATTGCAGCCGTGCTGATCATTCCCACCGCGCTCGCTTTCGTCATCGGCTTCGCAATGTTCAAGCGGCGCGTCGGCGGCGTGTATTTCGCGATCATCACGCAGGCCATCGCGTTGATTCTCTCGGTGCTAATCATCGGCCAGCAGGGGTACACCGGCGGCGTGAACGGCATCACCGACCTCAAGACCATGCTCGGCTGGGACATCCGTCCCGACTCCGCCAAGATCATCCTGTACTTCGTCAATGCAGTGCTTCTGCTGGTCGCCATCCTGTTCTGCCGGCTGGTGCAGACGAGCAAGCTCGGCACCCTGCTGCTCGCGATGCGCGACAAGGAAGACCGCGTGCGGTTCTCCGGCTACGACGTCGCCATGTTCAAGGTCTTCGCGTTCTGCCTTGCCGCGCTGCTCTCCGCCATCGGCGGGGCGATGTTCACGCTGCAGGTCGGGTTCATGTCGCCGTCGTTTGTTGGCATCGTGCCGTCGGTCGAGATGGTGATCTACGCGGCCGTCGGCGGGCGCATGTCGCTGGTCGGCGCGGTGTACGGCACGCTGCTCGTGAACTTCGGGCGGACTTACTTTTCCGAAAGCTTCCCGAACCTCTGGCTGCTGCTGATGGCTGCGCTTTACATAGGTGTGGTGATGGCTTTCCCCGATGGCCTAGCGGGTCTGTACGAGTCGCATGTGAAACCACGCCTGGGCAGCTTGTTGCGCCGGCTCGGTAGAAGCAGCCGCAGTCGTTCCACTCTCGGGAGCCCGTGATGAGCAACACCGACTTCCTCCTGGCAGTCGAAGACCTGAGCGTCTCCTTCGACGGATTCAAGGCTATCGACGCCCTCAATCTTTATGTGGATCGCGGCGAACTGCGGGTCGTGATCGGACCGAACGGCGCAGGCAAGACGACCTTGCTCGACCTGATCTGCGGGCGCACGGCGGCAAGCAGCGGATCGATCAAATTCAAGAACGTCGAGATGACATCGATGGCCGAGTTCCGCATTGTGCGGGCAGGTATCGGGCGCAAGTTTCAGACGCCGTCCATCTATGAAAATCTGAGCGTTTTCCAGAACCTGGAGGTGTCGTTTCCGCGCGGACGGGGCGTGTTCGGCGCGCTGACTTTCCGCTGTACGGTGGACGTTCGCGAGCGGGTGCAGGAAGTGGCCGAGGAGATCGGACTGGCTGCGTTGCTGCCGACCGAAGCCGGGCTGCTCTCGCATGGCCAGAAGCAGTGGCTCGAGATCGGCATGTTGCTGATGCAGGACCCCGAGCTGCTGATGCTTGACGAACCCATCGCGGGAATGAGCGTGCGTGAGCGGGAAATCACCGCCGAGCTGCTGACGAAAATTTGCCAGAACCGGTCGATGATCGTCATCGAACACGACATGGAATTCGTCGCACGGATTGCGCACAAGGTCACCGTGATGCACCAGGGAAAGATCCTCGCCGAAGGTCCGATGGATCAAGTGCAGAACGACCCTCGAGTGATCGACGTGTATCTGGGGCATTGAGGATTGAGGAGGCTACGGCCATGTTGCACGTAAAAGACGTATTCGTGAGCTATGGACAAAGCGAGGCGTTGCACGGCGTCTCGTTCGAGGCGGCCCGTAACGAGATCGTAGCGATCATGGGCCGCAACGGCATGGGCAAGACGACGCTCTTCAAGGCGTTGATGGGCGTGCTGCCCGTGAAAGGCGGCGCGATCGAACTGGACGGAGCCGATGTATCGAAAGATGAAAGCTTCCGGCGCGTGGCCAAGGGATTGGCTTATGTGCCACAAGGGCGGCAGATATTTTCTTCGTTGAGCGTGGAGGAGAACATCCGGACCGGGATGGAGCAGATCAAAACGCGAAGGATTCCCGATGAAATCTATGCCCTCTTTCCCGTGCTTTATGAAATGCGAAATCGCAAGGGGGGCAATTTGTCGGGCGGCCAACAACAGCAGCTTGCCATAGCCCGTGCGCTTGTCAGCGAACCCAAGGTGCTGCTACTCGACGAGCCCACCGAAGGCATCCAGCCGTCGGTCATCAAGGACATCGCGCGGGCACTGCACGAGATCCGAAAGCTGCGCGAGATCACCATTGTGGTGTCCGAGCAGGTGCTGAGCTTCGCGATGGATGTGGCGGACAGGCTCTTCGTGATCGAAGGCGGCCGGCTGGTGCATGAAAGCCCACGCGATGCTATCGATACGGCCCGCATCCGGCAGTTCCTGTCCGTTTGAAACCGGCTCAACGCGGTGTGCAAGATTGAATGAAAAGCCATTTGTTCGCCGGTGCAGCCGGTACTTATAAAAGGAGAGTTACATGCCCGATACGCTCATCAAGGTCGACCTGAAACAGTCCGCGTTCGACAACGAGCAGGTTCACAACCGCTGGCATCCGGACATTCCGATGGCGTGCTGGGTCAAGCCCGGCGACGACTTCGTTCTGGAAACGTACGACTGGACCGGCGGGTTCATCAAGAACGATGACTCCGCTGATGACGTGCGCGATATCGACTTGTCGATCGTCCATTTTCTCTCCGGCCCGGTCGGTGTACACGGTGCCGAGGCAGGCGATCTGCTGGTGGTCGACCTGCTCGATATAGGCACCAAAGCAGAAAGCCAATGGGGTTTCAACGGCTTTTTTTCGAAGCAGAATGGCGGTGGTTTCCTGACCGAGCATTTCCCGTATGCGCAGAAAAGTATCTGGGATTTTCACGGACTCTTTACCGACTCGCGCCATATTCCCGGCGTCAGTTTCGCGGGGCTGATCCATCCGGGCCTGATCGGTTGCCTGCCGGACCCGAAGCTGCTTGAAACGTGGAATGACCGCGAGATCGGTTTTATCGCGACGCAACCTGACCGGGTGCCGCCGCTGGCGAATGCGCCGTTCGCGCCGACCGCTCACATGGGCAAGCTTCAGGGGGCCGCGCGTGATAGCGCGGCGGCGACCGGAGCACGTACGGTCCCCCCGCGCGAACACGGCGGCAACTGCGACATCAAGGATCTCTCGCGCGGTTCGAAGATCTATTTCCCGGTGTATGTGGACGGCGCGGGCTTGTCTGTCGGCGACCTGCATTTCAGCCAGGGCGATGGCGAAATCACGTTCTGCGGCGCGATTGAAATGGCGGGCTGGGTGCACATGAAAGTGGACCTGATCAAAGGCGGCATGGCGAAATACGGCATCAAGAACCCGATCTTCAAACCGAGCCCGATCACGCCGCACTACAACGACTACCTGATCTTCGAAGGCATTTCCGTCGATGAAGCCGGACAGCAGCATTACCTTGATGTGCATGTGGCGTATCGGCAGGCCTGTCTGAACGCGATCGAATACATGACCAAGTTTGGTTACTCGCGCGCGCAGGCTTATTCGATACTTGGCACGGCCCCGGTGCAGGGGCATATCAGCGGTGTAGTTGATATTCCGAATGCGTGTGCAACGCTATGGCTACCCACACAGATCTTTGACTTCGACATCAGCCCGAATTCGGCTGGCCCGATCAAGCATATCAAGGGAGGGATTGACTTGCCGCTGTCTTTGGATCTTTAGTCTAAATTTTCGCCCGATTCCCGGCGAGCAACGGTATGCCGGGAATCACACTCACGAGGACCTCACATGCCAACGTATGAATTCGAATGTGCTTATTGCGGTCCCTTCGACGCAAGGCGCGCCATAGCCGAACGCGACGCGCCCGCACGCTGTCCCACGTGCGACACCTCGGCGGCCCGGGTCATACGAAGTGCGCCGCAACTGTCCTCGCTTTGCGGTGTCAAGCGATCGGCACATGCAGTGAATGAACGTTCGGCGCACGATCCAGTTCGTTCGTCCGCGCACGGTGCGGGTTGCGGTTGCTGTTCTGGCAAGATCAAACTGCCGCGTTCCGCCGAGGCGCAAGCGGCGCCGCGTACAGCCGCCGGCCGGCCGTGGATGATCAGCCACTAGACTCGGTCCGCTTGAAGCAGACTCGCCAGTGGCTGTTGTTGCATAGCCGTCAGATACCCGCTTTATGCGCGGTGAAAATCAATCGAAGGCCAAGCGCGGCAATGGCGCCTGCGGCGAAGCGATCGATCCATTTCTTGGCGCGCAGGTAAAGCTCACGCGGACGGCGGCTGGAGAAACTCAAGGCGACAACCGTGTACCACCCTGCTTCAATCGCGAAGATCATGGGCGGCAGGATGAGGTAACACCAGAGCGGCGGATGTTGCGGCAATAAGGCGGCAAAGATACTGCCGTACCAGATCGCAGTCTTCGGATTGCTGAGTTGCGTCGTTAGACCGATCCAGAATGATTTACGCAGGTCATGGTTTTGCGCGTCGCGTCCGTCGTCCACGACCAGCGGACTAGACGCTCCACGCCAGATCTTCGAGGCGATGTAGATCAGATAAAGCCCGCCGGCCACTTTCAAAGCGACATAGAGCCATTCAACCGCGGATAGCAGCGTATAAAGGCCCGCAAGCGCGACACCGCTGAAGAAAACGCCGCCTACCCCCATGCCGAGTGCGGTCGCCAATCCGTCCGCCCGCGACAAACCGATCGCATTGCGTGCGACCAGTACAAAGCTCGGGCCCGGACTCATCGCCCCCATTAATAACGCGGCAAGTATGGCGGCAACGGCGGCTAAGGCGGTCATCGGCGTTCTCCTGGAAGTAGGTTATGGGATGCGTTTTCCTGAAAAATAACACGAGCGGAGCAGCGCCGCATTTGTAAATTAAGCGGATTGCTAAACACCGGTCATAATTCGAGTTGGGTCCGCGCAGTGTCAAGGGCCAGGCACACTGCTGCTGGAGATACACATAGCCGTGACCGGGCGCTGAAACCCGCCTCCCTACTGCGCGTATGAAGACCTCTCGTCATCAAGTACCGCCTTCATCTCGCTGAAGTGCTGGTCCGCGAAACCATCGTAGTCCTCCACCCATTGACGCATGGTCTTGTGCGCCACGCGGGCCGATGCAATTCGCAGCGGTTTCCCGGTCATCAACGCCGTGATGTAGGTCTCGCATGAACGCTCGAAGTAATAGAGATCATCGAATGCCTGGGCCACCGTCGGTCCAACCACCAGCACGCCATGCTGCCCCATCAGCAGCACCGGCTTGCCCTCCAGGGCACGGCTTACGCGCTCGGCTTCATCGCCCAGACCCATGCCGTCAAAAGCGGTATCGACTGCCACACGCTCAAAGAAGCGCATGCAGTTCTGGTCGAGCGGCGGCAGCACCGGATCTTGCAGACACGACAACACGGTCGCGTATTTAGAGTGAACGTGCAGGATGCAACGCTTCCCGATGCCGCCTGTGGATCGCCGAATGAAGCGCCCATGCGGTGATATCGAGCGCATCGGGGCGGTCGATGGTCTGAGGATCGTGTGCATCGACCAGCAGCAAGTCGCTCCCCTTGATGCGAGAAAAGTGCCTGCCTCGCGGATTGATCAGGAATTGTGCGCCGTCATCCGACACCGCGACGCTAAAGTGATTGGCAACGGATTCGTGCATGCCAAGACGCACTGCCCAGCGGAAGACACACGCCAGGTCCACGCGTTGTTGACGATGTTCCAGCATGGAGGCATCTCCGTTTAGGTGATCAAAACCAGCCAATGGCCTTGGGTTCGACGTTGACGTACGCATGCTTCAGTTCGGTGTATTCATCGAGTCCGGCACGCGATAGTTCACGGCCAATTCCACTCGCCTTATAACCGCCCCACGGCGCGTGAGGCAGCGTGACATTAAAGTTGTTGACCCACACAGTGGCCGCGCGCAAGCGGCGCAACACGCGATTCGCCTTGGCGAAGTACTGCGTCCATAGCGCACTGGCAAGGCCAAATTCGGTGTCGTTGGCAAGAGCTACGGCTTCGTCTTCTCCGTCGAAACATTCCACTGTTATCACCGGGCCGAAGATCTCTTCGCGGACGATGCGCATGGATGCGTGCACATCGACAAGAAGGGTGGGTTCTATCCAGAAGCCTTTATTGAAAAGCGCGCCGCCAGGAGACTTGCCACCGCACAACAGTCGCGCGCCCTCCTCGACCGCACCTTCGACCAGCGCGAGCACGCGGTCGCGTTGCTGAGCCGATATCACCGGACCCATCTGTGTGCGTTCCGAAGACCCATGTCCCAGCCGGATTGCCCTGATGCGTGCGCTCAAGGCTTCGACGAATACGTCGTATATCGGCCGCTCCCGCAACAGGCGTGAACCCGCCGAGCACATTTGCCCCGCGTTGAAAAATGCCGCGTTCAGCGCCTGATCCACGGTTGCCTCAAGATTTGCATCGGCGAAAACGATGTTCGGATTCTTGCCGCCCAGCTCCAGCGATATCCGCTTGAAGTTCGATGTAGCCGCCTTCATCACGCTAGCGCCCGCTGCATTGCTGCCCGTCAGGGAAATCAGATCGACGCTTGTACTCGATGCCAACGCTCCACCGACCTCCGCGCCCCCGGTCACCAGGTTGAAAACACCTTTGGGGAAGCCACAGGCATGGATCAATTCGGCCAAGCGGTGTGTGGAAAGCGGTGTGAGGCTCGCGGGTTTGATCACAACCGTATTGCCGGCCGCAAGCGCCGGCCCAAGCTTCCACGCGGCCTGCAGGATGGGATAGTTCCATGGCGTGATAAGTCCGCATACACCCACGGGCTCGCGCAAGGTCATGCTGATCACATTCGGCGCGGCGCCGTTCAGCACACCGGAATCCGTGCCAATCAGGCGCGCGAAGTAGTCGAACGCGGCGATCGCGTCGCCCACATCAGACTGACCCTCCGTGATCGTCTTACCCGTGTTCAACGCTTCTATTTTCGCGGTCTCGTCGGCGTGATTTCTCAACGCGCTAATTAATGACCGCAGGTACGCCGCACGTTCGCTGTTGCTTAAAGCAGGCCACGGACCGTGATCGAACGCTTGGCGCGCGGCGCTTATCGCCTGCTGCGCATCCGTGGCTGATCCCTGCGCGACGCTTGCTATGGCGTCGCCCGTCGCAGGGTCGATGACATCCCGGTAACGGCCGCCGATAGCCTCGGTCCACTCCAGCACCGCCCCCTGACCCCGTCCCGTCCAATCCCGAGTGCGAACGAAACTACCTCGCTAAATGCGTCCTGTACCTGCTTAATAGCACCGCCCTCGCCCCTGGATACCGCTCGCCCGTTTCATCGGCTGACGCGATCCTGTCGGTGCGAAAACTACGAAAATTCTGGCGTTTTTCGCACCATGCGCCAAGAATGCGGACGTTGTCGAGGAAGCCGAGTACGACCGGCCAGACGACTCGATCCGACGCCTCGCCTTGCGCGTCCAGATACCCTATCCGCAGTTTGCACTGGCCACGAATGGCCGCGCGCAGGCTCGCAAGCGGCACGGCATTGATGGGAAAATCCGGGACCGGTGGGCCGGAATGGACGGTCGGGGCACGCATGGCATCCTTGCCCGACGCGTTCAATACAGCATCAATCTTGGCTAGCGCTTGAGCCGCGGCCTTACGCAATACGTCATCGCCGCGCTGGTCCACATACCGCAGGCCCAGCACCACGGCGTCGATCTCGTCTTCGCTCAACATCAGCGGCGGCAGGAATAATCCCGGCCTTAGCACGTACCCTATCCCCGCTTCGCCGTGTATCGGCGCGCCCTGTTCAATCAGCGTCGCGATGTCGCGATACAGCGTGCGCTCGGACACGCCCAGGTCCGACGCGAGTTCGGACGCAGTCACCGGCACACGCTTCGCGCGAAGCCTCTCCAGCAAGGTCAATAATCGAGCGGTTCGGGACACCCTCACTCCTGACAGGATTTGACAGGAGCTAAAAGTACCATGAACTTCACCGGGTCAATCCGGCGCCCTCAACGAACCCCCTGGAACCCCATGCCCGCCTATGTCATTTTCGTCCGCGAGAAAACGCGCGACGCCAATCAGTTGGACCGTTACAAGGAAAAAGCGCAGGCCGTCTTCGCGAATCATCCCGTGACGTTTCGCGCTTACAACGGCCGTCATGAAGTGCTCGAAGGTCCGAACGCGGAGGGCGTCTTGATCCTCGAATTCCCCTCATTCGATGCCGCCCGCGCGTGGTACCACGACCCGGTGTATCAGGATGCATCGATGCACCGGTTCGTGGGTTCAGACTATCGATGCATCCTGGTCGAAGGGATGTGATTGCTTGACTAATGGGCCGGCGCAGCGTTCAGCGTCACCTGCCTGTCTTCATTGCATAGCGCAGCGTCTCGCCACAACGTCCCCGCCCTTGTTCAGCCCGCATAGTGCAGGCTCCAGCAGATCGCTGGAGACTGTCCTAGGCGACGGCTTCTCAAACCACGCTCCTTCTGATTTACAGCACAGCGTCGACATTGCGAACTGGATAGCCGAGCACAAACTTCAACCGGTTGGCCGCGATAAACTGCTCGACTGCCGTGAGCGGACCGCCAATGATTTCCGTCCCGATGCTGTCAGTCCCCGCCAGCAGACCTTCCTGCTGATCGATGGTGACCGCCTCGAAGTGCTTACGCATGACGGTAGCGTTTTGCAGGCCGAAGTTTCGAGAAACGTCGACACCGTGACGTGTTCGTATTGCATCGGCGTACCGAGTGCGCAGCTCACTTCCGCAGCCAACTCTTCATGGCTGTACTCCACTGGACCATGCAGCGAGTAGATCTTGCCGGCATGAGCACCGGCGTTCGCGATAATGCCAGCCACGATCCTGGTGATATCGCCGCTCGACGACAGATGGCAAGACATGGTGCGCGAGGCAGTCGATGTCGGGCTGCGTGTCGGCATGCATCGGGCACGTCCAAATTCATTACGACGATGCCACGCGTAATCGTTGGATATCCTACCTACTTTGATCGCGCCGGCATGCCGCTGGTGCCGGCTGATTTGACGGAACATCGGATTGTTGGAGGCCCGGCTGCAACGCGGGCCGCCTCATGGCAATTCGAGCGGGACGGCGAAGAAGTCAACGTCGAACTTCATCCGAACATCTCGACTAACTCGATCGCAGGCGCCATCGCGTGCGCGACGGGCAATCTGGGAATCACGTCGGCGCCGCTGTGGGGTTGCCAGTATGAACTGCAGCGCGGAAGGTCGCGCGAGCGTTCGTGGAATTTATAACGGAAGAACTTCGAAAACAGTAGCCGTGGCGACGCAGCAGGCGCGCCCGGCACATGCCTAGCGCTCTTCAAATCCACTGATCATTCTCGACGGTACGCTCGCCCTTCGCGCCATCGCCAGTGTTCACCACGCCTCTCGGCTCGATCAGCATCATCTTCACTTCCCCGTTTGCGCTGGGCCTATGTTCGACGCCCTTCGGCACCACGGCCATTTGACCTGCTCGCAGCACAATTGATCCATCGCCCGAAGGCCCGCCACGTACGTCGATACGCAACTCGCCTTCCAGCACGACAAACGTTTCGTCAGTATCGGCATGCCGGTGCCACGGGAACTCGCCTTCGACCTTCACGACCTTGAACTGGTAGTCGTTCATTTCGGCGACGACGCGCGGTTGCCAGTGACCGTCGATCTGCGCGATCTTGCCGATCAGGTCGATGGTCTGGCATTGGCCGCGCTCGGCCGGCGCGTCAATGTGCTTCGGGTTGGGGTTCGGGTATTGGGACATCGTTCTCTCCGCTAAGGTGTTTGTGCGTCGAGGATACGCAGGCTCCTTGCGGCTGTATTGAACGATCGTGGGTGTTTTTCAAACGCGCTGGATACCGCCCGCGACCCGGAGCCAATGCCCCGGCGTCAGCCCGAACGTCTTCGTGAAATGTCGCGTCATGTGGCTCTGGTCAGCAAAACCCGCGGCGGCCGCCGCATCAGCGAGCGAGGTATTGGCGAGCAGCATGCGCCGCACCGCATCGAGGCGCCGCATTGTCAGATAACGGTAGGGGCTCGTGCCATAGAACGTGCGGAAATCGTGCGACAGGCTCCAGCGATCGCGGCCGGTCGCCGCTTCGAGTTCGTCGAGCATGACAACACGAGCGCAGTTCGCGTGCAGATAGTCGCGTGCGCGCCGCGCCGCAAGGAAATCGCCTGCCGAGCGCCGTGCAGGCGTGCCGGCAACAGCCGCCAACGCGTGCGCCAGTTCGGCGAGCGCATCGCTCTGCTCGAGTGGCTCGAGCGTATGACCCACGTGCTGAAGCAAGGTCGTGGTTGCTGCTGCAAGACGCAGATCGGTCGTCACGCCGCCATCGAGGAATGGCAACGCGCGCCCGCCGAGCACGTCCTGAAAGAGCGCAGGTTCGACATAGATCATCCGGTACTGGAATCCCTCGTCGGTGCCCGCCTGACCGTCGTGAGCCTCGTCGGGATGAAGGACGATCGTGTTGCCGGGAAGGCTGTTTCGCTGACTGCGCCGATAGTTGAAACTCTGGACGCCCGCGAGCGTACGGCCAATCGCATAGGTGTCGTGGCGGTGCATGGCATACGCCTTGCCGTGAAACCACGCTTCAATGCGCTCTACGCCTTCTATAGGCTCGGCACGTCTTACCCAGTCGGGATTCAAACGCGGTGCTGGTCGGTTCACGATGTTTAGCCCTGGACGTTTCGAGGTGTCGTGCTGCAGCGCGGGCGCTGTACGGCCCGCAACCTCTGCCCAAATTGTCGCACGGGACAGATTATTTCGAAGTTCGCCGGCTCGTTTTCATGTCCAAACTTGAACGTGCGTTTCGACCCTAAGTATCAGTTCCAGCGGCTCACGGCCAACGCTCGCCGGGCTTTCAGTGCAGCACATTTTCCTCGGGGCGCAACGTCAAGACTTGCACGCCGTTTCGGGTCACGGCTACGGTGTGCTCGAATTGCGCGGACAGTTGCCCATCGCACGTGACGACGGTCCAGCCATCTTCTTCGGTCCGAACGGCATTTCGCCCCTGGTTGATCATCGGTTCAATGGTGAACACCATGCCTTCTTGTAGCACCAGACCCGTTTTCGGCTTTCCCCAATGCAGTACCTGGGGATCTTCATGCATTTCACGCCCAATGCCATGCCCGCAATATTCTCTCACCACGGAATAGCCGTTTTTTCTCGCGTGCCGCTCAATGGCATGGCCTACATCGCCAAGCCTTGCCCCTGGACGAACAGCCTTGATCCCCTTCCACATCGCTTCGTAGGTTACTTGCACGAGACGCTTGGCCAATGGATTCACCTCGCCTACCAGATAGGTTTTGCTGGAGTCAGCGATATAGTCATTTTTCTCTAACGTGATGTCGAAATTAACGATGTCGCCGCTTTGCAAGATGTCGCTAGTGGACGGAACACCGTGGCACACCACCTTATTGCGGGAGGAATTGAGTGCGTAGGCATAACCGTACTGCCCCTTGCTTGCCGGGCGTGCGCGGAGTTCATTCACTATGAGGCTGTCGACCAGATTGTTGATCTGCATGGTCGACATGCCAATCAGGTTCAGCCGATCCAGATAGCCGAATACATCGGCTAGCAACTTGCCGGACTCAGCCATCAACGCGATTTCTTCGGGTCGCTTGGTCATGTCAACGCCACTTTTGCGGCTTGCGTCACAACGCCCGCGGCACGCATTTCACGCGCAACGATTTCATTGAAACTCTGCGTCGGATTCATTTCGCATAACATACCAATCTTGATCCAGAACGCCGCTTGCGCATTGATCGACCGGCACGAGACGCCGCTCGCCTTGCGTATTTGATCGTGCAAATCATCGTCGATATTAACAATACCCATGTCACTCTCTCTATATGAAACGTATACGAATCATATAGTCTGTCGTGATGGGAGCGCAAGCGTGGTCTTTACGAAATTCATCGGCGAAGCAAATTCCCGGCGCGGGTTAACGCTCGAGTAAGGTAACGTGAGCGTACTCAACTTCCCGTACCTTTCTAAACGATGACAGACCTGTATTCAATTCGTCGCGCCCGCGCTACTGACCTTCCGGCGATATATGCCGGCGAACTCGACTATATTCGGCAGATCGAGCCGGAGCAGGAGGTACGCTGGAGCGGTGGAATGTATTGGCACATCAAGCAATGGGCCAGCAATCTCGAGCGCATGTTCGTTGCGCAACATGATGGGGAGGCTAGCGGTTACTGCTTCTGGGAGGCACACGACAACACCGCTGTCCTCGCGTCCATTTATGTCCAGGGTGAAAGGCGCGGCGCCGGACTCGGCCGGCGACTCCTTGACGAGTTCATAGCCGACGCACGCGCGCAAGGTTTCGCTGCGCTCACGCTGGGTGTGAAGGCTGACAATCCGGCGCGGTCTCTTTACGAAGGAGCGGGGTTCGTCTATACGCACGACCACGGCGGCTATCGCCACTATGCGTATCCGGCGGAGCGGATCGTTTAGTGGCTGTTAAGTCTCAAGCAAAAGCGAGAGAGACGGGCGTTTTCTATCGTAGCTCTGCTTCGAAAAAACGCACCACGTCAGCGTTGAGTTGCTCGTGAAATGCCGCTCGATCAAAACCCGGCTCGCTGTTGCAAACGGCCGGCATTTTCCGCGAGAGGCGCGCATCGCAAGGCGGCAGGAAATCGTAATGTCCGGCGTTGGCGACCACGTGATATTCAGGGGTTTGAGGCAAGTCCGCGCGTATCGCTTCCTCATAGTAAGGGTGCGGCTGATGATGATCGTCGGCTGCTCGCCAAAGCTGGATGGGAGCATGCACGCTGCTTAACCCCGCGCGACCGAAGCTGAAGCCGAATGCCGGCGCGGCGATAACCGCGGCCTTGATACGCGGATCGTGGATCCATACGTCAGCAGGAATGTCTGCGCCCAAATGAGGATCGACGCCGGCATGCTTCAGCACCGCGCACAAGTCATGATCCGGGTGAGCCTCGCAATACGGTGCGATCGTCGAGAGATCCGGGGTCCCGCCTGCGGCCACCAGCACGGTAAACGCGCCGTTTGAAAAACCAAACGCTCCAACTCGGGCCGCATCCAGTTGGGCATGCGAAGGCCATTCGTCAAGCATGTAATCCACTAGCCGATGAAGCTGGGCGGGACGGCGCCACAATTGCAAGACGCGGCTCTGGTCATTGAAAGTGTCACCGGCGTGACTGACGGCCGCGACCACCAAGCCGGCGTGAGCGAGGGCAAGCGCCGTATCGTAGTGACCGTCATACCACCCGCCGCCGCCATGTGACATCACGATAAGCGACAGGCCACGGCCGGCAAGCGGCCCGTCGAGTGCCACGGTCTGAGTGGCATCTCCCAACGGATGCGGTGTCGCGGGTGCGTCAGTCGGATACCAGATCCCGGCGGTCAGCGGCGGCTCCGCGCCATTCGATATCTTCACTTCCTGAAAGCCGACACCGGCAGCGCGAGCCGGCGCAGCAAGCAGGGTAAGCATTGAAAACAGGGCGGCGATCACGGCGACGAGTCTCACGGCAGTCTCCATTATTGTCGTCGCCCAGATCGTACGATATTGAGTGAGCGCGGCAAAGCGGACTCTACCCCAACGCTCCTCAACTATTCAACGCCCCGCTATTGCATCAACCGCCTTCAACACCAGCCCGAAAAATTCATCGGCGTGAGCGGAATTCAGCCAGCGGACCACCACCGCCATCTTCCGTTCGGGTTCGATCCATGTGAACGCACTCCCTGCGCCAATCCCAAAGTAGCTCGACGCGGGTACGCTCGGAAACACGCGGCGTTCATGATTGAGCCACACCAGGTAACCGTAATATGGCGCGAGTGCACAAGGCGTTTTCAGGCGCGCGAGCCATTCACTCGAGATGATGCGGCGACCATCCACTTTCCCGTCATCGATAAAAAGACGCGCGACCTTGAGCTGATCGTTCGCGCTGATCGACAGTCCCCCACCCCAGTGTGTTCCGCCCGGCACCGACTGCATGCGCTGCCCATTGAGCTCAATCCACGCGTTGTCATACCCCACCCATTGCCAGTCTTCACTGGCACCAAGCGGCTGCATGATCGCCTCGCGAAACACCTCGGGCAACGGCCGGCCAAACAACTTCAGCAGTGCCAACGAAAACTGGTTGATGCGGACGTCGTTGTATTCCCAGTAGGTTCCCGGTGCCTGCACCCGCCGCAGGTCGCCCTTCTTGCCATCGGGCGCACGGCCAAACGTTACGGCACGAAAATGGTCCGCCTGATCCGACAGCCCGAAACACTCGCCTCGCCATTCACTGGTTTGTTGAAGCAGATGCGCCCACGTAATCCGGCTATTGTGCTCATCGTCGAAACCGATACCCGGAACGCGACTGTGCACCGGCTCGCTCACGTTCGGCAGCAAACCGCGATCAAACGCCACGCCCGCCAGCAGCGCGAGGTAGGTCTTGGCAATGCTGAACGTCAGGTCGGCGCGATCCGGTTCGCCCCATGTTGTCAGCACGCGGCCATCGATGGAAATCGCCCCGGAAACCGGACCGCGATCATGCACGGGACCCAGTAGCCGGTTCCACGGCGGCGGATCATTGACATGCACGCCCCAGGCGCCATCCACATTGCGGTCCCAGAGCGATTCATGATCTATCGAGAACTGTATGGCTTGCTGAAAATCCTTCATATCGGTCATGTCGAGAAATTCCATCCAGCGGTTTAATGCACTTTCAGGCGCGATCGCGCCCACAGAAGCGTGAAGAGACTGATGACGGCCGCGAGCATCAGATAGAGACCGGGCGCCAGGTTATTGCCGGTGAACGCGATCAGCGAGGCGACCGCGAGCGGCGTAAAACCGCCGAAGACCGTCGTACCCACGTTGTAGCCCACCGCCATGCCAGTGGTCCGCGTACGCACCGGAAACAGGTCCGACATCAACGCGGGAATAGGCGCGAAATAGATGGCCTTGAGGACCGCCACCCAGATGACCGCGGCCAGCAGGGTGAGTAGCGAGGGATGCGCGTTCATGTACACGAACGCGGGATAAATGGTCAGGAAGAACACCGATCCCGCGCCGAGCATGATGCGCGTGCGGCCCACTTTGTCGGACCAATGGCCGACCATCGGCGTCAGCACCATCACGATAAAACCCGCTGCCAGCGTCGCGATAAATCCATAAGACGGCGCGAGTCCAAGCTGCCTGGTTGCATACGTCGGCATGTAGAGCAGCATGTAGTTGGCGGTCGTCGTCAGCACCAGCGAACCGATGCACACCAAGAGCCGTTCCTTCTGCGTAGCCATCACTTCGCGAATAGGCGATGCGGAGCGTTCCGTGCGTTCGAACTCCGGCGTTTCATCGACATGCCGGCGGATATACCAACCCACCGGACCGATCAGCATGCCGAACAAAAACGGAATGCGCCAGCCCCAGCCTTCGAGTTGCGCAGGCGTCAGCGTACTTGTCAGCACTGCGCCGAATGCCGATGCAACCAGCACGCTCGCGCCCTGGCTCGCGAACTGCCAGCTCGCCATGAAACCGCTGCGCGCGGGCGCATGCTCGGTGAGAAAAGCCGTCGAACTGCCGAACTCGCCACCCGCCGAAAACCCTTGCAACAGCCGCGACGCGAAGATGCCGATAGGTGCAAGCACGCCAATGGCCGCGTAGCCGGGCATCAGCGCGACCATGCCGGTGCCGAGCGTCATCATGGCGATGGAAAGTGTCAGCGACGCCTTGCGGCCCTTGCGGTCGCTGTACGAGCCCAGCACGAATGCACCCACGGGCCGGGCGAGATACGACAGAGCAAACGTGCCGAGTGTCAGCAGCAACGACACGGTTTTATCGGTGGTCGGAAAGAACAGTTTCGATAACGTCGACGCGAAGTAGCCATAGACCACGAGGTCGTAGAACTCGAGCGCATTGCCGATGGACGTCGCGACAATCAGCCTGTAGATGCTGACATGTCGTCGTGCCGCGGGCAAAACAGTGGCGACGGAATCGGTGCTCATCGGGCACTCCTTCGCTCGAATGCAGGGCGCTCGGGCTGGCCGAGATCCCAGAACAATCCCGCCATGATGCACAGCCCCTCGCGCACGACCGTTCCAAGCAGATGTTCGTCGGGTGCATGCTGCGAGCACCCGGGATACGAATGCGGCACCCATAATGTGGGCATGCCGAGTATCTCCGCGAAGACGTCGTTGGGCAGCGTGCCACCCAGGTTCGGCAGGAGCACGGGCGCGCGGCCGGTGGTCTGCTTGAGCGAATGCACGGCCCATTGCACCCACGCGTTTTCGGGGTCCACGCGCGTGGCAGGTGTGCCCCGGTCCACCTCGACGGTGACCATCCCGAAGCCGCGTTCATCCAGATGACGACGCACGATCTGCTCGAGATTTTTCCAGTCAGTTCCCACTACGAAGCGGATCTGCATGTAGGCAAATGCATGCGGCGGGATGGCATTGACCGGCTTCTCGGGATTGCCGGTGCGGAACGCGAGCACCTCGATGTTATTCCAGCCGAACACGCGTTCAGCCGGCGTGAGGCCTGGTTCACCATAGTCCGTGTCGACGTCCGGCTCGCCCGGATTACCGCCGACGCTAATCCCCTCCAGCGCGCGCCGTACCGCTTGCGGCACTTCGGGCGGTCTGAGGCCTTCAACGAGGATGCGCCCGCTGGCATCGACCATCGACGCGATCGCGCTCGCCAGCACCACGCCGGGATTGCGCAACAAGCCGCCCCAGTTGCCCGAATGATGGCCGCCTTCGCGCAGGTTCACATCGAGCTTGAAGTTAAGCACGCCGCGTGAACCGAGGAAGATGGTCGGGTGCGCCGCGCCCAAACGCGGGCCGTCGGAGGCGATCAATACGTCGGCGCTCAGTTCGTCGCGAAGCATCTCGCACACGGCATGCAAGCCGGGCGAGCCCACCTCTTCGCCGGTTTCAACGAGCATCTTCAGGTTGAAGCCAAGCCGTCCGCCCCGTGCGTCGAGCACGGCTTTCAGCGCGGCCAGGTTGATGCTGTGCTGGCCTTTGTTATCAGCGGTGCCGCGTCCGTACCAGTGGTCGCCCGCAACGGTGACTTGCCACGGCGACATGCCGTCGCGCCACTGCGCGTCGTAGCCGCGTACAACGTCGCCGTGCCCGTAGGTCAGGACCGTCGGCAGGTGATCGCCTTCGTGCCGATGAGCGACCAGTAACGGCCCTCCGCCCTTCGCGGGATTGTCGACCAGCCTGGAGGTAAAGCCGAGTTCAGCGAGCGCGGGCGCCATCTCCTGGTTGAGATACGCGCTTAGCAACGGACCGCTTTCAGGCTCCTGACTTTCAGTTCGCATGGCCACGCGGCGACGCAGGTCTTCGAGGAAAATGCCGGAATCGTACAGATCGGCCGCAGCTTGAATAGCAGACTCGCGTGTCACGTATTTATCTCCGATGAAGCACGTCAAAGGCGTGGGTTCTTCCAAGTGTTCGGGTCAGGGAAACCGATGACGCGATCTTGATACCGCCGATATTTATGGACAATGACAATATTTGGCAGTTTCCGTTGCCGAAACGGCAAAGCTCCTACAAGGCATGCGTCATGCAAACTACCGCGCTGCGTTATTTCCTGGAAGTCGCCCGAAGCGGATCGCTAAGCAAAGCGTCTGAGCGGCTGTTTGTCGCCGTCTCGGCACTGAGCCGGCAGATCGCCAAGCTGGAGGACGAAATGGGCGTGCCGCTATTCGAGCGGCGACCGCGAGGCATGGTGCTAAGCGAGGCGGGCCGCCTCCTGGCCGCGCACGCGCATCGCAGCCTGATGGAGCAGGATCGGGTGACCGAGGAGATAAGAGGCTTGACGACGGATCGCCGTGCCACGATCCGTGTATCGAGTTCCGAGGGCGTTGCCCGGGATTTCCTGCCGCAGGTGTTCGTGCATTTCCTGAAGACCTGGCCGGCGGCGCACTTTCAACTCGATGTGAACACGCCGACAGAAGCCACGCAGCGGGTACGCGACGGTACCGCCGACGTTGCCGTATGTTTCAGCGTCGCGCCCGAGAAGGACGTCAACGTGCATTACGCGCAGCGTGCGCCAATATTTGCGCTGGTCGCGCAAGACCATCCGCTGGCGCAGCACAAGTCCGTCTCGCTCGCGGACCTGAAACCCTGGCCGCTTGCGATTTATGACGAGGGCGTAACCGTCAGACAATTATTCGATATTGCCTGTAGCCTGGAAGGCCTGACCTTCGAGCCGGTGTTCGTCAGCAATTACGGCAGCGCATTGCAAACCTTTGTACAGCTAACGAAAGCGGTCACGCTCGTTGGCCTCCTGACAGTGCGCAGCCGCCTCAAGCCGGACAACCTGGCGGCTGTGCCCATCAGCAATCCGGAATTGCATCAGCGGACACTTCAGGTTCAGACCATGGCCGGGCGTACGTTGCCCAAGGCCGTGGCCGCGTTTCTTGAACTGCTGATAACGGCGATTCAAGATCCCTCATGCCTCAACTGATTTCTTGCTCAACTCAAACCCGGAATCCACGAAGTACCGGCCAACGGCACCCGCGCCATGGCAGCTGCTTCGACCGTCAACGCCACCAGATCCTCAGGCTCCAGGTGATGGACATTTTGCTTGCCGCAAGCACGAGCGATTGTCGTCAGTTCCATGTTCAAGGTCTTGAGATAATTGCGGACTCGCCGTGAGCCTTCCTCCGGCTGCACGCGCTGTTCAAGCAAGGTGTCCTGGGTCGTGACGCCAACCGGGCATTTGCCCGTATGGCAATGATGGCAAAAACCCGGCGACGTCCCTAGCGCGGCATAGTCGGCCGCCGCCGAATGCAAGCCGCCGTGCTGGAAATACGTATCGCTGTTGCAGCCCAGCGCCATCAACATGCCTTGCCCGATCGCCACCGCATCCGCGCCCATCGCCAACGCCTTTGCAATGTCGGCGCCCGTGCGAATTCCGCCTGACACGATCAACTGCACTTGCCCCTTCATGTTCAGGTCCTCAAGCGCGTCCACCGCCTGACGGACAGCGGCCAATGTAGGAATGCCGACGTTCTCAATGAAGCATGTCTGAGTCGCTGCAGTGCCGCCCTGCATGCCATCGATCACGACTACATCGGCGCCTGCATGGGCGGCGAGCTTCACGTCGTTAAAGGTACGTGTTGCGCCGACCTTCACATAGATCGGCTTTTCCCAATCCGTGATCTCGCGCAGTTCCTGGATCTTGATCGCGAGGTCGTCGGGGCCGGTCCAGTCTGGATGACGGCTCGCCGACCGCTGGTCGATACCCGCCGGAAGCGTACGCATGGCCGCCACGCGCGGGTTGACCTTCTGCCCGAGCAGCATGCCCCCGCCGCCCGGCTTCGCGCCCTGCCCGATCACCACTTCGATTGCATCGGCACGGCGCACGTCGTCAGGATTCCAGCCATAGCGCGACGGCAGGCATTGATAAATCAGCGTCTTGGACGAACTGCGTTCTTCCTGCGTCATGCCTCCATCGCCCGTCGTGGTGGACGTGCCCATCGCGGTAGCGGCCTGCCCCAGCGCTTCTTTGACATTGGCCGAGAGTGCACCGAAACTCATTCCGGCAATCGTGATCGGGATATCCAGCACGATGGGCTTCTTTGCAAAGCGCGTACCAAGCACGGTCTTCGTCACGCATTTCTCGCGATAGCCCTCAAGCGGATAACGCGAAAGCGATGCGCCGAGAAATAACAAGTCGTCGAAATGCGGGACTTTGCGCTTCGCACCCAGGCCGCGAATTTCGTACAGGCCCCGCTGCGCCGCGGTGTGGATATAGTCGATTGTGCTGCGGTCATAACCTGCTGACTCTTCTTGCTGCAGCCGGGCGAAATGAACCGGTTTGGCTTCCATGGGGACCTTCTCTGAAGAACGGACTGTCAATATTCCTGGTTCGCGTCGGCGTTCCAGTGGTAGAGGGTGCGCGCCGAGGCGATACGTTTGAACGACATCGGATCGTGATTCAGCCCTGCCGCTTTCAGCAGGTCGCGAACAGCGGAGACATCGGCGTCGGTCATCTCTTCGTACTGCGCGTCCGCACCCAGTGACTTCACCGAACCGCGTACGTAAAGCACGGCTTCGTAGAGAGAGTCGCCGAGGGCGTCGCCTGCGTCGCCGCAGATCACCATGCGGCCCGCTTGCGCCATGAACGCCGAGAAGCTGCCGACCGACCCGCCGACCACAATGTCACCGCCTTTAAGCGATATTCCGCATCGCAGGCCGGCGTCGCCGTCGATCACGAGCAAGCCGCCATGCGCCGATGCACCCGCGCCGTTCGACGCGAAACCCTTCACGTGGACCTTGCCGCTCATCATGTTTTCCGCGACGCCTGTACCCGCGCTGCCGTCCACGATGATCGTCGCGTGTTTGTTCATTCCGCCCGCGTAGTAACCGGCGTGTCCATCGATCAGGACTTGAACCGGGGCATCCACGCCGACCGCCAGGTTGTGCGCGCCGTTCGGCGAAACAACCGTCACCTGCCGCCCTTCGAGCGTCTCGGGTGCACCATGAAGAAACTGGTTGACCTCGCGGACCGTCGCTTTCTCCAGGTCAAAGATCACGCTTTCCATACATACATCTCCTCGGGTGCAGGTTCAAACACTTTGGCATGCTTGATATCGGGCAAGTGCGCCAGCGACCGGAATTCCGATGCAATCGCGACATAGTCATCGGTCTCGGCGACGACTGCGGGCTTGCAGGCAAACGGGTCGCGAATCAAGGCCAGTTCCGTCGATGTTCCCATCAGGAAGGTGTAGAAACCGTCGAGTTCCTCGAAGCCCTTTTGCAGCGCTTCCGGCAACTCGTCGCCTTCGCGCAGCCGCCATTCGAGAAAGCGGCATGCGGCTTCGGTGTCGTTGTCGGTATCGAAGTGAATGCCTTGCGGTTCGAGCATCCGGCGCACGCCATAGGGATTCGACAGCGAGCCGTTATGCACCAGGCAAAAATCTTCTCCGGCCGTGAACGGATGCGCGCGATCGGGCGTGACCGCCGACTCGGTGGCCATACGTGTATGGCCCACGAGATGCGAGCCCTTCAGGTTCGCGAAGTCATAGCGCGCAGCAACCTGAGCCGGCGTGCCGATGTCCTTGTATAGATCGATGGAACGTCCCGTGGAGAGCAGATACACTTTCGGAAACGTGGCGCGAAGCCAGGTCTTTACCACTTCCGGATCGCCCTGCAAGGTCAGGATCGCGTGATTGCCCTGCACGTCAATCCGCGCGTCCGCCTTCACCGCGCCGTTCAATGCAGCCGTCAGTCCGTTCCAGTCGAACCGATTCCCTTCAGGGGTAAATCCCGAATACAGGCTGAGCTTTCGCTTGCCGCCATCCAGCGGCTGGCCGAATACGGCCAAGCCCGCGGAGTCCGGGCCGCGTTCTGTCATACCGATCAGCATGGGCACCATCAATGCCCCAAGCTGTTCACGCAGTGCCGGTGTTTTCACCAGCAAACCTACGATTCCGCACATCGTGCTTCTCCTCAGAAAAATTCCAGATAACTCTTCATTTCCCAATCCGACACATGCCGCATGTATTCGAGCCATTCCATCCGCTTGAGCTTGAGGAATTCATCGGCGACAGGGCCCAGCGCGTCGCAAATCAGGCGGTCGCCCTCAAGTGCGTCCAGCGCGTGCTCAAGGTTCTGCGGCAGCACGCCTATGCCATGTTCCCGAAGTTTGGCCGGCGACCACTCGTAGAGGTTTTCATTCGCCGGCGCGCCCGGCGACAACTCGCGTTCCACGCCGTCGAGACCCGCTGCAATTACCGCGGCCGTCGCGAGATACGGATTGCATGCGCCGTCGGGCAGGCGCAGTTCAATGCGTTCGCCCGGCACGCGCACCATGGTCGAGCGGTTGTTGTCGCCGTAGCTGATATACGCGGGCGCCCAGGTCGCGCCGGTCAGCGAACGACCGACCACGAGCCGCTTGTATGAGTTCACGGTCGGATTGCATAGCGCCGTGAGCGCCGGTGCGTGGGCCAGCAAGCCTGCTGTGAAGTGATAGGCGAGCTTAGACAAGCCCATGCCCGACGGATCGCTTTTGTCTGAGAAAAGATTGCTCACGCCGTCGCCAATCGACATGTGCATGTGCATGCCGTTGCCTGGGCGGTTCGCGAACGGCTTGGGCATGAACGAGCAGATCAGGCCCATCTCGTTGGCAATCTCGGAGGCTGCCATCTTGAAGAACACGTAGTGATCGCAGGAGGTCAGGCAATCCGTGTAGGTATAGTTGATTTCGAACTGGCCGTTCGCGTCTTCGTGATCGATTTGATAGACATCGATCCCGGCCGCACGCATAGACTCCGTGAGTTTTTCCAGGAACGCGCGAGTACGCGATAAACCCTTGTAGTCGTAGCAAGGTTTAGCGAGCGTGTCGCTGGCGTCGCACGGTTCGATCGCACCCGACACCGAACGCTTGAGCAGCGAGAACTCCGGTTCGAGTCCCGTAAACAAGGTCCATTTGCGCTCCGTCAGCCGCGCTATCTGCTTTTTAAGCGTGACGCGTGCATCGTAAGCCCAGGGTTCACCCTTGACATGGCCCTCGCAAACAATGCGCGCCGTCCCGCTTTGCCATGGCACGGTGCTGAGCGTGGAGAGGTCGCCGACCGCCATGAAGTCCGGTCCGTTCGGCTCGATTCCCACGCCCCAGATCGCAAAACCGGCGAACCCGGCGCCCGCGGTGAGGATGCTGTTGAGGTGCGCCACCGGCACGGACTTGGCCTTGGCCACGCCATGAATATCGACGAACTGCGCCAGCACGTATTTCACGCCTTGTTGCACGAGCCAGCTTTGCGCATCCTGCGCGGATTCAAAGCGCGGGACCTTCCCAAGCGCGGTGCCAAGCTCCGCGACTGGTGCGTTGCCGCCATCGTTCAGGTTCATCGTGACTCCTTGCATCGTCTATCGTTGGTTGAAAAAGCCGTGCCCTTTTTTGCACGGCCCGATTACGACCCACTCGAAAGTCACCCGTCCCGGCGTCCCGCAAGCAAGTTCGAAGTATGTGCATGAATTTATTGATATGCAACAATAATTCATGACATGAAACATCAGACCCGTACCGATCCCACCTGATCTGCTAACCTGCCGTTTTCTCATGAGGCGTGCAATGCAAACCGAGGATGACCGCAAGAATCCGCTTGAGCATTACCTTGGCGCGACCATCCGCGAACTTCGCCAGCGTCATGGCTTGACCATTGCCCAGGTTTGCGAACAAGCCGGCATCAGTCGAGGCATGTTGTCGAAGATCGAAAACGCCCAGACCTCGACCGGGCTCGATGTTCTCAACCGCATTGCCCAGGCCCTCGGCGTCTCAATGTCGGCCCTGTTTCGCAACTACGACACGCCGGGCGGCGGCGCCCAGTTCGTCAAGAAAGGGGCCGGCATGGAAGTGGTCCGCAAGGGCACCAAGCGCGGACATACCTACCATCTGCTCGCCTATGACCAAGGGCCCAGGAAAATTTTCGAACCATTCCTCATCACCATGGATGACGAAGCGGAACGATTCCCGATCTTCGAACATCCGGGCACCGAATTCATTCACATGCTGAAAGGCGTGATTGAATACCGGCGCGGCCAGGAAACCTACATCCTGCATCCGGGCGACACGCTCACGTTCCAGGGTGATGTGCCGCACGGTCCGGAGAGACTCATCAAGATGCCGATCCAGTTTCTGTCGATCATCCTGTATCCGCCGACCGCTGCCGAATGAGGTCGCGATCTTCGTCGACATAGCAATGCAACGATCGTGCCACGTTTCCCTTTAAGAATTAAAAGTTCATGACAGGAAACCTTCTCGCGAACGCTGAAGGTCATGTGAATCGCGCAGCCGGGAAACACGACCGCCATACTGCGGTGCGCTGTTTTGCTTGCTTGGTGCGTGGACGCACGCTGCCGGGTGCCCTGCTTATAAAGTGCATCACCTGTGCTTATGCAAAGCGCGTAACTAAATTGTCGGGACGCGGCTTAAGCCAGAAGTCTGCAGCAATCCGCTCGCTCTGCATAAGTTTGCTTAATACAAAGCGGCTTAGTATTTCCTCTCCTTAGAATCTGCTCATCGATCTTCTTTCAGGAAGTAGCATGAGCCATTACGACGTCATCGTGATCGGCGCCGGGGTTATCGGCGCGTCAGTTGCCCATCATGTCGCTACGCTAGGCGCCAAAAGCGTGCTGGTGCTGGATCGCGGCACGATTGGTGCGGGCACGACGTCGCAATCGTCGGGGCTGTTGCGCACGCATTATTCCGTGCGGCAGAACGTGGAGCTCGCGCGTTCGTCCTGGCACGCCTTCAACAACTTCGCGGCTTACGTGGACGACGACGAAGCCTCGTGCGGTCTCGTGAAATGCGGCTACATGATCTGCGCGCCCGAAGGCGACAAGCTCGCGCCGCTGCAAGCTTCGCTCGATGCGCAGCAAGGCATGGGCATCGAAGTGCAGTTGCTCTCAAGAGCCGAGGCCCGCGAGCGTTTGCCGATCGCTCAATTCGACGATGCCGCGCTGATCGGCTACGAACCCGAAGCGGGTTTCGCCGATGCTTATCTGGTCGCAACCGGTTTCGCGCGCTCGGCTCGAAGGCGCGGTGTGAAGTTCATGGAAAACACGAACGTGACCGGTCTCGTGCGTGATGGCCGCCGGGTGACCGGTGTTCAAACGTCCGCCGGAACATTCAGTTGCGGCATGCTGATCAGCACGCAGAATATCTGGACGCCGGAACTCGCCGGGTGGATCGGCGTGCCGTTGCCCGTCAAGCCGGAACGCCATACGGTGCTTGCTCTGGAGTGCGATGTTGCGCCCTACACATTCAAAATGCCGGCCTACAAGGATCTCGGCTCGCCGGGCATGCTGTATTTCCGCAGCTACGGCGGCAGCCAGATGCTGGTGTCGGAAGGCGTGGTCGGCGAAACGCTGAACGCACCGGAGACCGAGCAGGGCGATATCTCGCTCGACTATGTCGGCGAAGTCGGCGAGCAGGTTGCAGAACGATTTCCCGCCTACGAAACGGCTGGGCTCGCTTCATCGTGGACCGGCGTGTACGACGTCACGCCGGACTGGAACCCGGTGCTCGGATCGGTGGGTGACATAGAAGGACTGACCGTCGGATTCGGTTTCTCCGGGCACGGTTTCAAGTTATCGCCGGGGATCGGCAAGATTCTCGCGCAGCACGCGTTGGGCCAAACTACCGACGTATCACTCTCCCCGTACGCACTCGATCGTTTCGCAAGCGGTGCGCTGCTGGTCGGCAAATACGGCTCAGGCGCGGTGTCCTGATCACTTCAAACGCAACTCTTGGATGACCATGAAAATTCTCGTCCCCGTGAAACGGGTCGTCGATGCCAACGTGCGCGTTCGTATCGGCTCTGCAGGTGGTGTTGATACAGCCGGCCTCAAAATGTCGCTTAACCCGTTCGATGAATGCGCGGTCGAACAAGCGTTGCGTTTGCGTGAAGCCGGCGTAGCGTCAAGCGTGACCGTGCTCACGTGCGGCCTGCCTGTTTGTCAGGATGTGCTGCGCACCGCGCTGGCAATGGGCGCGGACAACGCCGTGCTGATCGATACGGCAGGCGCTTCACCAGACTCACTCGGCATCGCGCGTCTGCTGCATGCGTTCATCGGCGCCGATACCGATACCGATGCCTACGGTTTAGTGCTGTGCGGCAAGCAGGCGATCGATGACGACATTGGCGGCGTGGCAGCAATGCTCGCTGCGTTGCTCGGCTGGCCGCAGGCGCTCAACGCCTCCGCGATAGAAGCTACCGGCAGCAGTTGGCTCGTCACCTGCGGCGACGACGCTGGCACCGCCACCTGGCGCCTTGACGGGCCTGCCGTGGTCAGTGCAGACCTGCGCCTGGCCGACCCGCGTCGTGTCACGTTGCCGAGTATCGTGAAGGCGAAACAAAAGCCGCTGCGCACGCTGGACGCGACGACGTTCAACGTCGCACTCGACACACCAATACGAACCATGGAGATAGCCGAGCCAGCGGTCCGTCAGCCCGGCATCAAGGTCGCCGATACCGCCGCGCTGCTTGGCGCCATCGGCAGCGCGCGGTTACTTCAAAACGTGGGAGCATGACCATGAGAAGTCTTGTCGTAGGAGAATGGGAAGACGGTGCTACGGCCGATGCAACCCTGCGAGTCATCAGCGCGGCAGGTGGGCGCGGCGTACCGGTGGACGTGCTTACGTTTTCACCTGCCATGGCGAATGCCGCTGCGTGCATTGAGGGCATCGAGCGCGTGCTGCTGGCATCGGGTGATATAGCCAATCCTGAAACGCTCGCCAATCTTCTTCAGCATATTGCTTCGGATTACTCGTTAATTGCGACGAGTCACCGTACAACCGGACGCGCAGCTCTTCCGCGAGCCGCCGCGCTGACCGGCAATGCGTTTCTCGCTGACATCACGCGTGTTGTGACGGCACAGCGTTTCGTGCGCGGCCTTTACGCGGGCAGCGTGGTCGCGACAGTCGAAAGCACCAGCGCCACGCTGTTCGCAACTTTCCGGACGTCGTCTTTTGCGCCTGCGAGCGCCAACGGCGGTGCGGCGCCAATCGTTTCGCTCGATCCCATTGCGCCGTTCGCCGCGACCGTGCTGATCGATCGACAGGCCGCGTCGCAAGGCGGACATGATCTGTCGAGCGCGCGGATTGTGGTCGCAGGAGGCCGGGGACTGGCATCGAAGGAAAACATGGACAAGCTGGGCACGTTGGCCCGCAACATGGGCGCGGCGCTCGGTGCATCACGCGCGGCCGTGGATGCGGGTTATGCGCCCAACGCCGCGCAAGTCGGGCAAACAGGCAAGACAGTGGCGCCCGAGATCTATCTCGCGTTCGGCATTTCCGGAGCGATCCAGCATCTGGCCGGCATGAAGGATTCGCGGATTATCGTGGCCGTGAACAAGGACCCAGACGCGCCGATTTTTTCGGTGGCGGATTACGGCATCGTGGGCGATCTCTTCGATGTCATGGGCGAACTCAATGCCCACGCAACGGGGAATGCTCCATGAACTCCATGTCTGATGCCTTTCAAAATGAAAGTTTGATCTAAGCGGGAACGTTCCACCCTGCCCGCGAGGCGGTCGCCGAGATTGTCGTCGCTCTCGTTATGCGGATAGAATTGAGCATCATCCCGAGCAACAAAATTCGGGCTGAATCGAGGTGACTCAATGCTTGGCGGACCGTCCCTACCATCGGCACCTGACAGCACTCGCCGCGACACGTCGGCGGTCTATATCGTCGACGACGACGCAGCCATCCGCCGGGCGCTGGCCACGCTCATGCGTTCGGTCGACCTGCGCGTTGAGACATTCGCTTCATCCGAGGAGTTTCTCCGTCATCCGCGTACCGAAGGCCCAAGCTGCCTGATTCTCGATGTGCGGCTACGCGGGAAAAACGGACTCACGGTTCATCAGGAATTAATCAACTCGGGCATGCGTATTCCGGTCGTTTTCATGACGGGTCATGGGGACATTGAAATGAGCGTGAAGGCGATGAAAGCCGGTGCAACGGACTTCTTCGCCAAACCCTTTCGCGACCAGGACATGCTCGATGCAATAGGAAAGGCGCTGGCAAGCGACGCAATGCGCCTCGAGGCGGACGCGGCCATCGCCAAGTTGCGTTCCATGCATGATTCGCTCTCGCCGCGAGAAAAGGAAGTACTGGTATTTGTACTCTCAGGGTTGCTCAATAAACAGATCGCCGCAGAAATGAACCTGAGCGAAATTACCGTCAAGGTTCACCGGGGTCACGTCATGCGCAAGCTTAATGCGAGTTCCATGCCCGACCTGGTGCGCAAAGCCGAGTCGCTCGGTATTCAACCGTTCATTCCGCGTACCGCTCACTAAGCGGCAAACGAGGACGCTGACCTAGGGTGCGCCTACCGCCACGGACAGCCAGTAAGTCATGACCGACGCCTGATAGGGCTTCTGCAGCAGCACTAAAGCACCGTTGCCCGTCGCCCTGGCCTGCAACAAAGGGGTCGGATACGCGCTGATGAAAATGGTCGCCGGCGCCTGTCCTTGCGCCACCAGACGTTCATGCATTTCCACGCCTGACATCCCCGCCATGCGGACGTCGGAGATCAGGCAAGTCGTGTTCACGACCTCTCCTGAGGCCAGAAAACCTTCCGCGGACTCGAACAGGCGTGACTCCCAACCCATCGAGCGCACGAGGCTTCCCAGGGCGCGGCGAACAGCGAGGTCGTCGTCAACAATCGATATAACGGGCGTTTTCAGCAAAGTTGCGGCCCTCGGCCTTATCCGACGGGAAACGCGAACTTGAAAAGAACGCTTATCCGCCTTAAAGACTAAAGCCTACCTTACAGCGACCGCTGCGGCGATGATACGAATGTATAACCGCTGACCCTGCGAATTTCCCTTGCCGACGCGTCGGGCCGTCGTTCACTTGACCGCGACAGGGATGTTTGCGGGAGGAAGCGAGAAGCTAAAGGTCGCTCCGCTGTCAGGATTATTTGCTGCCCAAATCCGGCCGCCGTGGGCCTCGATAATGGAGCTGCAAATGGCGAGCCCCATTCCCATGCCGGTGCCGCGAGTGGTGAAGAAGGCGTCGAACAGGCGCGGCAGATTCTGGTCGCTGATACCGGGGCCGTTATCGCGCACGGAAACCACAATGTTGCCGTCCATGGCGGTTGCCGAGGCGACGAGAATCTCGCACTTGCGTGCAACGGTTCCCGTCGACTGCATGCCGTTGTTGATGAAGTTGATCAGCACCTGCTGGAGTTGCACGCGGTCGGCAAAAACGGGAGGAAGCTCCGGCGCCAACGAGAGTACCAACGTGCCTTCGTGACTTTCTACCTCAGAGCGAATTAACGCTGCGGCTTCTGCGACGACCCCGTTCAGCTCGACTGCCATACGCTCCGGCGGGGCACCTTTCATCAGCATTCTCACACGATGAACAATGTCGGCAGCGCGGTTTCCCTCATCCGTTATCTGGGTCACACACTCTTCGATCTCTTTCACATTGAGTGGCTGTCGACGCAGCCAGCGGAGGCAGGCTTCTCCATTCGTAACGATCGCCGCGAGCGGCTGACCGACTTCATGGGCGATGGACGCGCTCAACTCGCCAAGTGCCGAAACCCGGCTGGCTCGCGCCAGCTCGGTCTGCGCCTGAAGCAGTTGCGCTTCGGTCTGTCTGGACGCGGTGATATCCATGACGGCACCGATAAACTGCCGCCGGTCGGACTGGCCATGCGCTCCGTGCGCGACGACGTGCAGGTATTTGACTCGGCCATCGGGAAAGAGAAGCCGGTGCTGGATGTCGAAATGGTCTGTTGTATCACTGCCTTGGCTTAGCATTTCGTCGAAGAGAATCCTGTCTTCAGGATGGACTCGCTGCCGCGCCATTTCAATGGTTGGAGGGATTGCCGGATCGTACTCGAAGATATCGAAGGCCTGCTCGGACCAGAAGATTTCCCCTGTTGTCACGTTCCATCCAAAACTTCCTGTCCGGCTAAGTTTCTGGGCTTCGGCCAAGTACTGCGCCTGGCTCCTCCTGAGCAATTCCTCGGCGTGCTTGCGTTGCGTGACGTCATTGTCCGTCTCCAGTGTTGCAACTGGCACGCCCTTGTCATCAAGTTGCAAGGTCCAACGACTCGCCACCACGACTTCTGCACCATCGCGCTTCGTGTGGACGAGTTCTCCCTCCCAACGCCCGTCTCGTTCAAGCGTCCGCTGAATCTCTTCGCGCGGCGCTGGAAACCTTGTCTTAAGCAACTCGTCGACAATCTTCCCGGTCGCTTCTGTTCTGTTCCAGCCGTACAGAAGTTCCGCGGCGTGGTTCCAGTACGTGATGGCGTTATTCGCGTCACGCACGAATACGGTGTCGTGGGTGAGATCCAATAGACGGGCCTGTCCCCGCTGAGCCTGTTCCATTCGACGAATATGACGCACAAGTGACGTGACGGCGAGCGACGTAATGAAGAACGTAGCGAGCGGAAAATAGTCCTGGAGCTTGTCAATCTGGAAACTGTATATGGGCGGCGTAAAGAAGACATTCAGCAGCGATGCGCCTGCCAGCGCGAAGATAGCTGACGAGACAAAGCTATCGAGCAGCGACAAAAGCACGATGGCAATCAGCAAGCAGAAACCTGCAGTAGCAAGGCGCAGTTCGAAATAAAAGCAGATGCCGGCGATGACGCCCAATGCGACGCAACCTCCGAGCCACAGACCGATGAGATAGCCGGGCTTGCTGCTCTTGTATGACGAACCTAATGCTCCCACCGCGCACCTCCGCGTTTTCGTCAGCGGCGCATCCTTTAACGCTTGCCGTCGGCTAGCCGAAACTCTTGAAAGGCTCCGCAGCTTTCGATTCATTTACACATTGAAAGCGAACCGGATAGTCCGACGCATTGGCAATCCTATCCATAATATACGTCCGTATCTAAAGCCTGACGCCTGTATTAAGCGTTAGTCCTCATCAACCGGCCCTCAGTCCTGCCTGTCGAAACGATGCGTTATACCGGGGTATATCTTTGTTACTCCATTGAGGAAGCGCGGTATCCGACCGTAGCATGGATTTCGTCTTCCGCGCTTTCTAAGCTTCAGTCATCGCGATTCGCACTTGCCGGTTGACAGTGAAGCACTCCCCTTCGTCGCCATGACGGCCCCTGTGTTGAACTGCGATTCGGCAAGTCCGCATGACGCAAACGCGTCCCGCGCCTGACCGCTTTCCTTTTACTGCATCGCCTGTCCCAAAGGAATTTACCGTGTCAAATAGTCTGCATACCTGGATTTTTCTTGGTGCCAACGCCTATGTCGAATACACCTTCGTTTCATGGCTGAGCCGTAATGTATACCGGCGCACGGTGGACTACGCTCAGGTTTGTCTTCAGTAGACGTCCGTCCTTTCCTTCGTTGTTCGATAGTCGCTCCGACCTTTCACTCATGAGAGAACGATGATGTTGAACGCCGCCTGCCGCAATGAGCCCTCCGAAGTTGTATCTGAGACGAATACGACCCAGAACGACAATAGCTATCCTCATATATCATCAGCAAACCTAAGCAATATCAGTTGTCACGGAGTGCTCGACAGAGCATCATCTCTTGCTGCCGACCCCTGGTCCCGAACGCTCACGGCACTGTTGCAATTCTCCACGCCGCCCATAGAGTCACCCGAGGAGTCGACCTGCTTGCAGTTGCGAGAATCCTGGAGCAAGTCCCCGCCGGCCGACTCGGAGCTTCGCACTTTCACCGTGACGGTCCTTGAAAGATTGGCCGGTTCTCTTGTGGCGCTCTCCTGGCGTGACCCAACACTATGCAACTATGAGGAGCAAGTCTGGTCCTCTGCACTCGCCCGCCGCTCTGGACGCTGCGCCCTGTCCGGATTACACATCAGCAGGGGCGACACCGTATACAAACCGCGTACCCGCGGCGGGATAACACCGCTGAATGGTGACGCAATGATCCTTGCGTCCGCCCTCCAGAAGGTTCGCGACGATTAAGGTAGTCCACGGCAACCCGTAGTAACCAAAGGTTCCAACGCATCCGAAAGCACGTTCGACATTGTCGCCTGTCAAGCGTCAAAGCGTCTCCTGTACGAGTCTTTATCCGGTAGAGCACCGCGGTCATACTGTCACCGAGCCTGGGGACTCCGGTGCGCGGGGCTTCTGACCGCCGTCGCACGGCGCCCTGGCATTTCGAACCAGACCGGCCGTTGACAATGCTGACACGACAAACCATTCACTCGGGCGCGTACCTCGACAACTTTGCGTCTTTACCTAACTTATGGACCGAGCAGCAAATTGCACGTTCCCTTGTCGACACCCTGAAACTGCGTCCTGCGGATGCGCACGACATATGGATATTTGGTTACGGTTCCCTGATATGGAATCCGACAATGCACTTCGATCGGAGGCAAGTAGCCACACTATGCAACTGGCATCGTAGCTTCTGCCTTCGCATGGTAGCGGGCCGCGGCAGTCCGGAAATGCCCGGTCGAATGCTGGCGCTCGAGGCTGGGGGGCATACACATGGCGTAGCGTTCAGGCTTCCGCGTGCGACGACGGATGAGGAACTGGCCTTGGTCTGGATTCGGGAGATGGTACTCGGCTCCTACAGGCCAACGTGGGCGCCGATCACGCTGGATGACGGCACCCAGACCCATGCGATTGCATTTGTCGCGGACACCGCCCGTGAACAATATGAGGCGGACTCGAGTGTGTCGACGGTGGCACCGCTCGTGGCGTCGGCCGTGGGCAAGTTTGGAAGCAATGCGGATTATGTACTCAAGCTCCACGCTGCGCTGACTGAGTGCAACGCGCAGGACTCGTACATTGATGCGCTCGTGAGCGAAATTCAGCGCCTCTCTCGGCAGGCTCCATGCCAACTGTCAGGCGCCCTTGAATGACCTGCGTCTGGCGCAAGCCGGCGATTCTTGGAGAGCCTCTTTTTGGAGAGTCTCCTTAAAGCACGGACAAAAAGACATGGACAAAATTCAAGCGATGCAGGTTTTCACCCGAGTGGTCGACATCAACAGCTTCTCTGGTGCTGCTGATTCGCTACGTGTGACACGCTCTTCGGTGACCACCATTATCCAGAATCTCGAGGCTCACCTTAAGGTACGACTATTAAACCGCACGACACGCCGCATCAGCCTGACTCCCGACGGGGCGGCCTATTATGAGCGATGCTCCCGCATCCTTGCCGAGGTCGAAGACTCGGAGACTTCGTTCTCCACTACATCCGCACCTCGCGGCAAGCTCAAGGTCGACATGCCAGGCTCGATCGGGAGAATGGTCATTGTGCCGGCGCTAGATGAGTTCCACGCCCGTTATCCGGACATCGACCTGATGCTGGGGGTCGGAGACAAGGCCGTGGATCTCGTTCAAGAAAGTGTTGACTGTGCCATCCGCATGGGCCGATGGAAGATTCGACGCTCGTTGCCCGTCGTATTGGCGTCTCCGAGTTCGTTACCGTCGCGAGTCCGGAATACCTGCGGCGCAATGGGAGGCCGGTGACACTATCGGACCTGGACCGCCACACGGCAGTGAACTACTTTTCCAGCCGCAACGGACGCGTTGTCGAGATGGATTTCGTTAAAGATGGAAATCCGGTTGAGGTGCGAATGCGCTCCCGACTCGCGGCCAATGATGGTGATGCCTACCTGCAATGTGGCCTTCAGGGCCTAGGCATTATTCAGGTGCCCCATTTTCTTGCATGGCCACACCTGAAAACCGGCGCACTGGTTGAAGTATTGGAAAAATGGCGCCTCATGCCATTCTCGATTTCCGCTGTCTATCCACAGAACCGGCATCTTTCGGCGCAGGTCCGGGTTTTCGTCGAATGGGCTGCGGAGCTTTTTGAGCAGTGCAATCTGCTTAGAACAAAAACGGTATTGCCCGGTGAGATTGGGCGGCCTGTTAATCCCGCGCAATCGTCATCGATCGCATCGCGCGAAATTGATTCGGCTCGAAGCAGTGACTCACGTAGCCGCGATGTAGCAGCCGTTTAGCTGACATTTCTTCATGGCCTGCAAATGCGTTAACCGCGCGCTCCGAGCGCTCGCCGAGCGTTTTCCTATACCGAGACCCGTCTTGACTCGTTGCGAAGGCAACGGTCAGTCTCGTCGCGTCTGAATAATTAGCTTAGCTTATGACGATACAATTCGCTGTGACCGAATTGTATTGTCGAAAGAGAGATGTTTATCCTGGAAGGCGTTGTGTGGAAAATCCGGCCTGCAACACGAGCTTGCATACACCCTCTTGCACGAGAACGATTCGTCACCACACATGAAACCTACGCTGGAAATCTCCGACGTCGCGATTGACGGATATGCACAGAAAATCACGCTGCGCAGCTTCCGCCCACTCACGCGCAACAGCCTGCCAATCGTGCTGTATTTCCACGGCGGCTGTTTTGTAAAAGGCACGCTGGACGACGCCGATATCCCAGCCTCGTTCATCGCTTCAAAGACACCCGCCTGGGTTGTTGCCGTGGGTTATTCGCTAGCGCCAGCATTCCCGTTTCCGGCTGCAATGAGGATGCGTATCTCGCGCTGGAGTGGGCGACACTGCGTGCGCGAGAGAGCCGTGCCGATGTGCTAAGTCTGGCCGCAGTGGGGTTTGATGCTGGCGGAAACATTGCGGCGGGACTCGCGGCCATCGCGCGGGACCGCGCAAGACACAAGCTGTCAGCGCAGGCCTTGCTCGCGCCGTTACTTGACCCGAGCATGACCCGGCTCATTGAAAGAACATCCGGGTCGAAGGACGAATTTGGCATGGAAGACTGTTCGCGTTCCTATCGTGCCTATCTGCCGAGCGCTTCCCAGCGCGTTCACCCTTATGCGGCGCCGCTCGAATCGCGGCGCCTGGGCACGTTGCCACCGACGCTGATAGCGAGCGCAGAAGAAGATCAGTTGCTGACGTTCATCGCAACGGAGATCGCACAAAAGCATATCCCCCTGATGCGCAAGCTGATGACCGCGGAAGGAATCGAGTTCACCACCAACAAGCTGCTCACGGCCTACGGTGTCCTGGACGCACGTCTGGCCGACGGCCGCGCCTATTTGACAGGCAAACAGTTCACGGTAGCCGACGCATACGTATGGGCAACACTCTGGCACGAGCGCTCGGGAGTCAAGCTCGATCACTTGAAAAACCTGATGGCCTATATCACGCGTATCGAAGCGCGTCCCGCGGTGCAGAAAGCGCTGAAAGACGAAGCCGAAGTTGTCAGCCGCCATCAGCAACTACTTGCTGCGTAAGTCCAACTATTGCCAATAGTCGCGCATATCGCGGCGGCGCGTATGTATCTGACGTAAGTGATAACTCAATTGGAACCGACACCCTGTGTGCCCGAGCCCTTAAAGCAAGGCACATTTCGACCAGAAGGTGATTTCCGATGCAACAGACGCGAACAAAACCTGCTTCGTCGCACGCACCACTGTCAGCCCTCGCGGCGGAGAGCACCGCCAAGCTCTTCCAGCCGGTTCGGATTGGCGCGCTATCGCTCAAGAACCGCGTCGTCATGTCGCCGATGACGCGTACCATGGCGCCGTCTGGCGTTCCGGGTGAAGACAATGCTGACTACTATCGCAAACGGGCAGCGGGGGGCGCCGGACTTATCATCACCGAGGGAACATGGGTACCGCACGACGCCGCTGCCAATGAGGTAGACGTGCCGCGCATGTACGGCGTAGAGGCTCTTGCCGGCTGGAAGAAAGTCGTCGACGCGGTCCACGCAGAAGGCACGCCTCTGTTCGCGCAACTCTGGCACGTCGGTCAGATGAAGCAGCATGCCGTCGATGGTCTTTACGCAGCCAAAGGGGCCGACTATCGTCCGCCTCGCCGGGTGGGCCCCTCAGGTTTGTTCGGTGGAATCGGCAAGCCGACAACGCACGATGGCGAGCCGGCTCTTCCAGCTGACCTCGATGCAATCGTCGAAGCGTAAGGCAAGGCTGCTATCAATGCGAAGATGATCGGCTTCGACGGCGTCGAGTCGCACGCGGCCCATGGCTACCTGCTGGACCAGTTTTTCTGGCCGGGAACAAACAAGCGCGAAGACCAGTGGGGCGGCTCACTGCGTAACCGCGCCCGCCTGGCAGCAGATGTCATTGCTGAAATCCGGCGCATGGCAGGGATGGACTTTGTCATCTCGCTGCGCATCTCGCAGTGGAAGGTCCAGGACTTCAAAGCGAAGAACTTCAACACCCCGGCTGAGTTGGAAGAGTTCTCCCGCATCATGGTCGACGCCGGCGTGGACGTGTTTCATTGCTCGACGCGCCGCTTCTGGGATAACGAGTTCGAGTCCGACCGGAACCTGGCCGCATGGACAAAGAAACTCTCCGGTAAGCCGACCATCGCCGTTGGCTCCATAGGAATGACTGGCGAGCATATCGACACGCTCATGGCGAAGGCAGCAACGTCGCCTCGCTCGATCATCTGCTTGAGTTGGTTGACCGCGGTGACTTCGACCTCATCGCCGTTGGTCGGGGGATGCTGGTCAACCCGGATTGGGCCAACAAGGTCCGTGAAGGACGCGTCGACCAGTTAAACAACTGGAACCCGGATGTGCTGAAAGCATTGGTGTAGGTCTCAGCTTACGTTGACGCGTTGACAAAGAAAAGCGCACGAAAAAGACGCCGCGGAGGCATCTTTTTCGTGCGGATAAATCTTTCGATATTAAGAGAAAAACTTCGCTCTAGAAGTTGAAGTTGTCGATATTCGAAGAATCAAACGTGGTCGGCGGTCCAAGCACGACTTCGCCGCTCTTGCCCACTGTGCGCTTGCCCAGCTTGCCTGCGTCGAAACTATCGCCTTCCTTGCCCGTGATCGTGCCTGAAGCAAGGTTAGCCGCCGCGTAGGCCGCGAGATAACCCAGTTGACCCGGATCCCACAACTGGAATGCCTTCACGGTGCCGTTCTTGATGAACGCGCGCATCTGGTTCGGCGTACCCAGTCCGGTCACCATGACCTTGCCCTTGGCCGGCGATGTCGAGATATAACGCGCCGCCGCTGCAATACCCACGGTCGTCGGGGAAATGATGCCCTTCAGGTTCGGATACGCCTGCAACAGACCCTGCGTTTCGACAAACGACTTCTGGTCGTCGTCGTTACCGTAGGCAATCTTCACCAGCTTCATCTTCGAATATTCCGGCTTCTTCAGTTCCTCCTCCATCCACTTGATCCAGGTGTTCTGGTTCGTGGCGTTCGGCGTGGCGGAGAGAATGGCGAACTCACCTTCGCCTCCAATCAGCTTCGACATCAACTGCACCTGTCCCCGTCCGATCCCTTCCGAGTTAGCCTGATTGACGAAAATCTGGCGGCCATCGGGTGCGGTATCGGAGTCGAACGTGACGACCTTCACGCCTTGTGCCATCGCTTTCTTCAGGTACGGAACAACCGCGTTCGCATCATTCGCAGCAATCACGATGGCGTCCTGGCGCTGCGTGATCAGCGTATTGATGTACTGAACCTGCGAGGAAGCGCCTGCATCCGATGGCCCGACTACCTTGCCCTGCCCGCCCATTTCCTTGATCGCCGCCAAACCGCCGTCATCGGCAATCACTTCGTACGGGTTGTTGATCTGCTTGGGAAGGAACGCTATTTTCAGGTCTTTCTTCAGATCCGCGGCGTTCGCGCTGACCGGAATCATCGCCGCCGCGGACACCGCGATCAGCGCGGCGCATAGCGCCGGACCGCGAATGGACTTAAAGGGTTTGAACATGCTTGTGTCTCCTGATGTCGCGCGCTGCTCCGGTTCAATCGATGACCGGAGTCTTCACGCTGGTTTTAAAAAGCCAAGCTTCAGATAAGCGTCTGCGTCATCATGCGTTTTTCGCGCATGACACGCCAACGTGCAACAAGGTTCGGAATCAACACCGACGACAACAACAAACCGCCCGTCACAATGGTCAGCGTCTCGCTCGATACATCCGAGAGCGTCAACGCATTGCGCAACACGCCAATGATCAGCAACGACAGAAGCACGCCGATCATGGACCCGCGTCCACCGAAAATGCTCACACCGCCGAACAGCACGGCCGCGATCACCGACAGTTCGAAGCCCTCGCCGTTGTCCCCGCGAGCGCTCGTGAAGCGCAATGTGTAGACCACGCCCGCGAGCGCGCTCATCGCGCCGGACAGCATGAAAAGCTTGAGCTTCGTGCGCGCCACGTCGATACCGGAAAATTGCGCGGCAACAGGATTCGCGCCGATCGCATAGAGGCCGCGGCCGAATGGTGTCGCTTGCAATAGCACAGTGAAAACAACGGCGCCAATGATGACGAGCACAAACGGCATGGGCAGAAAGGCCGCAACCGTATCCATCCCGAACGCTGTATAGGACGCCGGGAAATCTGCCACAGCCTGATCCCCGAGCAGCACGTACGCCAGGCCGCGAAACAACGCCAAGGTGCCGATGGTGACGGCAAGCGAGGGCAGATTGAAGCGTACGATCACGAGCCCGTTGAACAGGCCGGCAAGCGTTCCCGCGACGAGCACAATCGCAATCACGAGCGGCATGGGCAGGCCCATGTGCCAGAGCACGCCCATCAGCGCGCTCGATGCGCCAAGCACGGACGCCACCGACAAATCGATTTCAGCCGCGACAATGATCAAGGTCATCGGCAACGCGATCAGCGCGATCTCGGTAAAGTCGGCGAGCATGTTCGAGAGGTTGGCGCTCGAGAGGAACACAGGTGATAACACGCGGCCGAGGATCACTCCCAGCACGAGTACGACCACCAGCATGGTTTCCCATGAGAGGTGCCGGCGCTTGGTCAATGCCAGCGCGGAATCGGGTTTAGCCATGATCGCGTTTCCTCATCATGCGGCGCGCGACCGAGCGCGCAAGCAAAGTGTCCAGCGTGATCGCCGCGACGATCAGCGCTCCCTGAATAGCCTGCTGCCAGAATGGCGATACGCGCAACACCACCAGCGCAATGTTGATCACGCCAAGCACGAGCGCACCGAGCGTCGCGCCGAGGATGGTGCCCACGCCACCCGTGATCGCCACGCTGCCCACCACGGCTGCCGCGACCACCTGCAATTCGATGCCCTTTGCCGTGCTCGCTTCCACGGTACCGAAACGCGCCAGCCACAACACGCCGGCCAGGCCCGCAATAGCGCCGGACAAGAGGAAGCCGATCATCACGCGGCGCTCCACGCGAATACCGGCTAGTCGCGCCGCTTCCGGGTTCGACCCGATCGCATAATGCTCACGGCCGCCGCGATATTGCTTGAGATAGACGCCGATCGCGAAGAGCACGACCACCGCTATCAGCACCAGGTTCGGCAGGCCGAGCAGCGAACCCGTCGCAATGCGTGAAAACGCATCGGGAAGACTTGTCGCATTGATCTGCCCGCCGTGGACCCAGGCGTAGTCGGCACCGCGCACTATGTATAGCGTCGACAACGTTGCCACTAGAGAAGGCACGCGCCCGAAGGTGATCAGCGTGCCGTTCACTGCGCCGATCGCCAGGCCTATAACGATGCCCGCGAGCATCGCGACCGCGATCGGCATTTGCGGGAACATCACGAAGAGACTGCCGACCGAATACGCGCTGACGCCAACAACGGAGGCCACCGACAGATCGATATGCCGCATCAGCATCACGACCGTCATGCCCGCAGTGAGCAAGCCGATGATCGATACGTTGAGCAGCACGTCGCGCAGATTCTGCAGGTTCAGGAACTCGGGTTTCACCGCAGCGGTCGCGGCGACCAGCGCAATCAGCACGACAAACAAGGTCGCCTCGCGGCTGCGTACGAGTTCCGCCAACAGGTTGCGTCGTTTCGGCTTGGCCGCTTGCACGGCAGGCATGGCAGGAGAATGTCGCGTCATCATGCCGCCTTCCCCAACATGGATGGCGAGGCGCCCAGTGCGGCGCTCATCACACGTTCTTCGTTTGCATCGGCACGTGCAATCTCGGCGCTGATACGCCCTTCGTGCATGACGAGAATGCGATCGGCCATGCCAAGCACTTCGGGCAGCTCACTTGAAATCATCAGGACTGCCATGCCTTCGCGCACCAGCTCAGCGAGCGTTCGATACACTTCCGCCTTGGCCCCGACATCAATCCCGCGAGTCGGTTCGTCGATGATCAGCACTTTAGGCCCTGTAGCCAGCCACTTTCCAAGCACGACCTTCTGCTGGTTGCCACCCGACAACGTCCCCACCGGTGCGTCCAGATCGCTCGCCTTAAGCCGCAGGCGCTTGCCCCAGTCGGCGGCGAGTGAATTTTCACTGCGCGATGAAATCAACCCATGTTTGACAAGACGTCCGAGCACCGTCAGCGACGCGTTGCGCGCAATGCTGAGTTCCAGCGCGAGACCTTGTGCACGTCGGTCCTCCGGCACCAGCGCGAGCCCTGCGCGGACTGCCGCTTGCGGCCGGCCAAGTTGCAACGGCTTGCCTGCGATATGAACTTCGCCCGCATCCACCGGATCGATGCCGAAGATCGCGCGCGCCACCTCGCTGCGCCCCGCGCCGACGAGCCCAGCCAGCGCCACGATCTCGCCTGCGCGGACTTCGAAGGAGACGTTCTTGAACACGCCGTCGCGCGTCAGGTTACGCACTGAAAGACGCACGTCACCGGGCGCAACATCCGCTTTCGGATAGAAGGTGTCGAGATCGCGACCGACCATCTTGCTGACGATCGAATCGATGGTCATGTCGGCGGTCATGCTGTCGAAGACCTTCAGGCCGTCGCGCATGATCGTCAGGCGCTGCGTCAGCGCGAATACCTCGTCCAGCCGGTGCGTGATGAAAAGGATGGCGGCATCGCGTTCACGCAACGCGCGCACGATCGAGAACAGGCGCTCGACTTCAGTCAGCGACAACGCCGCTGTCGGCTCGTCCATGATCAGCACATTCGCGTTGAGCGAAAGCGCCTTGGCAATTTCGACCACTTGCTGATCGGCAATGGACAGCCCGCGAACCAGGCGCTCCGCACGCAAATTGACACCAAGCGATTGCAGCAGCATATCCACTTCGCGATTCATTTCGTCGTAGCGAATCCGGCCGAGCCGGTCGCGTGGCTGACGTCCCATGTAGATGTTTTCCGCGATGGACAGATCCGCGAACAATGTAGGTTCCTGATAGATCACAGCAAGACCTGCATCGCGCGCTTCTGCGGGATTCGCAAACGTGCGAGCCTGTCCATCCACCAGCAATTCGCCCGAGTCCGGCCGATACACGCCGGCAAGCAGCTTGACCAAAGTCGACTTGCCCGCGCCGTTTTCACCGAGCAACGCGTGCACTTCACCCGGCCACAACGCGAGGCTGCCGTCACCGAGCGCGCGCACGCGGCCAAACGACTTGCTCGCGTGCCTTAGCTCTAGCCGAGGCGGATTGTTATTGCCCATACTGTCTCCTTCAGATGCGATATATACGTTCTGCGTTGCTTTTAACGAGGGCATCTATTTCTATATCGCTCAGGTCTTTTACGATCGACACATACGCGTTCCACAGCCCTTCATACGTAGCGAACAAACGGTCGACCGGAAAGTTCGACGCAAACATCGCGCGCTCGCAACCGAACGCATCGATTGTCTCCAGCACATACGGCCGAAAACTTTCGACGCTCCATTCATGATCGAACATGGCCAGGCCGCTGATCTTCACCGCCACATTCGGACAGGCCGCCAGTGCGCGAAGTCCGTCACGCCATGCACGAAACCCCTCCACCGACGAACGATCCACAAACATGCCGGCATGATTCACGATGAACTGCGTGTCGGCATGTTCCTGTGCAAGCCCGGCCGCTTCTTTCATTTGCGACGGGTAGAGTTGCAGGTCGAATGACAATGAATACTTCTTCAGTAACGCGAAATTCTTGCGCCATGCCGGCTCGCGCATGTAGTGCCGGCCCACATAGTCATAAAGTGGATTAGCGTGCACGTTGAGTATCTGCCGTATGCCCCGGACGTTGGCGAATCCAGCATGTCCTTCGAGCACTTCCTGCACGTTATCCGCCGATAAATCCGCGCCCGCGACAATCGCATTCGGCAACCCGTGACCTTCGTTATCGGCAACGTGCTGCAGCCAGCGCGTTTCTTCCACTGGATCGGCGGGATCGTGATTGGCATCCACATGCACAAGCTTGAGCACCTGGACCGGCGCGGCGTCGCGCAGAAAATCACCGATCAGGTAGTCATGTTTCAGGTCTTGCGCATCGCCGACAAACGACTTGCCTGGGTTCGCCAGCCAGGGATAGTGATGGGTCTTTAAATCCCAAAGATGAATGTGCGGATCGACAACTTGCATGAATATGTCCTCGTGCCGCAAAGGCTATAACCAACGCGTCAGGGTAGATGGAAGACCGGCACGAGCGCAGTTTGCGCTGGCGAGCGATCCGGGTTTGTTTCCATCAGGTCGGCCATGCTGTCCCACCATTTGCGCATGATGGGCAGGTCGGGCAGCGCGGCCATGGTGTGGTCGCGCTCGCGCTTGAGCGTGGCGAACAAGTCCCCGGTGGTGTCGTCGAGAAAAATCCAGTAGTCACGGACCCCGGCGTCGCGTAACGTCTCGGCCAACTCGGGCCATATGTCGCGATGACGCCGCTCGTATTCATCGCGCTGGCCCGGTTTGAGGGTCATCCTGAACGCAATTGTCTCCATTGCGGCTTGCCTTTTATAGGTGTTGAACCGGTTAAGTCGTGCTCCGACTTACGGCTTATGCGTTACGACTATAATTCGCCGACTGATAACATGACAATCCGAAGTAAGGATCAGCCGATCGCAAAACCGAATCGCACAATGGTCGCACGGATGGTCCATGACCGCCGCAAAATTGACGCACGAGAACGCCCGATGACCCAGAACGTCTCCCAGATTGCCCTCGTCAACCGCCTGAAATTCAAGCATCTCGCGTTGCTTGTCGCTCTCGACGACGCCCGCAACCTGCACCAGGCCGCCGAGGCCATCAACGTTGCCCAACCGAGCGCGAGCCGCATGCTAAGCGACATAGAAGAAGCGTTCGGCTTTCTCCTGTTCGAGCGCAACGCCCGCGGCATGCAACCCACTCCGCTCGGTGTCGCCACGCTCGCCTATGCGCGCCGGTCGCTTGCCGACCTCACCCGCTTCGCGGCCGACCTTGAAAGCAAGCGGCGCGGCGGTCATGGTCAACTCACTGTTGGCGCGATCATGGGCGCGGCGCCCGACGTGCTCGCCATGGCTATCGCCGAACTTAAAAGCGAACGGCCGCTGCTCAACGTACGCATACTTGGCGAGACCAGCGACCAGGTCGTGCAATTGCTGCACCGCCGCGAAGTGGATCTCGCGCTCGGCCGTCTCACCACGCCGCTCCAGCACAACGACTTCCACTTTGAACCCCTCTCGCGCGAAGCCATGCGTCTGGTCGTGCGCGCCGCGCATCCGCTCGCTCATGAAACCACGCTCTCGCTCGATGCGCTGATTTCCTGGCCCTGGATCCTGCAACCCATCACCAGCCCCGCACGTGGGTTGTTCGAAGAAGAGCTCGCGCGAGCCGGGCTTGCCTCACCTTCTAATGTAGTCGAGTGCGCATCGATCTTCGCCACGCTTCAGCTTCTGCAAAACAGCGACGCTGTCGCCATGCTGCCGGAGTCAGTGGTGCGCGATTACCTGCGCGCGCATTTGCTGATCGAACTGCCTATCGAGATCGGCAAAAGCCTCTCGGGATTCGGCTTGCTACGGCGCAAACATGAAACGCTGAGCGAACCCGCCGAATACTGCATCGCGCTGCTGCGCAAGTACTCGGCCGGCTCGTTCACTGAAGGTTAACGAACAAGCCGCCGTCCACCAGCAGCGATGCGCCCGTCACATAACGCGCGCGATCCGATGCAAGGAAGGTCACGCACTGCGCAACGTCATCGGGTTCACCCAGGCGTCCGAGCGGAATCCGTTTTTCGAAGTACGCGCGCTTCTCGGTATCGGCGAGATCTTCCGCGTTCAGGTCCGTCGCGATGGTTCCAGGCATCACCGAATTGCAACGGATGCCGTAAGGCCCAAGGGCAATCGCGCATGACTGCATCAACGAATGAACGCCTGCCTTGGTCGGCGTGTAATGCGTTTGCATGCCGCCGCCAACGAGCGCGCTGATCGAACTCGTCGCGACAATCGAACCGCCGGTACCCTGCAGTTTCATCTGGTTGGCGACAGCCTGAGTCACGTAGAACGCGCCGTTCAGATTGACGCCGATGGTCGCTTCATACACCGACGCCGGCATGTCGAGAAACGAGTGGAACGGGCAAATGCCGGCGTTGCTCGCGAGGACGTCGACATGACCGAATGCATCGACTGCCTGCTTCACGAGTTCGAGCCCCGTCTCGCGCTGCGCGACATTTCCTTCGACCGCAATCACTCGCCGGCCAAGTGCCTCTATCTCGCCGACTACTTCCTGCACGGCCGAGAGGCGTCCATACGAGCGGTCGTTATCGCCCCAATAATTCAGCACGACGTCCGCGCCTTCCTTCGCGCACGCCACGGCGATCGCGCGGCCAATGCCTCGCGATCCGCCAGTGACAATCACTACTTTGTTCTCAAGCAGCACGATTGAACCTCAATGTTTCAGTGTCAGTGTGTATAAGGACGCACAAGGGTGCATTCAGGATTGAGCCGCACACCAAAACCCGGCGTCTCCGGCACCTTCATCCGGCCGTTCACGGGCACAGGTTCATCGAGCAGCAACGGATTGAACATGGGCACGACTTCGTCGGCTTTCGGCGCCATCATCAGGAACTCCGCGAACGGCGAATTGTGCCGCGTCACCACGAAGTGATAGCTATAGACGGATGAACCATGCGGTACGACCAGCACGTTGTGGGCATCGGCGAGTGCGGAGATCTTGATCAGCTCCGTGATGCCGCCACACCATCCCACGTCCGGCTGAACCAGATCGGCGCAGCCCATTTCAAACAGCATGCGGAAACCCCAGCGCGTGGCCTCGTGTTCGCCAGTTGTCACCATCATGCCGCGCGGCACCGAGCGCCGCAGTTCGGCGTAACCCCAATAGTCGTCGGGCGGCAATGCTTCTTCGAGCCACTTCAGGCCGTATTCCTTCGCCGCGTGCGCGAGGCGCGTTGCGTAGTTCAGGTCGAGGCTCATCCAGCAATCGAACATCAGCCAGAAGTCGTCGCCTACTTTCGCGCGCATATCGGCGAGCTTCGCAATGTTCTTCGCCAGCCCTTCCTCACCTTCTGCCGGTCCGTGTTGCAATGGCATCTTGCCGCCAATAAAACCCATCTCCTTCGCGAGGTCCGGACGCGCGCCAGTTGCATAGAATTGCAGTTCGTCGCGTACAGGTCCGCCCAAAAGATGAAACACCGGCTCCTTGCGAACCTTCGCCAGCAAATCCCACAGTGCAAGGTCGACGCCCGAGATCGCATTCAGCACAATGCCTTTGCGCCCGTAATAGAGCGTGGCGAAATACATCTGGTCCCACATCTTTTCGATGTCAGTCACTCGCTGACCTTCGAGAAACCGCGCCAGATGTTTCTCCACGATAAACGCGCCGATCTCACCGCCGGTCGTGACCGCGAAGCCGACCGTGCCATCGCTTGCTTCAATTTCAACCACGAGCGAACCGAGGACGTTGATGCCAAACGACTGGCGGCTTTGGCGATACTCGGGGTAACGCGCCATTGGCGTGGAGATATGGTCGTCGATCCAGTGGTCGGCGCCCTGGTCGTGATAATCAGCGCCGCCGCCGCGAACAGTGAACGCGCGAACGTGGCGGATGGTAGGCATGGACATGATCGGACTCCGTAAGGTTCTATTATTCAGGACGCTTTGGTTCTGGACGATTTGGTTCTGGACGCTTCGGCACGCTTGTCGTGCGTATACGTGAGTGCCTGCGCGGGACGCACAAACACGATGATCGCGATGGCCGCGAGCACTGCAACAAGTCCCAGCAGGACGAGACCCGCGCTAGTCGATGCATAGGACCGCTCCGCGGCCGTGCGCACCATCGGCGCGACGAAACCGCCAAGGCTGCCGAGCGAATTGATCAGGGCGATGGCACCAGCCGCGGCGGCGCCCGTCAGGTAATGCGTGGGAAAGGTCCAGAACAGCGGTTGCGCTGCAATGAGGCCGCTCGCCGCGAAGCACAATGCAATCAGCGAGATCACAGGTTGACCCGCAAGTCCCGATATCGCGATACCCGCACCGGCAACGACCAGCATCAACACGGCGAGCCATCGATGCTGCCCATGACGATCCGCATACCGAGGTACGACCCACGTAACCAGCACTGCGCACAACCAGGGGATGGCCGTGACGAAACCGACCTTCGCACCCACGTTCGCACCCAGCAACGCGGCCACTTGTTGCGGCAGATAAAAGATGACGCCGTACACGGACATCTGAATCAGGAAATACACGGCCGACAGGATCAGCACGCGTGGATCAATCAATGCGGCAAGCACGCCGCGCGGACCATGTGCCGACGCAGTGTGTGCATCCTGAGTCAGGCGTGAGAGCAGGAGTTCGCGTTGACCGGCATCTAGCCAGCGGGCCTTCGATGGATCGTTGTCCAGATACCAGAATGCCCAGATGCCAACGATGGACGCAAGAACGCCTTCCACCAAAAAGAGCCACTGCCAGCCCGCAAAACCAAACGCGCCATGCAGATCCAGCAATGCGCCGGACAACGGGCTGCCGAAGATGAAGGCGAGCGGCGCGCCGAAATAGAACACGCCTAATGCTCTTGCTCGCGCCGATTGCGGAAACCAGCGCGTGAGGTAATACACAATGCCCGGGAAGAAACCTGCCTCGGCCACACCCAGCGCGAAGCGCAAGACATAGAACATGGTGGCCGTATGCGCGAACGCCATGGCTGCGGAAACAAGCCCCCATGTCACCATGATCCGGCACATCCAGAGCTTTGCCCCGACCCGATGCAGCAGCAAATTGCTTGGCACTTCAAAGAGCGCATAGCCGACGAAACACACCCCCGCTCCGAACGCAAAGGCCGCGTTCGACAGACCCGTATCGTGCTGCAGCGCTTTCTGCGCAAAGCCGATATTGGCCCGATCAAGAAACGCCAGCATGTACATCAGAAGCAGGAACGGCAGCAGACGACGCATCACCCGCGCGACGACGGCGTCCTCCGCGGTAGCGGTTTCGCTCATGCGTGTCTCCAGTTATTTTTATGTCGCGGGCATACTTATAACCTCGCCCGCAGCGGCTTCAATACGTCGCGCGGCCACCGGACAGATCGAAGACCGACGCCGTGCTGAACGCGCAGTCTTCCGAGCTGAGCCACAAGATGAGCGAAGCCGCTTCTTCCGGCAGCAGGAAGCGGTTCATCGGGATCTTGGAAAGCATGTAATCGATGTGCTGCTGCGACATGGAATCGAAAATCTCGGTTTTGGCAGCGGCCGGCGTCACCGCGTTCACCAGGATGCCGCGCGTGGCAAGCTCTTTGCCAAGCGACTTAGTGAGACCGATCAGGCCGGCTTTAGAGGCACTATAGTGCGACGCATTCGGATTGCCTTCCTTACCCGCCACCGAGGCAATGTTCACGATCCGGCCGTAGCCTTCCTTCAGCATGTGCGGCACGACGGCGCGGCAGGTGAGATACGGTCCAATCAGGTTCACGTCAATCACACGGCGCCATACGTCCGGCGCCAGTTCCCAGGTCGTACCGTTGCCGCCGGTGATGCCGGCGCAGTTGATCAGCACGTCAATCTTTCGATGCGCTTCCAGCGTCTGCTGCGTTGCCTGCTCAACCGATGTCTCTTCCGTCAGTTCGACCACGGCAACGCTGACCTTACCGGCCTTCGCCAGTTCTCCACGCGCTCGCTCGAGGCGTTCCGCATCGATGTCCCACAGCGCAACCTCAGCGCCCGAGGCGAGCGCACGTTGCGCCACTGCATAGCCGATACCGCGCGCGCCACCGGTGATTACAACGGTGCGTCCAGCCAGATCGATCTGGTTCATCGTGTCTCCTTTTGTCTTTAGGATGATTGTTTGTTTCGGCACTCTGTTTCGGCGCCTGCTTAAAGCCGCTGATGAATGAACTATAGAGGCGCTCTCATAGCAAAACAATCCGACTATTCGATGGTCCGATAGCAAAAGTGAATCACAACCTCTTAGAGGGATTGTTCGGGTTCGGGTTTAACCGGGTGACGCCTGCTTGTCTTAAGCGCCAAGCTTGGTCAATCGGTCGTTCTTGCCGCATTGGCCTCTCCGGGCACGCTGCTTGCACAAGCCGATAGGTCCATTGATTCAGGGGGTACATGGAAATCACCTAAGCCGGAGATGCCTCCGGTCATTATCGATATCACCATGCTGGTAGCCCGCTACGCGCATTTCACCTGACGGAGAACACTATGGAACCTGTATCACACGGAATTATTTTTTGGCTGATCATTGGCGGAATTGCCGGCGCACTCGCCGGCCGGATCGTTGATGGCGGCGGCTTTGGAATTATCGTGGACATCATCGTCGGCATTGTCGGCGCGTTCATTGGCGGCTGGCTGGGCGGCGTGCTCGGCCTGCACATGGGCGGCGGGATTATCGGGTCGTTGATCACCGCGCTGATTGGTGCGGTAGTCCTGCTCTTGATCCTGAGGCTCTTTAGCCGAGGGCGAACCGTTTAGCCTCGGTCAAGCTGGGGAACCGCATAGCTGGAACAGGCGGCAACACCGGCAGTTCGTTTGATTGAAAAAATCCCGCTCTGGCGCTAAGCCAGAGCGGGATTTTTCTTTTGTCCGCTGCACGTTTTTCGTACATTCCCTTAGCACCGTCAGGTGAGTACAATTAGATGATTAAGATCAGGCATCCTGATCAGTTAACTCAAAGCTGATTTAAAACAATGCTTCATCCGGTTGATTTCAATGCTGCAAATTTCATCTGACATGCTCATTTTCCTTGCTCATTTTCCATGAATAAGCACAAAAGTACTGGAGCACTTAGGAGGCCAGTGCTTGCCGCACTGGCCGCATTGCTCGCGAGCGCCGCGTTCTGCGCGCCAGCCTTTGCCGACGTGCCGTCGCTTAAAGGTAAACGCATTGGCATTTCTGTCGCAGGCACAGAGCATTACTGGCACTTGAAAGCCTATAAAGGACAAATAGATGAAGTGAAGCGTCTTGGCGGGACGCCCATCGCGCTTGACGGAGGCCGCAAGGATAGCCAGCAGATCGCGCAACTCCAGGCGCTGATCGCGGAGAAGCCCGACGCCATCATTGAACAGCTTGGGACCGAGGCCGTGCTCGAACCGTGGCTCAGGAAAATTCGTGAAGCGGGCATCCCGCTCTTCACCGTCGATACCGTCAGCCCGTCGAGCATCAACGTGACGACATCGGATAATTTCTATATTGGCGAACAGCTTGCATTGAAGCTCGTCAGCGACCTGCATGGGGAAGGCAACGTTCTTGTCTTCAACGGCTTTTACGGCGTGCCGGTCATGGCAATGCGCTACGACCAGTTGCGCGAGGTCCTGAAGTGGTATCCAAAGATCAGGATCATCCAGCCCGAACTGGTCGACGTGATTCCGAACACCGTGCAAGACGCTTATTCGCAGGTCAGCCAGTTACTCGCCAAGTACCCGAAGGGCACCGTGCAAGCGATATGGGCCGGCTGGGACATACCGCAGATCGGTGCAACGCAGGCGGTTGACGGGGCGCACCGCACGGAGATCAGGACCTATGCGGTTGACGGGAGTCCCGACTTCGTTGCGTTGGTCAAGAGCCCTCGGTCCAGCGCTGCGGCCGTGGTAGCACAACAGCCTTACCTGATCGGCAAGACCGCCGTGGACAACGCAGCGCGCTATCTGGCGGGCGATCGCACGTTGCCTCTGGTCACCTATGTGCCGTCGATCCTCGTGAGCAAGGACAATGCCGCAGAGGCGCAAAAGTCGCTGGGGCAATCCGATGCCAAGTGAGACTTCCTCCTAGGCCGCACCGGATATTTTTCACGCCATCAGGATAGCGAATCAATTTGCCTCAGTGGCGAACCTCGGGAATCCAGGCCGCCTTGGCCACATCTGCCCGCCTGAAATTCACAAACCGGGACTCGAGATCCGCGATGGTGTGAATATCGTTCTTGACGAGATCGTCGCGCGTGATCAAAGCGGGCTTTATTTCAATCCTGTGGCCTGGGTCCTGGCCCGCCACCAGCAATGCCGCGGCGCGCACCGAAACCGCACCCACGACGGCCGGATTGGTCGCGGCAGTGGCAACCCACGAACTCCCCGGCGCCCGGATTGCCTCGATGTCAGCCGTCGAAATATCGGCGCTATAGATCCGGACCTTCGAAGCAATGCCCGCTTCGTCCGCAGCCAGTTTCGCGCCGCGAGCGAACTCATCGTAGGGCGCAAAGACCACGCGTACATCAGGATGCGCCCTGTACGCCGCCGCGGCCTGGTTCGCCACCGACTGCGCAATCGGGTTGTCCACCGTGCCGAAACGCGCCGCCTCCGTGACCTTCGGATGCGCAGTCTTGAAAGACTTCCACACCGCGTCACGCCGGTCTAGCGGAGCGAAGCCCGGCACATAGACGTATGCGGCGGCAAACGCATCGCCGTTATCTTTGACGGCCTGATCGAGCAGCAATGTCGCGAGATCATGGTCGCTCTGCTCGATTTGCGGAACCTTCGGGTTGCCGAGATCGACGTCAAAGGCGACGACCTTGATGCCTTTATCAAGCGCCACCTGCACCACGTCCTTCAGGGACTCCGGCAGACCATGATTCACGATAATCGCGGCAACGCCCAGATTGATCGCTTGCTGGATCTGGTCGCGTTGCTGCGCTGCGTCCTGACGGCCCTCGTAAATGCGCAAGTCGATGCCAAGTGCCTTAGCCTGCTTTTGCGCGCCGGCCTCATAAGCCTGAAAGAAATCGCCGGTCGACAGATAGTTGACCAACGCGATCCTGACACCGCCCTTATCGAACGGTGCGGGCGCATTGGGTAAGCCGCCAGCTGCATGGGCGGAGATGCTGCCCGCAAGCAGCGCGGTGGCGATCAAGCGGCCGATAGGTTTAAGCATTAAGTAAGGTTTCCGTTTTTGTGGAGTAAGCGTGGGGACAACGTTTGATTGAAGAGGCACGACCCTTTTATCGACGACCCGCTTCTAGTTCCACGGGTGGCGCGCCGGCTTGATGCCGTTCAAGTAATAGTTGCCCACAAGGTGATATTTCCAGCGTACGGGATCATGCAGCGTATGCGTGCGCGCATTGCGCCAGTGACGGTCAAGGTTGTGCGCGGCAAGCGTCGACTGCGTACCCGCCAGTTCGAATAACTTTTCACTTGCCAGCAATGCGATCTCAGTCGTCAGAACCTTTGCTTCGCCGACCGCTACCGATGCCCGGGCGATATCGTCTTCGCTCGGCGGATGCGCTTGCGTTGCAATGGCGTCCAGCGTGCGCGCCGCGCGTTCGAGCAACGCCTCCGCCGCGTGCAACTGGATGTGAAGATGACCTACTTCGCGTACGACAAGCGGATCGTCGCTTGCGCGCTCCACGCCGCTATCGATCCATGGCCGCGAGCGCTCACGTACAAATTCAAGCGTGTCGTCCACGGCCGCCCGCCCGATACCCGCATCGATTGCTGCCTGGATGATCTGCGAAATAGGGCCATTGAGCGTCGGCAGATCCGATACGCGAAACGCTGGGAATACGTGGGATGCGGCAACCCGTACCTGGTCCGCGATAACGGTGCCGCTTGCAGTCGTCCGTTGGCCGAAGCCCGACCAGTCGTCGATCACCTGCAAGCCCGCGGTACCCGCCGGAATGTAGGCAAGCCAACCACGGCGTTCGTCGTCGAGACCCAGGATGGGCACGTAGTGCGCAAACAGCGCGCCGGTTGAATAAAACTTCGTGCCATGGACGACATATTCGTCACCCTCGGCCGTGACGCGCGTCTTCAGGTCAAGGACGTGCTTCGTTCCCTTCTCGGAGAAGCCGTTGCCGAAACGCTTGCCCTTCAATATCTCACCGAAGAAGAAGCGTTTTTGCTCAGGGGTCCCGGTGAGCGCAATGACATCGACGAGACCCAGATGATTCTGTGGCAACTGCGCCAGCGACGGATCGGCCGCAGCAATGATCTTGATGACTTCGGTCAATGTCACATACGACACGCCCGCACCGCCATACTCTTTGGGTACGGTGATCGCCCATAAGCCGGCTTGCGAAAACCAGTCGATTTCCTCGTGGGGCAAGCGCCGTTCGCGGTCGCGCTCGCTGGCGTGTTCTGCCAGGCGAGCGGCTACTTCGTGGGCACGCGCAATGGCTTCGGCATCGTCACAGATGATATGTGCGGGCCTTTGTTCCGAACGTTCGTTTGCATGAATAGATGCGGGACGCGCCGCTGCATCTTGCGGAATGGCTGACATGCTTACCCTTTTATGTGTCGGTTCGACATCAATCTAGCAGCGCCATGACCGGGCGCAAACCGAACGATAACGCTAAGCACATCAACAGAATGCTTCTACGCTTAGCTCGTTTACTGCTTAAACGCCAAGCCAGATTGAATTCATCGCGCCCCTTGTTTTCCGATGCTGAACGTGAAGGCCAGCGCGCCAACAAGCAACGCGCCCTTGATGAAATCCTGCATGTAATAAGGGGCATTGAGCATCGTCAGTCCGTTGAGCAACACGCCAACAAACACGGCGCCGACGGCCGAGCCAAGAACGTTGGGACGCTTCGCACCCCAGACCGCATAACCAATCAGCGCGGCGGCAACCGCATCCAGCAGCAGCGAATTGCCGGCGCCCACATCGCCACGCCCGACTCGCGCGGCAATCAACGCACCACCGAGCGAAGCAATCACGCCCGACGCAACATACGCCGCCACCCGGTAACGCGCCGTTGGCGCACCCGCGAGCCGCGCGGCTGTTTCGTTGCCGCCGGTCGCATAGAGCACGCGTCCCCATCGAGTAAATTCCATGACGAGCACCGCGACCAGCGTGACCACCACGAGCACGATGACCGGCACCGGGACGACATCCAGCCAGCGAGCCCGGCCCAACGCCAGGAAGGCCGCTGGAAACGCGCCGGTGGCCTCGGTGCCGTCCGGCAGGATCGTGCCGGTTGCGAGCGATCGCCCTCCTGTTGGAATCAGTTGCAGTCCCGCTAGCAGGAACAAGGTGCCGAGCGTGGCGAGCTGGTCCGGGACGCGAAGACGCGTGATCAGCAAACCATTAAAAAGCCCCGCACTGACCCCTAACGCAAGGCACGCAGCAACAGCGGCGAACGCGTTGCCATGCCACACAACGAGCACGTAGCTCGCGGCCATCTGCGCGGTTGCCGCCGTACTGCCGACCGATAAATCGAAGCCGCCGACCGCTAGCGTGATGCTGACGCCCACGGCCAGGAGCGCGACAATCGACGCAGCCTGCAAGATGCTGAACAGATTGTCCACGCTCAGGAACGCGGGCTCGCGCCATGTAAAAACCACACCCATTGCGACCAGGAGCAACAAGATGCCGCTGCGTTCCAGCTTCGTCCTGATGCTGGTGCGTCTGAGCTCCGTTCGAACAGCGGAGCTCGCTGCGGTAGAAGCGCCAAGTTTCATGCGTCAGGCTCCGGCAAGATTTTCAATGTCTGATTCAATAATCGAACGATCAAAGTGCAGCACGCGGTCGGCAACTTCGAAGGCCTCCTCGATTGCGCTAACGAACACCACCGTCACGCGCCCCGCTGCATTCGCTCGCAACACATCGGCAATGTCCGCGCGAGCGCCGGCATCGACGCCCTGAAACGGCTCATCGAGCAACAGCACCCGTGCGGGTTCCGCATGCGAACGCGCGAGTACGACCTTTTGTTGATTACCGCCGGAAAGGTTGACCACGCGATCTGCCGGGCCGTTGCATCGAATGGAGAAGCGTTCGATGGCAGACGCAGCCTCTCGGCGTTCGCGGGGCCGGTTGATCCACCCGCTCTTGAACCAGTTCGATAAGAACGGAAAACTCAACGTGCCTTCAATCGATGCGAACGGCACGCTATCCGGAAAGAGCGACGAACTCCAGCGATCCTCGCCTACAAGGAAAACGCCACGGCGAATTGCGTCGGCAGCAGAACGCGGCTGCCATGGCTCGCCATCGAGTGTCATCGTGCCGGCAATAACCTTCTCGATACCAAACAACGTTCGGGCTAGCCGCGATTTGCCGCCACCCAAAGGTCCCGCAAACGCAACGATCTCGCCGCGAGCAGCATCGAAGTCGAGCGCGGGACCATCCGCACCCGGGAACAATTTAAGGCCTCTGACTCGAAGTCCCTCGTTCGCTGTCGAGCACACCGCTTGTCGTTCGCGCGCCTTCGGTAATGCCCGGCCGATCATCGTTTCAGTCGCATCGTCGAAATCGATTGGCGTCTTTAGATTGGCTACGAGCCGTCCATCCCGGACGATGACCACCCTGTCCGCCATGCGCTTGAGATCGCCCAGCCGATGCGAGACCAGCAGCATGGCGACACCACGCTCGCGCAATGTGTCGAGTGCGGTAAAGAGACGTTCGGCTTCGGCAGCCGAGAGGCTTGCCGTGGGTTCATCGAGGATAAGAACTCTCGGCTTGACCGCGAGCGCCCGGGCTAGCGTAACGAGCTGTCTTGTCGCAAGCGGCAACGTGAATAGCGGCGCGCGCAGGTCCACATCGAGGCCAACCAGTTCCGCAATGGAACGTGCATCCTCGAGCCGCGCAGAGGGCCTGACAAACCATGGCGTCGCCGCATTGTTGAAGCGGTCGAGCAGGAGGTTGTCCGCGACCGACAGCTTGGGCACGACCGTGTCCGCAATCGACTGATGCATGGTCGCTATGCCGAGCGCCTTCGCTTCTTGCGGTGAGTCCGGTGCATACGGCTTGCCGTTCAGTTCAAGCGAACCGCCGTCACTTCCATAAACCCCGCTCAGTATCTTGACGATCGTGGACTTGCCCGCGCCGTTAGCGCCCATTAGCGCCACCACCTCGCCCGCAGCAACAGAGAGATCGAATCGATCGAGCGCGACAGTCGGGCCGAAGCGTTTCGATACCGACCGCGCGACTAGCATTCGCAAACCGGCCGGGACGACGTGGATGGAACGGGCGCGTCTTCGTCGTCGATATCATGCGCGGTCGGCTCATAGCGGATCAGCACCAGGAACCCGATCGGGATCACGGCGGCCAACGCAACGATCCAGAACATGTCGGTGCCGAACCGCGCCTTGAGGATCGGCAAGACGAACAAAGCGAGTGCACTGCCAATGCCCGCGAGCGACCGGCCGAAGCCCACACCCGTGCCGCGAATGGAGGTCGGATAAGACAAGGCCGGGTAGATCATCATCTGCGCGCCCGGGCCAAACCCCTCGGCGAACAACCATGTTCCCAGCATCAGCACGGCAAGGCCGATGCCAATCGCCGCCTGTGGATGTCCGATCAACGCCAGCGCAATCAGTGACACAAACTGCAACGCAAAGCCCGCTATTGCCACATGTCGCGATGGAAATTTATAGGCGAGCCGCATGCCGAGCAAACCACCCGTCAGCGCGAACAACACGTTCAGTCCAAGCGATGCCGCGATGGTTTCAAACACGCCGGCGCCCAGGAATTGCGACAGGATGGACGGCAGGAAAAACGCGATGGCGGTGTATTCGAACGGGATGCAAAGATTCATCACGCTGGCAACCAGCGTTCGCTGCAGATAAGGCCGCTGGAACAGCACGCGAAATTTCACGGGCGGCTGCGTGGACGCCTTCTGCTCTTTCGTATCGTGCACGGCATGTGCGTGAATACCGTAGGACTCCCTCAGGATTCGCACCGCTTCTTTCAGGTTGCCCTGATTTGCGGCCCACAGCGGCGACTCATTCATAAACTTGCTGCGCACCATGATGATGATCAGCGCCGGCACGGCCCCGAAGATCAGCGACGCGCGCCAGAGCCAGTCGGCGTGCTGCGCCGGCAAGAAAAAGTAGAGCGCGAACACGATCAGGAAACACACCGATGACGCCGCGTACCACATCGGGCACCACGCAGCGAGCCGAGAAGCCTTGTTCCCTCGCCCGTTGAATTTCGAAAACTCGGAGAGGAATGCCATCGCGACCGGCAGGTCGATGCCTACACCGAGTCCCATCACGAATCTCGCCGCGATCAGAACCCAGACGTTCGGTGCGAGTCCCGCTGCAATGGCTGCGACCACGAAGAACAGCATGTCGGCCATGAAGACTTGATAACGACCGATCTTGTCGGTGAGCCATCCGCCGGCGATGCTGCCGAGAATCGTGCCGATCATGATCGACGAACTGACAAAGCCGCTTAGCGCAGGGGTCAGGTTGAATTCACGCGTGACGTCCTGAATGCCGTATGACAACGTGGTGAGATCGTAAGCGTCAAGGAACACGCCGCCTAGCGCGAGCAAGACAATCACGCGCGCATGAGTGTTCTTCGACAGGCTCGTGTTGATCAGGCGCGATACGTCGCTTGCCGATCCGATCGGCGATGACGCAGGCAAGACGGATTCAATGTCGACGGTGCTCAAGATACGGCTCCTTGGCTTGTGAGTTGCACGGGGCTTGCAGGGGCAAAGAAGCTTTATACGGACAGCAATCGCGTCACGCAAAGAACGAGTTTTGCTTTCGATATGAATCGCCGGGTGGCAAGCCTTCACGGTCGCTTGCGTGCGCTGTATGAAAGTGCCGGCCTTTACAGCCTCGGGCATATGCAAAGCTGAAATCGTTAGAGCGCGCGTTCAGTTCGGCGACTAGATTGTCCGGTTGTCAAAGCGAAAATCGAGAATCGGCCGCCATGAGCAAAACCATCCATTTCAACGCGTTCGAGATGAACTGTGTCGGCCATCAGTCGCCCGGCTTGTGGTCTCATCCGCGCGACCGGTCATCGCAATACAAGGACCTCGAGTACTGGACCGATCTCGCAAAAATTCTGGAGAAGGGTTTCTTCGATGGCATCTTCATAGCCGATGTGATCGGTTATTACGACGTCTATAAGGGCAGCAACTACCACGCGATCCATCAAGCGGCGCAAATACCGGTCAACGATCCGTTGCAGCTTGCAGCGCCCATTGCGATGGTGACCCAGCATCTCGGCATTGGCATTACGGCGTCGACGACCTTCGAGCATCCGTACACTTTCGCTCGCCGCCTGTCGACCGCGGACCATCACACTAAAGGCCGCGTGGGATGGAACATCGTGACGTCGTATCTGGAAAGCGGCGCAAAGAATATCAGCGAAGGCGGCTTGCGCAAGCACGCGAACCGCTATGAGGTGGCAGCGGAATATATCGAGGTGCTGTACAAGCTATTCGAGGGAAGCTGGGAAGAAGATGCCGTGGTCCGGGATCGTCACAACCGTGTCTTCACGCATCCCGAGAAGGTCCATGAGATAGGTCACCACGGCAAATACTTCGACGTGCCCGGCTACCATCTTTGCGAACCATCGCCTCAACGCACGCCCGTGCTGTATCAGGCTGGTGCATCGGGTGCCGGGAAGGCCTTTGCAGCCCAGCATGCCGAATGTGTATTCGTTGCGGCTCCGACGAAGGATGTGTTGAAGGCTTACGTTGCTGACGTACGAGAGCAGGCTGCGCAAGCTGGGCGGGATGCGAGCGGACTGCTGATCTATAACCTGGTCACGGTCATCGTGGATCAGACGGATGCCAAGGCGCAGGCAAAGTTTGAGGAGTATCGCCGCTATACGTCCTACGATGGCTCGCTCGTATTCATGTCGGGATGGACAGGTGTCGACTTCGGTCAGTACGCGCCGACCGATCTGGTGAAGAAAGTGGAAACCAACGCCATCGTCTCCGCTATTGAACATCTGGCGGGCGGTGCGAAATCCTGGACCATCGACGAACTCGCGGCATGGGGCGGTATTGGCGGCATGGGACCGGTGTTTGTGGGTTCCGCGGCTACCGTTGCCGATATTCTGCAAACATGGGTTGAGGAAACCGGCGTCGACGGCTTCAATCTCGCGTATGCAGTCGCGCACGAGACCTTCGAGGATATCGTTGAACACCTTGTGCCGGAGTTGCAGCGACGCGGCGTTTATCGGACGGAATATACGCCTGGTACGCTGCGCGAAAAGCTGTTCGGCAAGGGGCGCTTGTTGCCGGCCGGGCATCCCGGTGCGAGGTATAGGGACATCGAGGCGTTCAAACGAGGCGAAGCGGCTGGATCATTGGTTGCCTTGAGCGAATAGCGACGGCCAACAATTAGTCTTCTATTCCTCGGCCCACTTCGTGAGTTGTTATCCGGTCAACTCATGTAGCTTGCGCATACCGTCGCGCAACCAGTCCAGCAGCGAGTGTTCAGTGCCCACCGGCGCAGGTAGCTCGGTGTTCAGCTTGCGCAGGGTGTCTTGCTGTTGCGAAAGCACATGGCACATCTGCTGACCTATTTCCGGCCGGCTCTTTAACAATGGCGTCAGGTCCGCCTTGTCCAGCCGATAAATTAATGTCCGTGTCAAAGCCGTGACTTGCGCTTGACCCGGCAGTCCGGCGAGGACACCCGCTTCGCCGATCGAGTCGCCGGGTCCAAGGCGCGTGGATTCGATCGGGCCGGAAGGTCCTTTCACCACCACCGACAAAACGCCTGACTCCACAATCATCAGATAGTCCATCACCTCTTCTGCCTTGACCACCTCCTGATTCACTTCGTATTCGTGACGGGACAATCTCTTGGACAGCGCTTCAATTTCTTCACTCGGCAACGCGCGAAAAAGATCGACGTGTGACAGAAGCCGTTGCCGGCTGTCGGCAACGTCGTGGCGTGGCGGACGCGGCGCGCTCAATGGCCAGAGCTCGATTCCCGCAGCGGCAAGATGGCGATGACACAGGTCGTAAAGCTGATTCGTCACGGTCACGGACTTGCTGATGTCATCGATATAAACCGTGACTTCGTATTCAATCGAGTTGATCGAAGCCTTCTTGATGAGCGCATAGGGTACCGGCGTTTGCAGCACCATGTTGCTTCCCGCGATGGCACGCTGCAACGCGCCAAGAACGCTGGCCGGGCGTTCTTCCGGGGAAATCTGGAGCGCGACGGACACGCCGTGAAGCGCAACCGGGCGACTGCTGTTGGTGATTTTCGCCTTGGCCGCCACGCTGTTCGGGACAATGACAACGTTGCCGTGTGAGGTAAGCAGGTGCGTTGCACGCCAGTTCATCTCCAGCACCTTGCCATCCACGCCGTCAACCGAGACCCAGTCCCCAATGTGATAGGGCTCGGTCGTATTCAGCACGATCCCGGCGAAGACATCGCTAAGCGTGCTTTGTATGGCGAGACCCAGCACGATTGCCAGTGCACCTGACGTGGCGACCAGTCCCGTCACCGGTAAGCCGAGCACGAATGCAAGCGAGGCGACCACTGCAGCTAGAAAAACCAGCGCGCCGAGTACGTCCTGAAAAAGGCGTTCGCGGTGCCATTGACGCGATTGGAAGGCTGCGTCCAGCGACATCGTCAGGAGACGCGCACCGATGAGCCACCACGAAACCTCGAGAATCTGGGCTGCAAGATGACGACCCGGAGACTCAGGCCACGGTGCCGGCGAGAAGGGACTCAGGGTCGAACCAAACAACAACGCGCTCAGCAGCGCGAAAATCACCAGTCTGAGCAGCAAGCGGATGGTTTCGTGGCGCGGAAACGCGGCGCGCCAGAGTACAACGTCCACCATGATCAACACGAAGCCAAGAACCAGTGGATCTTTCACAGGACTGCTCCTGACATAGAGGACCTTCAGTGTGACTGCGCAACAAACGGGTGGGACCAGTCACATGTTGTTTTATCTGAGTGCCTTCGCATTCTACGGTTTCCTGGCCTTATCCGTAGGACGTGTCGTGCGTCCGGCGATCACCACGAGCGCGATGAAACGCTTGAATTTGAGTGCCGGACAGGAGGCGGCCTCGATTCGTCATACGCCTTACTCGCGCCTGAAATCCGGACCGTCAGGCCTTAGATAGAGCCTGCCGCTTTACAGCCTGCCAGTCCGCTCGCGCTTCCACCCACTCCGCGACCGCGAGCAGACGCTCGTCCTGTTGTGCCGCGCCGATCAGCTGAGCGCCGAGCGGAAGACCAGCGGGCCCGAGAGCAATCGGTAACGTAATGGCAGGGACGCCAAGGAAGGTCCATGGTGCACATAGCGAAGCGTCACCGGTGTAGTCAAGTCCAACCGGCGCTTCCCCTGTAGCCGGTGCAACGAGAAGCACGTCGAGGCGCAAATCCTCCTGCAGCCAGCGATCGAAGAGATGGGCCAGCCGCACCTGTGCAGTCCGCGCTCGCGCATAGTCGACACTCGATACGCCACGGCCCTCCTGGATCAGGGACGTCATGACCGAACTGATCAGGCCGGGTGACCGGTCAAGGAGCGCACCGTGCACCACGGCCGCTTCGACTGCCAATATTGCCGATATCAGCGTCCCTGTGTCCTCCAGTTCCGCCGGCAGATCGACCGTGACGACTTCCGCTCCATCGGCTTGCAGTCGTGCGGCCAGCCCGTTCAACGCGCTCTCCTGAGCCGGTTCCATCGCGCTGCCTATTTGCCTGCGCAAGATGCCGATACGGATGATCGCGCCGCCGTCGTTGCCTGGGTTTTTGTTCTTGCTGCGTACGTGTGAAAAGTGAAAGTCCTGGTCGTCGGAACCCGATACTACTTTGAAGGCGTATGCCGCGTCGCCGACATTGGCCGTGAACATTCCGATGTGATCCAGCGATGGCGCCAGCGGCAACACACCGCTTCTGGCAATGCTTCCATACGTTGGTTTGAACCCCACGACACCGCAGTACGCTGCGGGGCGAATGACGGAACCAAACGTCTGAGTTCCGAATGCAAGAGGAACAATCCCCGCTGACACAGCCGCAGCAGAGCCGCTGGACGAGCCGCCGGGTGTATGCTTTTTATTCCACGGATTGACCGTTGCTCCCGGATGGCGCCATGCGAACTCTGTTGTAACCGTCTTTCCTAAGATGGTCCCGCCTGCTTGCAGCAAGCGTGTCACTAGAACGGCATCGGCTTCCGGCGTGCGGCCCGCGTAGGCCGGCGAGTTGTATTCGGTCGGCATGTCGGCCGTGTCGATAAGATCTTTTATGCCGATGGGCACACCCGCTAGCGGCAAGCTGATTTCGGCTTGGTTGACCATGGCTGCGTCTGGCAGATAACTGAATGCGTGCAAACCCGGTTGGGTTCGTCGGGCGGTCTTATCGGCGGATTCAATGCTTTGCTGGATTGTTAGAACACCGCTCTCGACAGCACGGCGAATTTCGCGCAAGGTGGGGGCGTTTGTTGGTTCAGCCATCTCGTGAATAATCCCGGTATGTTCCGTGCTCTAAGCGACAGGGTGCACGCACCTTGATCTTAGCGCTAACGCCTTAGTATGCCAGCCGCTTGGGGCGAGGCAATAATGGGCTCATCGATGGCCAAAAATGGTTTTCGTTCGCACTTCAGGTTGGATGGGATGGTTCTGAGGGTAGCGGGCTGAGTTTTATGCCGGGTTGCTGCTTTTTAGGTCTTCGCGCGTTTGGTGTTAGCTGATTTCTTTATCGCTATTAGCCACTGCGCGTGGCGGCGCGTCATTTCTTTGTCCAAAGCGACAAAGAAACGAAGCAAAGAAAACGCTTTCACCTCTCTAAAAATTAAGTGTCCACAGCGTGCAGTTTTATTTCATGGGTACCCCAAAAGCACGGTGCTCGCAAGAGCCACGGATGTGTGAAACCCTCCTTCTCGCGAATCCTGACAGTAAAACGCTTCGCCCCGTACGCTCTCGGGCTAGCACCCTTGCCCCACGAACCGGCACGGCGCCACGCATATTTGAGGTGCCGGTTCTTAGTAGCTTGGTTGAACAGTCCACGCCGAAGGGGTCGCATGTCCTGCGTTGCGGATCACAGAATGATGTGCATTTATTGCTTCAATTTTTGGTGATTTGGCTGGTGAATCGCATGGACGTTTTCGTGGGGTACGGCGTTACGTGTTTGGGTGGCCTTGTTTCCTTGTGCTTGGCGAAGTGGTTCGTCATCCATACAAATTCGGTGATTGGTTTTCCGCGTATAGCGCGGGGGGCTCCTTGGGCAGGTTCAGTCGCTAGTGCTTGCCCGAGAGCGTACGGGGCGAAGCGTTTTACTGTCAGGATTCGCGAGAAGGAGGGGTTCACACATCCTAAGCTCTGGCGAGCATCGTGCTTTTGGGGCACCCATGAATCAAAACTGCACGCTGTGGACACTTAGGGTAGAGCGGTGAAAGCGTTTTCTTTGCTTCGTTTCTTTGTCGCTTTGGACAAAGAAATGACGCGCCGCCACGCGCAGTGGCTAACAGTGATAAAGAAATCAGCTAACACCGAACCCGCAAAAACCTAAAAAGCAGCAACCAAAGAAAGTGCAGAGAGATCCAACCTCACCCCTGTCCGAGCGGCAGCGTCGCAGGACGAACACGCCGGCCGGCCAACCCCCATACAACCGCAGCAATAACCAGTGCAAGCACACCGGCAACGCATAGCGCAGACGCGAAGCCACTAGCGAAACTTGCCGGAGCTGCAGCCGCAAGAAATACCTTTGCGGCAGTCGCTAAATGCTCGGTCGCATGAGCAGCGTCACCGGCAAGCAATCTGGACATGAAGTCCGCATCAAGCGAATTCCTCACCGCGGGTGCACTTGCCAAGGCTAGATCAAAAGCCGTTTGCGTCCGCGATGCAAGCACCGCACCAAGCACGCCAACCGACGTGACAATTGCAGTGAACCGCGTGGTCGTACTAATGCCGGAAGCCATGCCCGTCCGATTGGGCGGCACGCACGCCATGATCGCCTTCTGCGTATCTCCGTTCAATATGCCGGCACCACAACCAGTCACGATCATGCCAAGCGCAACCAGCCAGTATTTCTGGCTCATTGATACCGACGCGGTCAATAAATTCCCCACGCCGATCAGCCCAAGCCCGACCGTCAGCAACGTGACGCTGGAAAAACGGCCAGCCAGCCACGCACCTATGTAGGGACCCGCGATCATGGCAGTGGCAAACGGAAGCATACCGATGCCCGCGCTAACCGCCGGCCATCCAAATGCGTTCTGCAAATACAGCGGCAGGAAAGTCATCATGACCTGAGCGCAGGCCGCATAGCCGAACATGCTAAGCACCGCAGCAACAAAACGCGACTGACGAAACAGCGACAGATCGATCATTGCATGCGTGCGGCTCTTTTCCAGCTTCAAGAATACGATCAGCAATCCTGCACATCCGGCGAATCGGACTGCCGTGAGCAGACTTTTCCAACCATCTGTTTGTGTTCCGATCAGCGCCCAGATGCCAAGCGCCAGAGAAGCACCGAACAGCAGGCTGCCCATTACATCGATTGCTCCGGCTTGAGGGTTGCGCGACTCGCGGATCGAGCGATGCACACACCAGGCGAGCACCGAGCAAACAGGAAGGTTCAGGAGGAAGATCCACCGCCACCCGAGCCATTGCGTAATCACACCGCCGACTAAAGGTGCGACCGTGGTCGCGAGCCCCATGCACATGCCCCACACGGCCCACGCACGCGCTCGCGAAGGCCCCTCTTGGAAGGTGTTGGCTATCACGGCGAGCGCGGCGGTCAGCAACATCGACGCGCCCACGCCTTTTACCGCACGAGCCAGATTCAGGAAAAGCGCGGTAGGCGCAAGCCCGCATCCGAGCGATGCCAGGCAGAAAACGCCCAGGCCGATCATCATCAGCTTTTTCCGGCCGAAGCGATCAGCTATGCCGCCGGCCGCCAGCAAGCACGATGCAAAGGCGACCATGTAGGCACTCACCACCCATTCGACGTCGGCAAAACCGACGTGGAACGATCGCGCAATCGAGGGCAACGAGACGGCGACCACGTTGGTATCGAGAACGATCAGCGCGCAAGTTGCCGAGGCGGTGCCCAACACGAATCGTGCTGCACGCGCGTTTAACGCCGGGGCCGGTGACGGCGGAGAGTCGTTTGAAGGCACCTGTTGAGACGGTTGGTTGTTACCCGGACTTCTTCGAAACATGGATACCGCCGTCGCGATGGAATTGACAGCGCACATCCTATCTGTACCCGTGTTAGCCGTCACTAACGTAAGATCACAGAATTATTCACGAAAATGTTAATACAGTGAAACTCGAACTTCGCCATATCAGGTGCTTTGTATGCGTTGCGAAGCACCTCCACTTTGCCCGAGCGGCCGAGGAACTGGAGATCGCGCCGCCCTCGCTCACCAAGCAGATTCAGGAAACCGAGCGGTTGTTAAACGTGCGCCTGTTTCATCGGACCAAACGCAGCGTTGCGTTGACGGCCGCGGGTGAGGCCTATTTGCCCGAAGCGCTGGCAGCCCTTGCCCATTTGTCACGCGGGCATGAACTCGCCGCGTTAGCCGAGCGTGGGGAGCTAGGCCGGATCGAGGTGGGATACGTTGCATCGGCGGCATTTGCAGGCGTACTTCAAAGCACCGTCCGCGGATTCCGTCATGACAACCCGCGCATAGAGATGGCCCTTAGTGAGCTGGCAATGGACCGCGTGCCGGCCATGCTCGCTGAAGGGGTTATCGACGTCGCGTATGTCAGGCCGCCCATGCACTATCCGGAGGGTATTCAGGCGATCACGCTGTATCGTGATCATTTCATTCTGGCAATTCCTGAAGACTCGGTGTTGGCGGGATCGGCAAGTGTTTCTCCCGCCCAATTGCGTGACTGCGTTTTCGCGTTGCCCGAGCAGGACTTTGGAACGTTTGAGGTCGGGCGCAGGGGCCGTTTTAAACCGCAACTGGGTCCGAGACCCGGACCGTTGGCTGCGGTACTGGCCTGCGTTTCGCTAGGGGGAAATGTCTCGATAGTGCCGCACACGCTCAGCGACTGCGTTTCATTGCCTGGCGTGATTTATAAGCCGATTACCGGCAAACCGATCGTTTCGGAGGTCGCCATGGCATTTCGCCGGCACGAACGTGCCCCTGCTGTACGTGCATTCATCAGCTATACGAAACAGTTGATGATCGACGCCTGATAGCCTGAGCTGCGGGTCAGGTCAGGTCAGGTCACCGGCGCCGGATTAAACAACGTAAGCGCGTTATGCAGTTTCAAATGCTCGGCGCACGTCTGCCTGCGTCCGCTCGCCACGTCCAGCATCAAACGGAACAGTTCCCAACCTACGTCTTCAATCGTCGCGTCGCCGGTTGCTATGCGACCTGCATCGATATCCATCAGGTCGTGCCAGCGGCGTGCCAAATCGGAGCGTGTCGCGACCTTGATCACCGGTACCTCGGCCAGGCTATAAGGCGTGCCTCGTCCCGTGGTGAACACATGCAGGTTGATACCGGCGGCGACCTGCAACGTGCCGCAGATGAAATCGCTTGCGGGCGTTGCAGCGAAGATCAGCCCCTTCTGCTTCACCTTCTCACCCGGCGACAGCACGCCCGAGATGGCCGAGTTGCCCGACTTGATGATCGAGCCCATCGCCTTCTCGACAATATTCGACAACCCGCCTTTCTTGTTTCCCGGTGTCGTGTTCGCGCTGCGATCCGCGCCGCCGCGCTTCAGATATGTGTCGTACCACTGCATCTCGCGAATGATCGCCTGCGCAACCTCGGCGTTGGCGGCACGGCTCGTCAACTGGTCGACGCCATCGCGGACTTCCGTCACTTCGGAAAACATCACCGTCGCGCCCGCACGCACGAGCAGGTCAGTCGCAAAGCCGACTGCGGGATTCGCGGTGAGTCCGGAGAAGGCATCGCTACCGCCGCACTGCACGCCGATCACGAGATCGGCGGCCGAACATGTTTCGCGCCGCCGACGGTTCAGCCGTTCAAGATGATGCGTAGCAGTCCGTATGATGGAATCGATCATCGACTGGAACCCGACGTGCGCATTGTCCTGCAGCACGACAACATCGCCATTCGAATCGTCCCCTGCCGTTGCAATCGGAATCGTGCCGACGGGCATCAGGCGCTCAGGCTGCAGCTTTTCGCACCCGAGGCTCACGATCATCACTTCGCCGCCAAAGTTCGGATTCAAACTGATGTTGCGCACGGTGCGAATGGGCACCATGGCGTCCGGGGCATCGATGGCAACGCCGCAACCATAGGTATGTTCGAGTCCGACAACATCATCGACATTCGGATAACGCGGCAACAGTTCAGCCTTGATCCGCGCGACCGCATGCTCGACCACACCCGACACGCATTGCACGGTCGTCGTGATCGCAAGAATATTGCGCGATCCGACCGACCCGTCCGCGTTTCGATACCCCTCGAACGTGAACCCTTCCAGCACGGGCATATCGGGCGCCGCGCGCGTGGCGATTGGAAGGTTCTCCAGACCCGGCGGCTCCGGCATCCGGATCACGTGTTCGTTGATCCAGCTCCCCTTTGGCAAGTCCTTCAACGCGTATCCAATCACCACGTTGTAGCGCACCACGGCTTCGTTCTCGGCCAGATCAGCGAGCGCCACTTTATGGCCTTGCGGTACACGCTCGCGCAACACGAGGCCATCGGCGAATACGGCGCCTTCGGGCAAGCCGCCGTCGTTGACGACAATCGCCACATTGTCCTGAGGATGAACACGAATGTAGAGAGGAGACTGTTCCATTTCGATCGAACCTTAAGGTGACTACGCGCCCATCACTGCCGCTGTTCCTTGACGCGCGAAACGAGTTGCGTCGGGCTCACGAATTGCAGCGCGATCAATACCCATACCAGCGTGATCGCCATGTAGATCATCGCCATTGCATCAATGGATTGAGGCGCACGAACGCCCGTCGAAAAGACCGCGTAGTACAGCGCGACCACCAGCGTCTGCGTGGTCGGACCCGCAGTAAAGAACGTCAGTTCGAACATACCGATAGTGCGAACCAGCACCAGCAAGCCCGCCGCCAACATGCCCGGCATCAGCAGCGGCAGTAGCACATAGCGGAAATACTTCGTCGTGTTCGCCCCAAATATACGCGCGGCCGCTTCAAGATTCGGATCGATCTGTTCAATGAACGGTGTCATCACAAGGATAACGAACGGCAGCGCCGGTACCAGGTTTGCAAGGATCACGCCGCTCAACGTCCCGGCAAGACCGACCTTGTACATGACGGTTGCCATCGGGATGCCGTAGGTGACGGGCGGGACCATCAGCGGCAGCAGAAAGATAAGCATCGCGAAACGCTTGCCGCGAAATTGCACGCGAGCAAGCGCATACGCGGCCGGTACGCCCAATGCAATCGACAGCAGCACGACCGCGCCGACCACCTCGACCGTCACCCACAACACGCTCGCAAGCTGGAAGTCGCTCCAGGCCTGCGCGTACCAGTGGAGCGTGAATCCCGCCGGCAGCAGCGTGCCGAACCATCGCGTCGCGATCGAGTTGACGGCAACCGTCGCAATCAGCAGCAACACGTTGAACAAGAAAAATGCCATTGCGCCCCAAACGAACATCTTCCAGAGCCGGTCGCCAAGGCTGACGCGCGGTTTCATCGGCTTGGCCGGTTGTGCGCCGTCATTGCGACTGTCGCGAGGTGCTGATGCATGAGTCGAAGCCGTCCAGGCGGGTGCATGATTATCGGTTGCCATCAGCCTTTACCTCCGGTCACCGGACCCGTGTAGAAGAAGCGGCGCGTGCTCAGCATGCCTGCCACCACCAGCAACTGGACGAAGCCCATCACCATCGCGATTGCCGAGGCGAGGGAGTAATCGTAACTTTCGAATGCGGCTTCGGCCGCGGCGATAGAGATCACGCGCGTTGGTCCGGCAGGCGCACCGAGCAGTACAGCCGACGGAAACACAGAGAACGCCTGCACGAACGACAAGCATGCGGCCATGGTCAGCCCGGGCATCAGCAGCGGTAAATAGATTTGTCGAAACTGCTCCCAAGGACTCGCGCCCAAGGTAGCCGCAGCGCGCGCAAGCGTCGGGTCGATACCGGTCACATACGAGAGCGTCAGCAGAAACGCGAACGGAAATCCCGACACGATCAGCGATATCAACACACCCCAATAATTATGCGTGAGACGCACTTCATCGCCGTATAAATGCAGTCCATGCACCGCCTGCGAGAACCAGCCGTTCGGGCCGAAATAGGTCAGCATGCCGTCGGCGATCAGCACCGTGCCCAATGTCACCGGAATCACCAGTAACGTGGTCACGAACTTCTGATACGGCGAATTCCGGCGCAATGCGAATGCAACCGGAACCGACAGACCCACGTTGATGATTGTCGCCGGCACCGCAAGCTTCAAGGTGACGATGATAGTGGGCCACATCGCGGTATCGGTGAAAAAGGCGATGTAGTTGGCGAACGCGGAACCGCCGTTCATCGGCTGGAATGACAGCACGAGGCCGTACACGAACGGATAAACAAACAGCGCGAGGATGAAGATCAGCGCGGGCGAAACCAGCCACGCTTTCGCGTCGCGTGGAACGGCGGAAGGAAGCGGAACCATCGGCGAGTTCATGACGTTTCTCCGTCGTACACCAGCGTGCGCGAAGGCGGAACCCGCAGGCAAATTCGTTCACCCACCGCCACGTCACCTGTCACGCGCGCCCACAGATTGCCGAACGCAGCCTTCACGCGGATCAGTGAATCGTGGCCGCCGTATTCAACGGTCAGCACCTCTGCATCGAACGCATTTTCGGCGCCTGGCGCAGCGCGGTCCAGATCTTCGGGACGCATCGCAACGCTCACGCGCTTGCTGTCGAAACCCGCCATTGGCATGCCGATCAAGCGCACACCGTCCGAGCTTACGACCACCCCATCGCCCTGCATGCCGTCGAGCGTAAATTGAGCAACGTTCCGATATCCCATGAAACGCGCGACATGCAGGTTGCCCGGCCGTTCGTAGATTTCCTTCGGCGATGCAACCTGCTGCACGGTGCCCTCACGCATCACGACAATGCGGTCGGCCATCGAAAGCGCCTCGTCCTGGTCGTGCGTCACGTAGATCGTCGCGCGTCCGAGTTGACTGTGAATGCGCCGGATCTCAGCACGCATTTCAATGCGCAGCTTGGTATCGAGATTCGATAGCGGTTCGTCCATCAGCACGAGCGCCGGTTCGATCACGATCGCACGGGCGATAGCCACGCGCTGCTGCTGGCCGCCGGACAATTGCCCCGGCAGCTTCTTTTCCTGACCGACGAGCTGCACCATTTGCAGCGCTTCATATGCGCGTCGAGCGGCTTCGCTCTTGCCCACGCCGCGCATCTTGAGTCCGAAGCCGACGTTGTCGAGCACGGACATATGCGGGAACAGCGCGTAGTTCTGGAACACCATGCCGAAGCCGCGTTTTTCCGGCGGCAGGACGTCAATACGCTGATCGTCGAGCCAGATCCGCCCGCCTGTCAGCGGTTGCAAGCCGGCGATGCAATTGAGCGCGGTCGACTTGCCGCAACCGGACGGCCCAAGCAATGCGATAAATTCGCCGCGCTGGATGTTCAAGGCAAGACCACGGAGCGCCGCGACCGCCTGACCCTCGGCGTTCATGAAACTGCGGCTGACCGAATCAAGACGCAACTCATCAAACTGATGCTTCATGGCAGGTTCCTGAGACTAAGAACGACACCGTGCGACGAACTTGACTTGATCGCTAAGCGCAATCATCAAGCCGCCGCACGGCCGTATAAAGTGACTTCGATATTACTTCGGTATCCAAAGTTACTTCGATTTCTGCGAGCCTATTTCACGGTCCCACTTCTGGAACGCGGCCACCATGGCAGAGGCACTCAACGGCACCACGTGCGGACGGTCAGCCAGCAGCTTCGCGTATTCCGGGCGGCCGTACTTCTTGATGACTTCCTGGCTCTTCGCCGGCGCCTGGTCGATCGTCACGCCCTTCACGACCGGACCCGGATAGAAATAACCGTCGTCGAAGGTCATTGCCTGCTGCGCGGGCTCAAGCAAGAAGTTCATCATCTTGTAGATCACGTCGAGCTTTTCCTTCGGCACGCCGTTCGGGATCACCATGTAGTGGGCATCGTTGACCCACGTCATGTTGTCGAAGGCCTGGACCTTGTATTCAGCCGGCACGAGGCCGAGCGCGCGCGGGTTGATGTCCCAGCCGGTCACGGTCACGGTCATGTCGCGCGAGCCTTCGCCGAGTTCCTTCATCACCGCCGACGTTCCGCCCGGGTAGTAAGGAATGCAGTCGTTCAGCTGCTTGAGGAACGCCCAGGTCTTGTCCCAGCCGTTGATCGGATCTTGCGGATTCTTGTCGCCGAGCACATACGGCAGCCCCATCAGGAAGGTGCGTCCGGGACCGGAGTTAGCCGGGCGGGCGTAGATCAGCTTGTCCGGATGCGCCTTGCACCACGCAAGCAATTGCTCAGGCGTTTTCGGCGGATCGATCACCTTCGCCGGGTTGTATTCGATCAGCGGACCTGCCGGCATGTATGTCACTTCAATGCCGTAGCCTTGCGCCAGATCCTGCATCTTGCGCGGACCGGGTGCGTATTTATCGAGTACGCCGGGGAATGCCGCGGCCTGATCCGGCAGCAGTTTCATCCAGAGCTTTTGTTCGATACCCGCGGCAAGCGCGTCCGTACCGGTCAGCACGATGTCGATATCCGAGCGGCCGGCCGCCTGCATCGCCTTGATCTTGCCGGGCAACTGCGGCGCGGGTGCGTTGGTGAACGTGATGTTGGAGACGAGTTGCGGGTACTTCGCCTTGAAGGCTTCGAACGCCTTTTGCGTCAGTTGCAGGTTGCCCGCAACGTCCACGATGTTGATCGCCACCGGGTCCGCCGCGTGCGCGGCAGGTGCCGTGACCATCGACACCGCGGTGACCGCGGCAACCGCCGCCACGGCGCTCAACGCCATGCGCAGCACCCCCAGCTTCGCCGACAAACGGCCGGACAGAATCATTTCGTCTCCTCGCTCTTTGTATGGATTTTATTGCGGATCGAGTCACTCCGATGCCGCCACGCGACACAAATGAACCGCAGCAAAACTCAGCTTCGCGGTGCATTTATCGATGTATGTTGTCGTATGAGAACATAACTGTGACAGGGCGTGTTTTCTATCACCGTAAACCCTTAACCATGGTGGTTGCGACGACCTGTAAAGGGCGGACGGACATCGGCTTAACCCTTATGGAAGCTGAGTCCCACGATTTGATGCAGCGTTGGAATGGACTACTCCGAAGATGGCGCGAGATCGAATAGGACGCGGTGCTACCGGCCATGTTGTACGACAACCTATCTTTTGAGCGAAAGGCAAAAACGAGCGCGTTTAGCAACGCGTCCGAATAATCGAATGAAGAAAAGGTTTGCCCGGAAGGGCCGCTCCCCGGCGCGCGAAGCGCCGGGCAAGCATTGATGCCATGCCAGTGTCAGTGATTTGCCGAGGCGGGCTGCATCGGAGCATCGGCGGGGGACGCACTGGACGAAACACTCGCAGGCGCATTCACGTTAGGAATCCCAGTTGAGCTCACCTGCCCACTTCCTGTCGCCGCAACCGAAAACGCAAAGGTATTGATGCCCGCGCTGCTCGTCACCGACACCTTGCCGCCATGCATTTCCGCAGTCGCCTTGACGATCGCCAGACCCAGCCCATGGTTCTCGCGACTGTTGGTCCGCGAGACCTCGGCGCGATAAAACCGGTCGAAAAGATGATCGAGCACAGCCGGCTCAATCGGCTCTCCGGGATTGGCAACGGCAACGCGGACCTGGTCGCCTTCACGCGTAATCGACACCATGATGCTCGAGCCCGGCGCGCAGTGCTGGATCGCGTTCATCAGCAGATTGATACACGCGCGCCCAAACAGCGACTTGTTCACGCGCACGAGCGCGTCGCCTGTATAGACCGCGCGCACCTGCGCTTCCTCGAGCGGAATCTCCAGGAATTCCAGCGTATGCGCGACTTCCGCGGCAAGCGATGCATCGACAAGCCCCGTCGCGCGCTCCCCCTGATCGGCCCGGGCGAGAAACAGCATGTCGTTGATGATCGCCCGCATGCGCTCGAACTCTTCCAGGTTCGACTGCAGCGTGTGACGCAGGTCGTCGACGGAGCGGTTGCGGGTCAGCGCCACTTCCGTCTGCCCGATCAGGATGGTGACGGGCGTGCGCAACTCGTGCGCGACATCGGCGTTGAACGATTCGAGCCGCCCATAAGCGCCGTCAAGACGCTCAAGCGCGCCGTTGAAGGAATTGGCGAGATCGTTGAGTTCCAGCGGCAGCGAGCGCGTATTGAGCCGCTGCGAGCGATTGTTCGGGCTCACCGCAGACGCGTCCCGAGTCAGCCGCGTCAGCGGCGCAAGCCCGATGCGGGTGACCGAATAACTCAGCAGCAGCACGCCGAGACTGCCGAGGGCGGACAAGGCGGCAAGCGCAAAGGCGAACGCGCGCATGGTCCGCGCGTTCGCAGAATAACCCGCGGCAACCTGCAGCATCACGGCCGGCCGCTGGCCATAAGCCGGCAGTGTCACCGTGTTGGCAAGCATGTCGTTTTCGCTGCCGGGGCCGGTTCGCACCCGTTCATAGCCGCCCGACCAGCGATCCATGACCTGTCCGGTGACCGGCTTGCCGAACTGATAAGACGAGTCGGCGCTCCACACCGAATACAGCGTGACGCCGTCGCGCGGCGTCATGTCGGTGAGTTTTTCGCGCGCGATCTTCCACTTTTCAGGCGTGACCGCGTGATAGACGATGATCCGCGCGATCTGCGTGCGGTCGTCGAGCGACTCGCGCAAGTGCAGTTCGAGTTGCGTGCGCAGCACCAGGAAAAGCCCGGTCCCGACCAGCGTAAAGACAAACAGCGCGACGGCCGCGAACATGAAAGCCAGACGCCGGGCGATGGATCGATTCATGATGTTCCCGCTTCCTCGCGGACCTCCAGCACGTAGCCCATGCCGCGCACCGTGTGCAGTAATTTGGTCGGAAATGGGCCGTCCAGCTTGGCCCGCAGGCGTTTGATCGCAGTTTCCACCACGTTGGTATGGCTGTCGAAATTGACGTCCCAGACCAGTTCGGTGATCGCCGTCTTCGACAGGATATCCCCCTGGCGGCGCGCCAGCACGCTCAGCAACTGGAATTCCTTGGCCGTCAGGTCCAGCCGCACGCCATCACGCGTGGCGCGCCGGCCGATCAGGTCGACATACAAGTCGCCCAGCGAGATCAGCGTCGACTCCTGCACGCGGGTGCGCCGAGCGAGCGCATGAAGCCGCTCGACCAGCTCCAGGAAGGAGAATGGTTTTGTCAGGTAATCGTCAGCGCCTTCGCGCAGGCCCCGCACCCGGTCGTTGATCTGGTCGCGCGCGGTCAGCATGATGACGGGGGTGGCCTTGTGCGCGCGCAGCGCCTTCAGCACGCTGAAGCCGTCGCGCTTGGGCAGCATCACGTCGAGCACGATCACGGCGTAGTCGAATTCGATCGCGAGATGCGTGCCTTCCTCGCCGTCGAGGGCGACGTCGACTATCCAGCCCTGCTCCGTCAAGCCGGAGCGCAAATAGTCAACCACCTTGTGTTCGTCTTCCACGATAAGCAGTTTCATGCGCGCCTTCTTATGTACGTTTTCCCATTATAAGAAAACGTTGTCTCTCCCTTGCTGCGAGTGCAGAACCTGGTCTATGCGAACCGTGCGGATCACGTCACTCGCGTGTCAAATCAGTTTGGCGGGTTGGTCGCCGCCGCCGTCTTCTCCGGTGCTGCTGCCGTGTTGACATCCCAGCCGCCCCCCAGCGCCTTCACCAGCGACACCGACATCGTCCATTGCTGGCCATGAATCTGCACATCCTGACGCTCGCTTGTGAGCAGCGACTGCTGGGCGGTGATCACGTCGAGGAAGGCAACCAGGCCGCCCGAATAACGATCGTTGGCGAGCGAGAGCAGACGCCGCGCGTCGGTGACGGCTTCCTGCGATTCCTTCGATGCTGCGTCGAGCACCGACAATCCGGTCACGCCGTCCTGCACCTGCTGGAACGCATTGAGCACCGTCTGGCGATACATTGCCTCGTTCGCCACATAACCCTCGCTTGCAAAGTCGACATTGGCGGCGCGCCGGCCACCATCGAAGACGACTTGTCCGAGTGCGGCGCCCAACGTCCACATCAGCGTGGGCGCGCTCAACAGGCTGGCGAACTGCGTGCTTTCCCAGCCGATTCCCGGGGTCAGCGAAAGGCTCGGGAAAAACGCGGCTTTCGCCACGCCGATCTGCGCGTTGGCGGCCGCCATCGCGCGTTCAGCCGATGCAATGTCGGGACGACGCTGCAACAAATCGCTTGGCAGTCCGAGCGGTATTGTGGGGACGGTAGTAGCGATCACCTTCGGGGCAATCGCGAACTGCGGTGCTGGCACGCCGATCAATGCAGCAATTGCATGCTCGAACTGGGCGCGCTGGTTCAGCAGCAAGCGAGCCTGGACCCGCGTGGAATCGAGTTCGGATTTCTGTTGCAGCACGTCGAGCCCGGACACCGAACCGAGATCATGCTCGGTCGTCACGTAGTCCAGCGCCTTCTGCTGCAGGACGACCGACCGGTTCAGCACGTCGATCTCGGCATCGAGTTCGCGCATCGAAAAGTAGTCGCTCGCCAAGTCCGTGGTCAGCACGAGCCGCGCGTTGGCGAGATCGTCGCGTGATTGTTCGGCGGACGCTTCCGCGCCCTCGACTTCGCGGCGAATCCGGCCAAACAGGTCCGTGTCGTAGTCGATGGTCGGACCGACCTGGACGTTGTTCTGCACCGTCGACTGGGTCGGCGTCGCGTAGTTGGTCAGCGGCCGGTTCTGCGATATCCGGAAACGCGATGCGTTAGCGCCCAGGTCAACTTCGGGCACCTGCTGCGCCTTGTTGTTCGCGAGGGTCGCCCGTGCCTGCGCGTAATGCGCGCTGGCGGCGGCGAGCGTCTGGTTCTGCGCCAGCGCCTGCTGTTCAAAGCCATTCAACGAGTCATCGCCGAAACTGGTCCACCATTGCGGGTCTATCGGCGCGTGCGACGGCTCGGCGACGCGCCAGTATCCGTCGGTATGCCACGCAGGCGGTGTGTCGGCGTGAGGCTGCTTGTAGTCCGGCCCAACCGTGCACGCGGACAGCAGCAACGCTCCGGATGCCGCAACGGTCGTGCTGGTGATCAGGGTCTTCAGCCGTGCCGACCGAATCGGCCACTGGCGCGCGCGCTTCACGACGTCCCCTTCTTGGCAGGCTGCTGCTTAAGCGGCGCGATCAGCACATGGTCGCCGTCCGCAATGGAGTCGCTCGGATTGATGATGATCTTGTCGGTCGATTCAATACCGCTTTCAATCTCCAGCGACGGCCCCAGGTCCTGCGCAATCACGATCTTGTGCAGGTTGACGTTGCCGTTCTGATCGACCACGGCAACTCGCGGTCCTTCGGAACGGAACAGCAGCGCGTTGCCCGGCACCAGCAAAGGCGCTCGCACGGTCGCCGGCAGCGCGACCTGTACGTAAGCACCCGGTCGCAGCTTGTTGTCCGGATTGGGCAGGCGGACTTCGATCTGCAGCGAACGAGTCGGGACGTCGATTGCGCCGGAGATATGAGCGATCGAACCGTGGAACTGCTGGCCCGGCAACTCCGCCTGCGTGACGATGACATCCTGCCCTTGCGCCACGTTCTGGGCGTAAGCCTGCGGCAACTGAACATAGACTCTCAGCGGGTCCGACTGCGCGAGTGCGAAGAGCGCACGGCTCGCGCCGCTGCCAGCATCGATCAGGTCTCCTACATCCACATTGCGCTGCGTCACCACGCCAGCAAACGGCGCCGTAATACGTTTGAACGATTCAAGCTGCGTCAGACGCTGCACGTTCGCGTTGGCAGCCGCAAGGTTCGCCACGTCCTGGTTATAGGTGCTCTGGCGTTCATCGAGTTCCTGCTGCGAGACGGCATCGCGTTGACGCAATTGCTGCCAGCGCTCGAACGAACTTTTTGCGAGCACGAGACTGGATGACGACTGGTCGCGTTGCGCCACCGCCTGCTTCAGTTCCTGATCGATCTCAGGCGTATCGAGATCGGCCAGCAATTGCCCTTGCTTCACCCGTGTGCCGATATCCGCATACCAGTGCAGCAGATAACCCGTAGCGCGTGCGTAGATAGGCGACTCCACATAACCGCGCAGCGTGCCCGGCAGCAGGGTGTTGCCGCCGCCCTCCGCTTGCTTGGGCAAGACAACATTCACGTACACCTTCGCGTTTTGCTGCGAGGTCGCAGCGACCGAGTGGCTTTGCATGATGTCCGACACCACCGTGCGCCCGGCGCCCAGCACCAGCAGCACCAGCACCACGATGATGGCGATCTTCGCCCGTTTCCATTCACGGCCGCGAGGCGGCAACGCGTGCCCGTCCTCGGTTTCCCTTGCGGGAATCGCTAGCGAAGCATGAGATTTTTCTGTCATATCAGTCAGCCATATTTAACTTGGAGCATGCTCGCCGGCGCCACGATTGGGGCCGTCGTGACTTGGGTGGTTGCCTGAACCGCCGCCTGAACTACCGCCGCCGTGATCGTCGTCACCTGCCAGACGATCACGCCGCCGGGCCAGCCGGCTGTGAATACCCGCAAACACGAGCGGCACGAAAAAGAGTGTGGAAACAGTGGCAAACAGCAATCCGCCGATCACCGCGCGGCCGAGCGGCGCGTTTTGCTCGGCGCCCTCGCCAAGCCCGAGCGCCATCGGAATCATGCCGATGATCATCGCGAAGGCCGTCATCAGCACCGGGCGGATACGGCTCGCCCCCGCTTCAAGCGCCGCGGTCAGCGGCGGCGCACCGGCTTGCAGCCGCTGGCGCGCGAAGGCCACCATCAAAATACTGTTCGCGGTCGCGACACCCATCGTCATGATGGCGCCGGTCAGCGCCGGAACGCTCAGGTGCGTGCCGGTGAGGAACAGCATCCACGCGATGCCGGCAAGCGCCGCCGGCAACGCGCTGACGATGATCAGCGGGTCGACCCACGACTGGAAATTCACCACGATCAGCAGGTACACCAGCACGATCGCCATCGCCACGCCGACACCCAGGCCGAAGAACGATGAACGCATGGTCGCGACCTGACCGCGCACGATGATCTGGCTGCCGCGCGGCAGGCTGGCACGTGACTGGTCCACGAGCTTGTCGACCTCTTTCGCGATGCTGCCGAGGTCTCGCCCTTCCACGCTCACGAACACGTCAATGACGGGGCGGATGTTGTAGTGCGTCACCACGGCGAACTGGTTTTTCGGCGTGACTTGCACGAGGTTGCCAAGCAGTTGCGTGGGCCCGTTGGCGCTGCCGGAAACCGGCGTGCGCAGCAGTTCGTCAATCGATGAAACCTGGTACTGAGGCGTCTGCACCGCGACCGAATACTCAACACCGTTCTTGTTGTTGAACCAGAAACCCGGCGCTGTCTGCGAGCTGCCCGACAGTGAAATCAGCACGTTCTGTGCAACGTTGCTTGCGGTCAGGTTGAGTTGCTGGAGCCGGGTGCGATCCATCTGCAAGTTGAGTGCAGGCTCGTCGAGCTTCTGCTGGATATGCGTGTCCACGGTGCCGGGAATCCGCCGGATCGCCTTCATCAGCTTCGCCGCTACATCGAAATTACCCTGCTGGTTCGCGCCGGATATCTGCACGTCAATAGCGGCCGGCAAACCGAAGTTCAGGATCTGCGTGACGATGTCCGCAGGCTGGAAGAAAAATTCGACGCCCGGAAAGCGCCGCGGCAACTCCGCGCGCAACTTGTCCACGAAGTTCTGCGTGGGCTCGTGGTCCGGCTTCAGCGCGACCTGGATCTCGCCGTCGAGCGTACCGATCGTGCCCGCGTTGCTGTACGACAAGTTGATACCGCTATACGGCAGGCCGAGGTTATCGAGGATTGTATTGAGCTGGGCCGCCGGCACGACCTGCCGAACCACCTCTTCCACTTGATCAGCCAGCCGCGCAGTTTCTTCGATACGCGTGCCGGTCGGCGCACGCATATGCAGGCGGATATCGCCGGCATCGACAGTCGGGAAGAAGTCCTCGCCCAGCACGAACACCAGTCCTACCGACAGCACGCAAAAACCGAGAAATACCGATGCGAACATGCGGCGCCGCACGAGCAGCGTGCTCAGGATCATGATGTAGGTGGCGCGCATGCGCTCGAACCCGGCATCGAAACGGTGATACAGCCGCATGAATATATTCGGCTTCGACCCGTTCTTCGGTTTGTGCGCGTGGCCCATCAACAACATTGCGAGCGTGGGGACCAGCGTACGCGACAGGATGTACGAGGCGAGCATCGCGAACACCACGGCTTCAGCGAGCGGCACGAACAGGAATTTCGCCACGCCTGTCAGGAAGAACATTGGCACGAACACGATACAAATACACAGCGTGGACACGAGCGCGGGAACCGCGATTTCGCCGGCCCCTTCAAGAATGGCCTCATGCAGGTCCGTGCCCATGTGCAAGTGCCGCTCGATGTTCTCGATCGTCACCGTTGCGTCGTCCACCAGGATACCCACCGCCAGCGCGAGTCCCCCCAGCGTCATGATGTTGATGGTCTGCCCGAGCGCATGCAGCACGAGCAATGACGAGAGGATCGACAGCGGAATGGAGACCGCGATGATGCAGGTGCTGCGCCAGTTGCCGAGGAACAGCAGGATCATCGCGGCCGTCAATGCAGCGGCAATCAGCGCTTCGCGAATCACGCCCTGCACGGCCGCCTTGACGAACACAGACTGATCGAACAACGGCGTAATCGTGAGGTCCGGCGGCAACGAAGCGCGGGCGTTCGGCAACAGCGCATAAAGAGAATCGACGATGGACAGCGTCGACGCGCTGCCGTTCTTCAGCACCGACATCAGCACGCCGCGATGCCCGTTCTGACGCACGATATTCGTCTGCGGAGAGAAGCCGTCGCGTACATGCGCGACCTCTCTCAGGTAAGTGGTTGCACCATTGAGCGTGCGCACCGGAATGTCGTTCAGCGCGGCGATGGTAGCCGGCGAACCATTCATGTTGATCGTGTATTCCTTCATCCCGATCTTGGCCGTGCCGGTCGGCAAGATCAGGTTCTGCGCGTTGAACGCGCTCACTACGTCCGAAGGCGTCAGGCCTTTCGCCAGCAATGCGCGTGTATCGAGATCGACCGAAATCAGCCGGCTTTTGCCACCGTACGGATACGGCACGGCCGCACCGGGAATGGTCACCAGTTGCGGGCGCAAGAAGTTCAGTGCTGTGTCGTTCAGGTCCTGCTCGGAGAGCGTGGTGCTCGACAATCCCAACTGGATCACCGGAATACTGGAGGCCGAATAACTGATCACGAGCGGCGGCGTGGCGCCTGGCGGCATCTGCTTCAACTGCGCCTGCTCGACCGCCACCGTTTGCGCGATGGCAGTCTGGATGTTCGCGGTGGGTTGCAGGAAGACCTTCAGGATGGCGATGCCCGGCAGCGACTGCGACTCGATATGTTCGATGTCGTTGACGGTGGTCGTCAGGCTGCGCTCATTGACCTGCGTGATGCGGTTGGCCACGTCCTCGGCCGACAGGCCCGTGTAAGTCCAGATGATGCTGACGACAGGAATGTTGATTTCCGGCAGGACGTCGACCGGCGTTGTCAGGAGCGCAAACGGCGTCGCTAACAGGATCAGGATAGCCATCACGATAAACGTGTAGGGCCGCTTTAGCGCAACGTTGACGATCCACATTGAGACGCGCTCGAAAAAAGCAGGAAAGGAAAAAATGAACCGCTGGAATGCAACGACGCCGTTCAGGCAGGGCCTCTCAAGCCGAGACCCCAAGCGGCATGTCGCACACGGCGAGCCGGATCGAGTGCGGCGCGAAGCCGTGCGGCCTTTCATGCAGCCAACAGGCTAGCGAGAAGGCTACTCACGCACCGATCTTAACGGGCGCGTGCCAACGCCTACATGGCGCGAAAATGGCATAAATGTCAGGAAACAAATCTTTCCTCAGTTTTTTCAGAGGCAAACGTTTTCGTGCAATCGGGATGATTTTCATACCCGATAAAAATAGAAGGCTTCACGCCAGTTTCGACTCCACCCATGAAACAAAAGCAGCCACTATCGGCGCTTCCGTGAGCTCATGCCGGCGCACCCAGTAATACGCATGCTTGGCCGGCACGGTGATACGAAACGGGCGAACAAGCGTGCCGTCGGCGAGATCGTCGCGGGCGGAAAAGCTATCGCCTAATGCTACGCCTTGTCCCCGTATTGCAGCTTCGATTCCTACATGCGCAATGCCGATTTCAAGGATCCGCAAACCTTCGAGCTTGTCAGCCGATGCCTCTGCCAACCATCGCATCCACGACCCGGCGTGTTCGCAGAACAAGGTCCGGTTCGCCAGGTCCTGCACCGTGCGAAGCGCGCGCGGCCCGTTCATCAACGCGGGACTCACGACCGGGAACAGGACCGGATGCGTGATGAGCTTGACGTCGCGATCGCGCCAGCGGCCCTCGCCGTATCGGACGCAGAGGTCGACGTCGGATGAATAGATTTCCTTATCATCGTTGGACGGGATCAGTTTTAAGTTAACGGCGGGGAATTGCTCGAGGAAGTCGCCAATGTGCCGCGCGAGCCACCGCGACGTGAACAACATGGGAGCCGACACCACCAGATCGCCCGCAATGACCGGCGACTCGAGCCTGACCACAGCGGTTGCGATCATGTCGAACGCGTTCTTGACCGGCTGCAGCAGCGCCTCGCCGGCAGGTGTCAATTTCACCCGCGCCTTCGAGCGAATGAATAACGCCACGCCAAGGGTGCTCTCCAATACACGGACCTGGTGACTCACGGCGCTTGGCGTGACATTGAGTTCTGCCGCCGCGCTCGCGACGGTGCCATGGCGCGCCGTGGCTTCGAAGGCACGCAGGGGATTGAGCGGGGGCAGCCGATAGCGCATCGGGTAAATCCGGAGAACGTGGGAAACGGGGAAGATGCTGAGAAAAATTTGATTTAAAGCGAATTTAATTCTCTCTACAAGCAAAAAATTTGTTTGCGTAAGCTGGGAGCCATAAGTTGAGTCATAAGCTGGGTCACAAGCTGATCGTCATTCCGAAGCACTCATAGGCACTTTCCAGGCAAACGCATGAACACCACCGACACAACCGAACGCCTTTGGGGCGGCCGCTTCAAATCAGGTCCATCGCTGGCGCTTGAAAACCTGTCCCGCTCGGACCCGAGCTTCTTCCGTCTTGCGCCCTACGATCTCGCCGGTTCGCGCGCGCATGCAAAAGAACTGAAACGCGCCGGCATCCTCACCGCCGACGAGCTACAGCAACTGCTCGACGCGATGCAGCAGATAGAGAACGAGTTCGTCGCGGGCGACCTCGCCCCTATCCTTGCCGACGAAGATGTCCATACCTTCCTCGAGCGCGAACTCACCCAGCGGCTCAAGGCAATCGGCGGGAAGCTGCGCGCCGGCCGTTCACGCAACGATCAAGCGGCGAACGACTTGCGTTTATATCTGCGCGACAAGGCTCGCAAGCTCGCGTTGGCCGTGATCGAATTGCAACACGCGCTGGTTGAACAGGCTGAGGCGCATGTGGAGACCATCACCGCCGGCTTTACGCATTTGCAACCGGCACAGCCGATTGTTTTCGCGCATCAGTTGCTCGCTCATGCGCAGTCGATTTATCGCGATGTCGACCGGCTGGTGGACTGGGATCGCCGCAGCGCGCGTTCTCCATTAGGCGCGGCGGCGCTGGCGGGGTCCGCAATCTGCTTGCGAGCCGATCTGTCCGCGCTGGAACTCGGCTACGAGGCCCCGTGCGAAAACTCCATCGACGCCGTCGCCTCGCGCGACCACGTTGCAGAGTTCACGTTCATCACGAGCATGCTCGCGGTGAACCTGTCGCGGCTCTCGGAAGAAGTGATCTTGTGGACGTCGCGGCAATTTCGCTGGGTCGAACTCGACGATGCATATGCCACCGGCAGCTCGATCATGCCGCAGAAGAAAAACTCGGATATTGCCGAGCTGACGCGTGGAAAGGCTGGCAGGTTGATCGGCAACCTGAGTGGCTTGCTCGCGACGCTCAAGTCGCTGCCGCTCGCTTATAACCGTGACCTCGCGGAAGACAAGATCGCCGCGTTCGATAGTATCGACACGCTCGATCTTGTCTTGCCTGCAATGGCCGGTATGATCCGCACCATGCGCGTGAACATGGATGAAATGCGGCGTCAGGCGCCGCTCGGGTTTACGCTCGCCACTGAAGTCGCGGACTGGCTCGCGCTGCGTGGCGTGCCGTTCAGCGAAGCGCACGAGATCACCGGCGCGCTGGTGCGGGCCTGCGAACAGCAGGGCATTGAACTCGGCGATGTCTCCGTGGCAACGCTTGCAGCGGTCGATGCGAGACTTGAACCCGGCGTGCTCGATCACGTGACGCTGGACGCCGCGGTGGCGGCGCGCAGCGGTTATGGCGGCACGGCGCCGGCACGCGTGAGCGAACAGATCGCGCGCCTGCGCAGCGCTATTGAAGAACAAGTCGCGTGGGCGGCTCACTACAAGGGACCTTCATGCTGAGTGCTTCGAACGACCGCGTATCGGCGGCCGGCAACAACGACAGCTTCACCGATATTTCTAACTTCGAGCACGTGCCGCGTCGCTACTACGGGCGGTATCTTGCCTCGGTCGTTATCGTTGCGATCGTGGCCTATATCGTCGTGGCGTTTGCGCGCGGGCAGATCGACTGGGTCGTCGTGGGGCGGTTCCTGACAGCCAAGTCGATCCTCAAGGGCCTTGGCAATACCATCGTCATGACGATCCTCGCGATGGCGCTGGGGATTGTGCTCGGGGTCATCGTTGCGATCATGCGGCTCTCGACCAACCCGGTCCTGCAAGCCGTCGCGCATGGCTACGTATGGCTGTTTCGCGGCACGCCGGTGATCCTGCAATTGTTGTTGTGGTTCAACCTCGCGCTGGTGTTTCCGGTCATGGGCATTCCCGGCCTGTTCGAATTCCGCACCGTCGACATCATGACGCCGTTCCTGGCCGCCCTGCTCGGACTGGGGATTAATCAGGGTGCCTACACATCGGAAGTCGTGCGTGCGGGCCTGCTCTCGGTGGACACCGGCCAGTACGAAGCAGCGAAGTCGATCGGCATGCCCAAGCTTCAGGCACTGCGCCGTGTAATTCTGCCGCAAGCCATGCGCGTGATCGTGCCGCCTATTGGCAACGAACTGATCGGCATGGTGAAACTGACCTCGCTGGCAAGCGTGATCCAGTACGCGGAAATGCTCCACAGCGCCGAGAACATCTACTATGCGAACGCTCGCGTGATCGAATTGCTGATGGTCGCGGGCGTCTGGTACCTGGTCATTGTCACGGTGCTTTCCTTGCTGCAGTCGCGGGTCGAACGACGCTTCGCGCGAGGCGCGGGCCGCCCACCCGCGAAGCAATAGCAGAAAAGTAACCACTCAACCGCGAACCACTCAACCATGAATCCATTAGTCAAAGCGGTCGACCTGCGCAAGTCGTATGGCGAGTTCCAGGCGCTGCACGGCATCAACCTCGATGTCGCGAAGGGCGAAGTGCTGTGCATCATCGGTCCGTCCGGCTCGGGCAAGAGCACCTTCCTGCGCTGTATCAACCAGCTCGAGACCATTTCCGGCGGTGCGCTGTGGGTGAATGACGAACTGGTCGGATACCGGCGCGTCGAGAACAAGCTGTATCCGCTCTCTGAAAAGCAGATGGCGCGTCAACGTCTTGCAACCGGCATGGTGTTCCAGCGCTTCAATCTTTTTCCGCATATGACGGTGCTGGAAAATGTGATTGAAGGGCCGGTCCAGGTATTGAAGAAGAAAAAGTCCGAGGCGATTGAAGAAGCGCGCGCGTTGCTGACGCGTGTCGGACTGGCTCACAAATGCGATGCGTTTCCGGTCGAGTTGTCGGGTGGCCAGCAGCAGCGTGTCGCCATCGCGCGGGCGCTGGCCATGCACCCTCAACTCATGCTCTTCGACGAACCCACTTCCGCTCTCGACCCCGAACTGGTAGGCGAAGTATTGAGCGTGATGCGTGATCTGGCCAAGAGCGGCATGACGATGATCGTCGTCACGCACGAACTCGGCTTTGCGCGCGAAGTGGCGAACCGCGTGGTCTTCATGGATCAGGGCAAGGTGGTCGAAAGCGGCTCGCCGGAACAGGTGTTGTCGCGACCAGAACAAGCGCGTACTCAAGAGTTCATTTCGGCTGTGCTTTCCTAGCGCCACGGCGCGTATTGCAGCGGCTTTTTATACCCTTTCATTTTCGTCAACCTCACGTTCAGGCGACTTTTCATGATCGAATCCTTATTCCGGCGAACTCTTGTCAGCATCGCGTTTGGCGCAGTATCGCTTGGTGCGTCGCTGGCTCATGCGCAGACCCCAGTCGCGGGTAACGGCACACTCACGGCCGCTATCGTGCCGAACTATCCGCCGTTCGAATACAAGGACCCGGCATCCGATGAACTCACCGGCTTCGACGTCGACTTAGGTGTCGCGTTGGCCGCGAAGATGGGGGTAAAGCTCAAGTGGGAAGAGACCAACTTCGACCAGATGATGAGCGCGCTGACCACGCATCGGGTGGATGTAATTTTGTCCGGCATGACGGATTTGCCGACGCGTCGTGATGCAATCAATTTTCTTGATTACATCAAGTCCGGACCGCAGTTCTATACGCTGAAGGCGCGCGCTGGCGACTTCCCATCGATCGAGACAGTGTGCGGCAAACATGTGGGCGCGAGCCGCCGCACGTCGTGGCCCGACGACATCAAGACGTGGAGCGACGAGCACTGCGTCAAGGCAGGGAAACCGGCTGTGCAAGTTGTGGGTACGGATGGCTCAGCCGACGCTCGCCTGCAGTTGCGCCAGGGACGCATTGACGCTGCCGTGCAAGGCGGCGAAACGCTGCCGTACCAGAACACGCTTGAGAAAGATGCGTATGCGCCGATCGGTCAGCCGTTCCTGTCGCAATACACGGCTATTGGCATGTCGAAGAACAGCCCGGCTTCAAACGATGCACTGAGCCAGGCATTCGGCAAGCTGATTGCTGACGGCACCTATACGAAGATCCTGAAGAAATGGGGCTTGCAGGAGCATGCGGTGTCGAGGGTCATCATCAATTCGAAGGAATAAGAAGGCGGTGTATACGGAAACGGGCGTTGCCGGGAAACCCCTGACAACGCCCGTTTTGCTAATCAGGATTCAGATCATTTTTCGACTTGACGATTCCAGCGCGCGTCCCATTGCGGACGATTTGCGTTGATCACGTCCCAGTCGACCACGTTGACCTTCTTCACGAGGTCATCGAGATTACCGAGTTGCTTCTGCATTGTGTCGGGCATTGTTGCTTGACGGTTCGTCGGAATCTGGCGGCCGGCGCTTGCTGCCTTGCTTTGTGCCGATGCCGAGATCATGAACTGAGCGAGCTTTTGCGCGAGCGCCGGATCGGGGTTGTTTGCCACCACGCATTCATCGACCAGCAGCAGGACCGGTCCTTCCTTCGGGTTCACGTAGGCGACGGGAATGCCCTTCGCTTGCAGGTCACCCACTGCGGTCGGGGTGAGCGGGAACAGGCCGGCTTGACCGGTCTGGACCATCTCCGAGATCTTTGCCGAGTTCGGGATGTATTCGATCACGTTCCGGCCGACGGTGCTTTGCCATTTCGTGAAGCCCGGTTCGACGTTCTTCTCGGAGCCGCCTTCGAGGCGGTTGATCATGAGGAAGCCGTGCAGGCCGAACGTGCTGCTCGATGCCGACTGGAACACGACCTTGTCCTTGTATTTCGGATCGGCGAAATCGAGCCATGAGGTGGGCGGCGCCCAGCCGTTGGCCGCGAAGAGTTTCGTGTTGTACGCGATACCGGTCATGCCGAGTTGCACGCCGGCGCCGATGTCGTCCTTCATGCGCGCGAACGGGTAGAGCTGCTTGAGCTCGGGGCTATCGTCGAGTTTTTGGCAGACGCCCATGCTGACTGCGCGGGCCATCACGCCATCGTCGAGGAACACTACGTGGATTTGTGGTTTGGCTTTGTTCGCCAGGAGCTTGGCGAGGATGTCTGAGGATGTGCCTGGGACTACGACCACTTTTACGTTGTTCGCCTTTTCGAATTCTGGCAGGACTTCGCTCGTGTAGGCCTTTTCCATTGGGCCGCCGTTCATGCCGATGTATATGGTTTTAGTGTCGGCTTGCGCGGAGGTGAAGGCTGCTGCGCACAGGGCGGCAATGCCAACGGTGGCTACTGTATGAAACGCTTTCATTTACTGAACTCCTTCTCACAGGGTGGTTTCGTTCGTACTTCTTGGAAATTTTTTTTGGTGTGGCGGCGTTAGGTTTTGGGGTTAGCGGTCTGAGTCAATGCCGGGTTGTTAGGTTCTGGTGTTAGCGGCCTGAGTCAATGCCGGGTTGCTGCTTTCCAAGTCTTCGCGGGTTATACGTTAGCTGTTTTCTTTATCACTATTAGCCACTGCGCGTGGCGGCGC